>JBIKKR010000144.1:0-7573 GCA_044360225.1 Bdellovibrionota bacterium | reverse complement strand
TCTATCTTGGCAGAGTTCTTTGCCAGCTGCTTAAAGAACTTCTTCTCGCGATCTGAGCCAACGCGCTTCTCAAGAGGCAATTCCATCAATTGCTCGTAGAGTGTTCGGGTATCCTTGTGGGCCTTGCGATACGGTGTAGCCCTTGCGAGGAACTTCTTCTTCTGCTCCTCGTCTTCCTGACTTTGAGGAGTTGGCTTCGGAGCTATCTCCTGTCCGTCTTCGTCAAATTTCGGCTCCTCTTCCTCCTCCTCCTCCTTTTCAGAATCCTGCTCGGAATCGTCCTCAGCAAAAAGATCTCTCAGACGGATCTCATCAGCCTTTACCTTGTCGAAGAGACTTACGACGTAGTCGAGCGCAATCGGTTGCTGCAGTAGCTGCTCGCGAATGGCGAGCAAGCCGGACTCTATACGCTTAGCTATCTCAACCTCACCCTCTCGCGTGAGCAGGCTGACATTACCCATCTCGCGCAAATACTGCCGTACTGGATCTGTGCTGCGACCAAGCGATCCCGGCTCTAGGACTTCGGGAGCAGCATCGAGCCCAACACCCCCATCTCCCGCCTCCTCCTGAGGCTCCGCAGGTTGCTCTATGATATCGATGTCATGCTCGCCGAAACGCGCCACAACTTCATCGACCTGCTCCTCGGACATCACTTCACCAGCTAAGGCCTCATTGACCTCGTCCATAGTGATGTACCCTTTCTCCTTGCCGATCTCGATCAGTCGGCTCACACGGGTCTCAATATCACCCCGCTCCGTCATATCAATCGCACTGTCGATATCTGCGAGCTCTGCTTCTACTCCGACCTCAAAGCCTGTTAGCTCCTGCAATCCATCATCGAGATCTCCAACGATGATATCTCTATCAATCGCCAGCACCTCCTTATCTGCATCGAGCGCTTTCTTAGGCTCCTTGGTAAGAGGCTTTGTGAGCGGTTTAACGCTTTCAACTACTTTTTCGGCAACAGGTGCAATCTTCTTCGCTGCCGAGCCTACTTGCCCAACAACCACAGGCTTTGCCACAGACTCCTTGATAGGAGCAACTTTTTGCGGCACGATCTTAGTGACCTTACCCTGAGGCTTACGCTGCGTGTCCTTTGAAGGCGAAGCTGGCCTGGCTGTTTTTTTTGCTCCACCAGTAGCAGGTTCCTGGCGCTTGAGCCTCTCTCGCGCTGCCGCCTTAAGTGTTGAATTTTTTTTGAGCGTCACGCGCGCTAGCTTTTTTCCTCGGTCTTTGAGCCTCTTGGCTGCACCTGTCGATTTTAACTTAGGCTTAGCCTTGCTACTCGGCTTAACTTTGCGAAGACTTTTACCGCTACCAGCTCCGCTCTTTTTTCGCACCACGCTCACACTCCAGAAGAGAAACGCTCCGGCATTGGACCGACGCCGGAGAACCAATTGACATCAATTTGTCCGCACCCACTCACTTGCACTCCGAGTTGGTTGGCTCGCACGTTCGAACCACACTAACACCAACTGTTGCTGTGCGATGGACACCAGATCGGGCAATACTAGCGATTTGATTGGCCGAGGTCTACCCCCTGACCATACTGTCAAGTTGACTTTTTAGGGACCGGATTCGTCTGAAGATCTCGGCTTGGCGCTGGGGCTCATCGGCACAAGAGGCCAGTTCCTGCTGCGACTCCTTGATCAGCGAAGATAACTTCTCACGCCTAAAGCCACTGAGCGTCTTTTCGTACACCGACTCCGGAGTCTCGTCACTCATCGAGAGCATGGTGTGAGCCTCTTTCCCGTGTACCCCCATTTCAAATCCACGCGACTGTAAATACTGCTTAATTTCAACCTTGAGCTGCTCCTCTCCCAGCTCCGTGTCGTGTATAATGTCGTTTAAGCCCAAGATGAACTTCATCGACTCAGGCTGTAACATCTCGCATACATCAACATTGCTGACGACCTGCGAGATGATAGCTTCCCGAAGCACCATTACTACCCGTAACAGAGCCAGGTCGGACTTAGGCAGCAACCGGGGTGGCCGGCCAGATTCACGGGTAGCGCCGCCCTCATTGGAGTCTGATCCCTGATCTACAACAGCCCCGACGCCCCAATCTCGCCGCAACTTCTCACTGTCTCTATGAGCTACTGAGCGGAGTGACGCCTTAGGCTCTCCATCTGCCCGCCCCACATCATCTCTGAAACGTTCTACCAATTTTTCCAGTTGTGAAGTTTCAACCTTCAATCGTCGCGCGACACGCGTTATGAGCGAGGCCCTTACCACTTCGCGCTGAACCAACGAGAGAGCCTTGGCAACTTCATCACACACCTTCCCTAGGAGGTTTGGGCCTAGACCATCATTCGACAATCCACCAAGTTTTCCCACGACCCCATCGATAAATGAATCGATCAACAACTCCATCAACGCCTGAGATGTGTGCGCACCGTGCTGCGAGGCAAAATCGTCGGGATCAGTGTCTTCTGGCAAGAAGCACGCCGTTACATCCAGCTCAGCATTGCGCGCTACTGGAAACGATTTTGCAGCGGCATTCCTTCCAGCTTCATCACCATCAAAGAGAAGGTGGACGCGGCTACACAGTCCTGATAGCCGCTTTATATGCTGCTCAGTCAACGCCGTGCCGCAGCACGCCACTGCGTTGTGCACTCCGCGCATAGCGAGCCCGATCACATCCATGTAACCTTCAACGATGTAGACCTCCCCACTCTCACGCATCGCGCTCATCGCCTGCGGCAAACCATAAAATGTCTTACTCTTTTGATAGATTGGGGTCTCCGGTGAGTTAACGTACTTTGGTGACTGCTGCTCAAAAGATGGCTCTTGCACCCCTGGAACAACGCGCCCACCAAATCCCGCAATACGTTTTGGGTCGATGAAGATGGGAAAAATTAACCGACCACGAAAGAGCTCGTAGGTTTCTCCGGACGCCGATCGGCGTGCGAGTCCCGACAAAAGGATCGTCTCACGGTCATACCCAGCCTTCGTCAGCTCATCGATCAGGGCCCCTCTCTGGTTTGGCGCATAACCGATTCCGAATGCGTTGATCGCATCTGCTGTTAGACCGCGCTTTTTTAAGTACTCTCCGACCTTGCGGTACTCGCCCTGCCCGCTCTTTACCTGCATAAGCGAGCGCCGAAAAAACAGATGTGCCGTCTGGCATAGCGCAAACAATTTCTCGCGATCAATCTTGGGTCCTGCTGCACGACCTGATTCATACTTGAGTTCGATGCCGAATCGGCTCGCTAAAAATTCAACAGCATCCGGGAAACTGAGCGCGCGGGTCATCATCACAAACGAGATCACATTACCCGATGCCCCACATCCAAAGCAGTGATAACTGTTATTGCTCTCTCGCACCGAAAAGGAAGGTGAGCGCTCCGAATGAAAAGGACACAAGCCGGTGTAATTGAGGCCAGACCGACGCAGTTTGACGGTCTCTGACACCACCTCAATGATAGAGGCTTCGCTTCTGACTCGGTCGATACTCTCTTGGGAAATCACCCTAGTAGGCTACCATAGGGATAGCTAAGAGCAAACGATGTCTGCAATGAGGACTCCACGCGATCATCCTGGTCTAGGTTGGTTCCGCACCAGAAAAGCTGCCGTAAGTATCATCGAAGCGCTTGTAAGCATGCGCCAAGTCACCGATGCTCCAAACACCACGGCTCCCAGAATGCTGGCACCGACGACCTCGGTGTAGCTCAGCACGGCTGTAGTTGCGGCAGAGACCTTTCTCATGCCCGCATACAAGAGGAAATACCCGGCTATACCGACAATCAATCCGTAACTGGCTACGCACATCGAGGCAGTGAAGGTCACAGATGTTAGATTCGACACAAGAAATGGTAGGAACAAAAATGCGCCAACCACGTTATCATAAAAGATCACCTCTGACGTCGAACGCGTTTTAAGCTGAGTACTAACGATGGCATAACTAGCAGCATTCAACACGGCTACCACCATAAGCAGAATAATTCCAAACCACTGCTTGCTATCGGAAAACGATGCAACATCCAACCCCATCAGCAATACACCACTAAATCCCAATATCAGAGCTGCGATTGAAAATCGATTGAGCGCATCCCCCAAAAATATGGACGCGATTAGGGTAAATATCAGGGGCCAGGTATACAGAACGACGATCCCTCTGCCCATCGGAGCGACTACAATCCCCAAATTATAGAGCGAAAAACGCAGCGTGGATAACACAGCAACCAACAACAATACCCGGTTCGGCCTCGAAATAAAGTTCCGTAATAGCGTAGGACGAAATAAAGTTACTACGAGAAACGGCAAGAGATTCCGCCACCCAACCAGCGCCAATGGGGGCATCTCAGCCAACTTGACAAACAGACCAGCCAGACTAAAAATCAGCGCCGCACTAATGATACTAAGCTGGCCGAGATTAATCACCGATCACCGTCTAGTGCATTAACGTATGACGATCTCTTCGGTCTCTTCATAGGTGACCGACAGTTCAACTATCTCATATTCACGAGCTCCCCCAGGAAGAGGAACTTTGACGACATCACCCAGCTCTTTACCGATCAGGCCCTTACCAAGCGGAGCTTCATACGAGATCCATCCCTTATCGACGTCGGATTCTTCAGCTCCATAGATGCTGATAACTCGTCGCTCGCCACTGTCAACATCCTCTATGGTTACCGTTGCACCAAAAACTACTCGCTCTGAAATGGTGAGTTTTCGGGGATCAATGACTTCTGCCATTGCTAACCGTGTCTCGATATCACGGATCTTGGCTTCGACCATCCCTGACTTCTCTTTAGCGGCGTCATAGTCGCCGTTCTCGGAGAGATCGCCGTGCCCACGAGCCACCTCGATTGCACGAGCAAGCTCCGGGCGCATGGCCTTTAATTTCATCAATTCCGAACGAAGCGCAGC
The DNA here is from genome assembly GCA_044360225.1 of Bdellovibrionota bacterium. Lineage (GTDB taxonomy): Bacteria > Bdellovibrionota_C > UBA2361 > UBA2361 > OMII01 > OMII01. The sequence continues at coordinate 2,701 of JBIKKR010000144.1, read as the reverse complement.
GTAGCCACGCGGAGTCATAGGACGCTTCATAAATGACCTCCTGATGATACTTGCGAGAATGCAACTGGCAGGGCGAGCCCGTTACGCCCGACTCTGATACTCTCCGGTGTCTGTGTTGATAATGATCTTATCACCGATGTTAACGAACTGCGGTACTGACACCTGCAATCCCGTTTCGGTCTTGGCTGGCTTCGGTGAGTTAGTTGCCGTGGCCCCCTTCATACCTGGCTCTGTATCAACTATCTCAAGGGTTACTGTCTGCGGAAGTTGAATTCCAATTGGGTTTTCTTCGTACATTGAGAGCTGCACCTGCATACCCTCTTGAACGAAATACCGACCGAGACCGATCATCTCTTCCGAGATTGTGACTTCCTCGTAGGTCTCACTATTCATAAAGTGAAACCCGTTCTGATCCGCGTACAGAAAGGTCGCTGGCTGATTAAATACATCAGCCGTCTCAATCTCTTCAGTTGAGCTAAATCTGTGCTCGGTCTGCTTTCCATCGTAGAGGTTGCGCAGCTTCATCTGCACCATCGCGCGCAGATTGCCCGGGGTGTGATGATGGAAATCCATCACACTGTAGAGGCTATTCTTAAACTTTAAAACCGTTCCACGTCTTACATCTTTTGCTTTCATTACATCACCTCTAACAGTACAAGGGCTTCAGAGATTCGAGACAATACCCTATCACGACCCAAAACCGCAAACGACTCAAAGAGCGGTGGAGTAACGGTCTTCCCCGTTACAGCGACCCGTAGCACGGCAAACGCCGGCCCAGGCTTAAGCCCCAAGTCCCCTGCAACACTACGTAACGCTTGATCTATTTGTGTCACAGAGAACTCTTGAAGGTGCTCCAGGCAAGCCTTGGAGCGCGTCAAGATCTCACGAGCTTTCGCCACATCGATACCCTTCTGAAACATCGCATCCATCTGCCGCTCCAGCGGTTTATCCATAAGGAACTCAACCATATGAGGCACCTCTGTCAGCAATTTCACCCGCTCCTGCACCAGGGGCGCTATCGCCGCAAACATCTCGTCGGGTATCACAACCTCTGCTGCCTTGAGAAATGGAGCCGTTCGCCTGATGAAGTCGGCTGTGTCGAGCTTTCGTATGTACAAACCGTTCATCCACTCCATCTTAGTCATGTCGAAGACACCACTTGCGGGATTGATCCCCTCAAGTGAGAATTTGGAGATTAGCTCATCACGAGTAAATATCTCCTGATCGCTCCCCTCTCCTGGTGCCCATCCGATAAGTGAGACAAAATTAAGCACTGCCTCGGGAAGAAATCCTTTTTCGCGAGCTTCGCGTGACGTTGCCGCCCCAGTGCGCTTTGACAACTTCTTACCATCCGGGCCGTTAACCACTGGGAAGTGCGCAATGACCGGAGGCTCCCACCCAAGCGCCTCATAGACCAGAAGATGGATCGGAGTTGAGGAGAGCCACTCTACACCCCGAAGAACGTGGCTAATCCTCATATCATGATCATCCACTACTACTGCCAAATGATACGTGGGCGACCCATCGCTCTTGAGCAGGACTGTATCTCGCAACTGAATCTGCTCCCATGTAACCTTACCGCGCACCTCATCGTTAAAACTGATCGCACGTTTCTGCGGTATCTTGAGCCGTACCACGTGCGGGGCATCGGCCGAGACGTTGCGAGTGCGACAGTAGCCCGAGTAGCCCGGTAACTCCTTGCGCGCCATCTGCTCGTTGCGCTCACGCTCAAGCATCTGAGGAGTGCAGTCACAGCGGTACGCAAACCCCTTGGCGATCAATTCCTCAGCAACCTCTCGGTAGCGCGGCATCCGTAGGCTTTGGATGTAGGGACCGTATGGCCCACCAATGTCGGGGGCCCCTTCCCAGGACTCTCCAATCCTCTCAAGCTCCGCCTTGCTGGGCCCCTCATCTGGTTGAATGCCAAACCATGCTAGCTCCTCAAGAATAAAGCGTATCGCCCCAGGGACACTTCGCTCACGGTCGGTGTCTTCGATGCGCAGCAGAAACTCACCTCCGTGACGCTTTGCTAAGAGCCATGCGAAAAACGCTGTGCGAAAACCGCCAAGGTGTTGAAATCCAGTTGGTGAAGGAGCGAAACGAGTTCTAACGTGGGACATAATGAATAAATGACAACTCAACCTAGTTACAGACTGTACAGACGCATAGCCCAGCGAACTAAAGGACTTTGACCCAAGAGCAGATTCAAAGCCGTAAACCTCCCGAGTATAATCAACTACTTTGATAGTTGCAAAAGGTTTCACCTCGCTACACGCCAAGCTTTCTGCAATTTAGCGCTCTTACAACTAGTCCCTCGGAATTTTTTAGATGTCCTTACAACTCCACACAACTTTTCTCTGAATTCTCCGAATATTCTATTGGTCCATTCAGATAAGAATTCAAATCATTGGAGGATAGGAATTATGGATATCTCAACTCTACGCGCCGGTGACGCGGTCGAACTATTGATCGACGCTAATGCAATACCCGCAGGTTGCTACCGGTTTCTCGAAAAACACGGAGAGATGTGTGTTTTTACGGTCGGAAAAGAGGTAATCATCGGCCTTGCTGCTGAATTCTGGACTAAGTTTATGAGGCCCGCCCGGGAATCGGGAGCCCGCCTTAGCAGCGAGGCCTATTTCGCCCGGGCTTATAGTCGTTTGTATCTTGGTCTACAACAAAAAAAATGCAAACCAGATCC
>JBIKKR010000143.1:0-7604 GCA_044360225.1 Bdellovibrionota bacterium | reverse complement strand
CGGTCTCTTCGGGATTCAAGGCTGATGGTCATACTGTGTTAATTATCGGCGAAGCAAAACCGAGTGACATCGGCGGAAGCGCCTACCTGGCAGAGATTCACGGTATCGAGCGCGGTGCTCTTCCTGAGCTTAACTATGAGCGCGAAAAGAAAACCTGCGATGCCGTTCGTGAACTGGTTGCCACGAGGCTACTTCACTCATGCCACGATATTTCGCAAGGTGGCCTCGCAGTCGCACTGGCGGAATGTTGCTTCTCAGACTACGCTGCACCGCGAGGAGCTCAGGTGACACTCGCCGACACATCGCTTCGAGGGGATGTAGCGCTATTTGCAGAGAGTGGTGCACGATTTGTGATCAGCTGCAGTGCGAGCAACGCTGATCGTGTAGAGAGCATCTTGAATACGCACGAAATAGTGGTTGCGGGTGAAGGGCGCGTTGGTGGAGATACCATCGCTGTTTCTGGCGTGGCTGAGATAGCAGCACAAGATGCGTTTAACGCCTGGTTCGGCGGACTCGATCAGATCTTTAGTGAATAGGAGCACCATGGAGTTTTCCATCGATACGTCCCTCGACAAGTTTCACGATGAATGTGGCCTCATGGGGGTGTGGCGGCACACTGAGGCTGCCAACCTCGCCTATCTTGGTCTCTATGCTCAACAGCACCGGGGCCAGGAGGGTGCCGGGGTTGTCTCGTGCAAACGAAACGGTGCCGATCGTCCGCACTTTCACGTCCACAAGGGGCTTGGGCTCGTAGCAGACGTTTTTAGCGGCTATGACTTTGGACGACTCCCTGGTGATGTTGCGATCGGTCACGTACGGTACACGACAGCCGGCGGCAATAAACTCGCCAACGTCCAGCCGTTTGTGGCTGATATCTCTCTTGGCTGCGTAGCAGTGGCGCACAACGGCAACCTCACCAACACCGATCAACTCCGTAAGGAGCTGATCGATCAGGGCTCAATCTTCGGCTCAACATCAGACACCGAGATCGTTCTCCATCTCCTGGCCCATGCCGACAAAGACGCCCCGCGGGTCGAGAGTGTAATTGGAGCCCTCTCGCGGCTACAGGGAGCATTCTCGCTCTTAATACTCTTTGAGGACCGCCTCATAGCTGCGCGGGACAGACACGGACTACGCCCACTCGCTATCGGAACACTCGATGGCGCGACGGTATTTGCCTCAGAAACCTGCGCGTTTGACCTGATCGGCGCAACCTATGTACGAGACGTTGAGGTCGGCGAGGTTGTTGAGGTGATGCCAGATGGTTCACTCCGCAGCTTTTATCCATTTGGCTTTTCAAAGGCCGCTCCGTGCATATTTGAGTACGTCTATTTTGCGCGTCCTGATTCGAACGTGTTTGGCAAGAACGTCTACCAGCTCCGCAAGAATATGGGAGCTGAGCTATCGCGTGAAAATCCGGTTAAAGCAGACGTTGTGATCGCCGTACCGGACTCCGGCGTTGCAGCGGCGATAGGTTATGCCGAGGCCGCGCAAATTCCATTTGAGATGGGACTTGTGCGTAATCATTACGTTGGACGAACCTTTATCGAACCGAAGCAGTCGATCCGCGACTTCGGTGTAAAAATTAAGCTCAATCCGAATCCTGCTGTTCTAAAGGACCGATCAGTTATCGTAGTTGATGACTCAATTGTCCGTGGAACGACGAGTCGAAAACTCGTAGCGATGCTCCGTCAAGCTGGGGCCAAGGAGATCCATATGCGGATATCCTCTCCTCCGACAACCGATCCGTGTTACTACGGAATCGATACTCCTGATAAGCAGAAGCTTATCGCATCGCGCAGTACAGTAGAGCAGATAGCCGAGTTTATCGGCGTAGACTCGCTCGCATATCTATCGATTGCCGGGCTCTACCGGGCGGTAGGCTCGGAGCCGGGTAAGTTCTGCGATGCATGTTTTACCGGCTCGTATCCAGCGGGAACGCCGGTGGCTATTGCTAACAAACGACAGCAGCTGTTGTTTGAGGCGGATTAGGGAGGCGGGGCAAAACCTTGCTTACGAGGGCTTTTGCTCGGTAGGGGCGAGCACACCCCGTGCCTTATCAAATATCACGATAGCGAGGCTTACACACTCCGCCTTATCGAGTAGCTGAGCAATCACAGCCTTTTAGCCGGGACGAGCGTAACTCCGTTGCTCAGTCACGCCCTTCGATTTTTAAAAAATATCATCATAGAGGCTTAAGTATTTCGAGCTTTCCGACGAGGAAACTCTTAGTTAACTGCTGGGGGAGCACTATGCCTATAAAAACTAGACTTTTTACCTCGCTTTTGGTCTGTGTTTTTCTTGTGTGGGCAGCGATGGCTGCCGTCAGCGTGCCAACTGTATTTGCGGATGATGCTACGCTCTATCGCTTTACGAAATACAGGAAGGAAGGCGGTCGGATAGCTGTGTGGTTCCAAGAATCGGGGTCATCACGCGCAAAAGGTGCCCCACTCAAATTAAAGTTTCCTGTGCAATTAGCGCGCAAACAAAAGGTGGTGGATGGAGTTGTATCGCAGAAGACCTGTCTCCTGGCTGCGCTGCGCGGGGATAAGGTATCCATCATTGAGATATCGGCCGGCAAAAGTTGGAAAGAGATCCTCAGCATCAAAGAACGGCAGCCGAGTCACGAAGATGAAAAACTCTTTCAGGAGTTAGCAGCGGCGCACAACGGTACAATCGGGGAGGCCAAGGGTAGTGGTCTTGTTAGTACTATGGATGCCTCGCGCCCGGAGTGCCGAGCCCAAATTTTCACCGCGGGCAATTGCGGCCCGTGTAATGATCTAAAGACGATGGTTGCAAGTAATCAAGAACAATACGGCTGTAATGCTATCGAATGGATCGACTGCGGCCCGGACTACAAGTTTCCCAATTCGAGATGCCGGAATGCGGGCATCTCCGGTTTTCCGACGATAAGGGGTAAGGTTTGTAGCGATTGCAACCTACAACGCCCGAACAGACAATTGCCTCCAGTGAATCAGCCGCCGCCTAGCGTATCTCCTTGCCCCGGCCGAATTGAGTGCGGACAGGATCACTATTGCTGCCCACCTAATGATTTTTGCGTCAATCCCACTACTAAACAGTGTGGAAGAAAGCCATCGCCACGACCCGCACCGTCACCGCCCACGGATCCCTCGGAGCCGTCAGACGACGCTGGTTGCATTACTCTTCCCGACGGTACTAGGGTGTGTCTGGCTCCCCCAGTCGCCAGCCAAGCACCCGTCACTCCTAAATCTTGCGAAGAAAAGGGCAAACAGACATGCTCCAAGGGTGACGCTAAGTGGTGTTGCGAAAGAAGTGACTCTTGCGGCACCAATGTCGATGATTGCAGACCCGCTGCACCGGACCTACCTGCTACCCCACCCACCGCACCCAGCGGCCCCTGCTCGGTAACCTACTCCTGCAGGTATACCGACGGTAGTACAGGTTCAGGAACTGTTACTTGCTCTCCTCAAGCGACCTCTGTAAATGGCCACTGGGGAACGATGGACTGCAAGACCTGCGCAACCAGTTTCAATCCGCACTGTGGAAGTGGGACTACTCCGCCCTCCGCGCCTCCAGGTAATCCTCCGCCAAGCGTCGGCAACCCCGTTCGGGGCGGCACTCCAGTTCTGGGCGGAGGAGTCGCTGTCGCTCCGGGCGGCCCCAGACTTTGTAGCTCGGGGAGTTGCGGGAGCGTTGTACCGTTACCCGTACGCTCGAGGCGGTAGCGCATCCACAAAATACCTACGTCCATGAAAGCACTTCTCAAGGTGCCTCATGGGCGTAGGTTTTTCATCTCTCCGACACCGATCCCGTTATGTATACTCTGCGATGCACGCCGCAGGTGCCCGAGAGGAAAAACCCCAAAATCATCCCCTCGCCAAAACCGCTACCGATCCCCCCCCACCTACGCTATACTCCTAAAATCTATGGCCAAACCCAAACTATCAACCATCGGCACCAAAATGAATCGCCTAACGGGCGTGCGTGAGATTATGAAGGATATCGTTCGCGCCCTGCGCTCGGATCCCTCTAAAACCTGGCTTAACTTAAGCCCAGGTAATCCGCTCGTGCTGCCTGAGGTTGATGCGATGTGGCGCGAGTACGCGCTCGATATCGTCCACTCAAAAGATTTTAGCGAGATCGTTGGCCGCTACGGCATGACCCAAGGCTTTGACCCTTTTATCGATGCAGTCGTTGAAACCTACAACCGACTCTACAAGTGGAACATTAAGCGCGAGAACGTACTCATCACCGGCGGAACGCAGCCGCTCTATTTTATGGCGGCCAACACATTTGGAGGCGCGGAACCAACTAAGGGAGTAATACGCAGAATCGTGGTGCCGATGGTCCCGGACTACACCGGGTACGATGGGGTAGTGCTCAATGAGGAGATGATCGTTGGATTTCGGCCGCGGATGGAGATCGTAGGAGACCACGAGTTTAAGTACCGGATTGACTTCGATGCGATCTCAATCGATGAATCAAGCGCAGCCATTCTCTGCTCGCGCCCGTGTAATCCCACTGGGAATGTCTTCACCGATGACGAGATGCGCACCCTGGTACATCACGCGCAAAAATGGGACATCCCGCTTATCATCGACAGCGCCTATGGACCTCCATTCCCCAATCTGGCGTTTGTGCCAATGGAGCTTGTTTACAATGAGAACGTTCTACATTGCGCCAGCCTATCAAAGGCGGGGCTTCCAGGTGAGCGCGTTGGCTTTGCTATCGGTCACGAGCGCTACATCGAAGCACTAGAGCCCTTCTTTTCGAACCTGGGGATACACTCGTCGCGCTTTGGCCAAGCGATGGCAGCTAAAGCGCTGCTATCTGGTCGATTGGCAGAGTTATCGGCCACGGTGATCAAGCAATTCTATCAACGCAAGATAGAGCTATTCAGGGATGCTTTACATCGACACCTACCACGGGAGATCGAGTGGTACCTGCACCGCTGCGAGGGAACGCTATTTTCGTGGCTCTGGATCAACACCGCCGAGATGTACGACCTCAAGATGTATCAGTCTCTCAAGGGCGGCGGGCTCCTCTGCGTTCCGGGGTCGACCTTCTTCCCCGGACTACGGGATGAATATCCTCATAAACACCAGTGTTTACGCTTTAGTATGACTGCACCCGATGAGCACCTCGCACTTGCCGCCAAAGTGTTAGCGCAGGAAATCGCCGGGCATACGAACCTAAGCCGATAAGCCCACGCTCTCGTTTGCCCGAGAGTCGCAAATCGGAAAAAGATTCAGAAGCTGATTTTTTTATTTGACTCTCGACGCACACATCTGTATCTTTCCAAGGTTCAACGCTTTGTTTGAGGTGTGTACGATGCACATGTTTAAGGATCCCTACAATATCGGGGCAGATGGCTCGCAGGAGATGCGACAGCCTAGTCTGCTCGATTCCGTTTTGTAAGGTTGGCCTTAAACGCGCCAGCCTTCCTAAGCTGGCGAATCTCCCCTCACATTCCCGAATTACCGCTGTTTACCTCGTCGCGTACCGACGAAGTTCCCGCGGTAGGGTTAGCCCTCTCAAAGCAAACCTAAAGCGATTCGAGAAACCCCAGAGGTGATATCTCCCAGCGTAGGCAGGCCTAGGCGCTCGTGGGAGATATATTTATGAACGTACGAAAATTAATTTTGAAAAATCCGATCGGGTACCTAATGACCCGCATGTTGCAGTTCGCTCGGGAGCGGCGCCGCAAAGTGCTGATCGCCATGGTATCATCTGCTACTGCTATGGCGGTGTGGCTCACGGTCCCGCTGATCTTGGCGCGATTTATTAACCGGGCCCAGACAGCAGCGACCAACAACGATCTACTCGAGTGTGGGATGCTGCTCGGGACCACCGTGCTTCTCAGCATACTCGCGTGGGCCTTTCATGCTCCAAGCAGAGTCAGTGAGGCGGTCACATCGTACAGCGTCCGACGTAATCTACAACGTGGAATCCTGAGTATGGTGACACGACTGCCGATGAAGTGGCACACCGAGCACCACAGCGGTGAAACGATCGACCGAGTTGCCAAGGCGAGTTCGGCCCTAGCTGACTTTTCTGAGGCCAGCTTTATGGTGTTGCAGCTCTTTACTCGGTTCCTCGTTGCTTTGACGATGATGAGCATCTTCCTACCGCAGGCTGCAGTTGTTGTACTGAGCACTACGACCGTCATCTTGGTAGTGATCCTTACGTTCGACCGCACACTCGTTCCGTTATACGAGTGCGGAAACTCGGTGCTTAACCGAGTTGCATCGAAGGTTCAGGACTACCTAACCAACATTACAACGGTCATCAGTCTTAGGCTTGAGGATCGTGTGATTGACGAGGTCGATCAGCAGCTCCAGAAGTTTCTGCCGATCACGCGCCGCGTGATAATGCTCACCGAAGCGAAGTGGTTCTGCAGTAGTGTACTGATAGACCTCATGCGGGGGACAACACTGCTCTGGTTCGTCGGTGTTGCTGTGAAGAGCGGCAAGGCTGTCGAGCTGGGAACGCTGGTTGCTCTCAACGAGTACCTGACATCTCTCAGCTATTCGTTCTTTGACTTCACCTGGAAGTGGAACGACCTGGTGATCAAGGCAACTCGGCTACGGGCTGTAGAGGGGATTGAGAGTGACTACGATCGTCTCGTAGGCACTCCATCCTTAGCGCGATTGCCTGCCGGGTGGCGCACGCTGACGGTAGAGGGTCTCTCGTTCCGTCATCGTGACAGTACGAGTGAAGCGGCTGGTATACGCGCATTCCACGCGACCTTCGAGCGCGGCAAGAGCTATGCGATCGTCGGTAGTAGTGGCAGCGGAAAGTCTACCCTACTCTCGCTTCTGCGAGGGATACATAGGGCGGACTCGGGGCGCGTCTTCTGTGACGGAGTACCTGTGCTTGATGGTTTGGCAGCGGTGTCAAAGTGCACCACGCTTATCCCGCAGGAGCCGGAGGTGTTTGCTGATTCGGTGCTCATGAACATAACCATGGGGATCGAGGGCTCACCAGAGAAGGTAGCTCGAGCGCTGGAGATGGCTCGGTTTAGCGATGTGGTCGCACGGCTCCCTAAGGGGCTTGAGAGCAACATCGCTGAGAAGGGTGTCTCCTTGAGCGGCGGCGAAAAACAACGACTCGCGCTTGCGCGAGGGATCTTTTTCGCTTTCGATAGCGACTCAGAAATCATCCTCCTCGATGAGTCCACAAGTAGTGTGGATCTCACAAACGAGCGGGTGATTTACGAGAAGCTCCTCAAGCACTTTAGCTCAGAGCTGATATTAGCAACGACGCACAAGTTCAATCTTCTCCCGCTCTTCGACGAGATTATCGTCATGAAGCACGGCGAGATAGTTGAACGTGGTACGTTGGCAGAGCTCGTGTCACGAGATGGAGTACTCTCGACGATGTGGAGTGAGTACTCTGACTCAGCATGGTCGGCTACGGAGGTGGCGAATCAGGCGTGATCAGGAGCGCTGTTAAACAGGGGTGCGGGACTTTCTGGTCTGCCCACTTTTGGGCGGACTAGAAAGTCCGCGGTCCGCAAGGGTGCAAAAGTTGGGTGGGACCAGGTCACCTAACCAGGCCCTACCCATTCTCCACCTGCTGCGAGGTCACGGCGTACTGTCCCTGCTCCTTAAGCCTTTTGA
>JBIKKR010000142.1:0-7671 GCA_044360225.1 Bdellovibrionota bacterium | reverse complement strand
TGACGGTGCCAGGGTTGCGCTTCCGCAAATATCAAAATCCTTTGTGCTTTCGAGTATCTGCACCATTTTCATCCTCCTTAACTGCCGAATTTAGGATCATATCTCCGCCGAGCGGCTCTCCGATAACACGTGGGTCGCTGCAGTTGATGGGAACGCCGCCGATGTAATCCCTCCCTGATTCCGGAGCATACGCCTCGCTTTGCTGAGGTCGCCGACCCAAGCTGTATGAGCCTAATCCGGACGAGTGGGAACCAAGAGAGGGAGTAGAGTTAATAGGAGGAGGCTGATACAGTACTCAACATCAGGCTCTCAGACGGTTGCGATTGGCCGATGCGGCAGGGCTCTTTCTTTACATCGCCTGATAGACGATGCCGTGCTTGGCTCGATCGGGTTTTGTTGCTTAGGTTTTTTGCTCAGTGGCGCCTCCGCGCCACCACTAGTTCCTTTCGTCCCTACATTTCTGCCAGATTCGGGCAAGATTTCAGACGAAAGGAGCTAGATTCGGCATTTGTGGGGATGAAGACGGCGCATCTGCCAAAATCACTTCCGCAACTGCCGAATCTAGTTTGAGAACAAAGGGCCACTGATTGCGGTTACCGACTAGCCATCGCTTTTGCCATTTCACGCACTACGCACGCTCCGATCTTGTCCTTGGCGGAGCGTCTGCCAGAGGGAGTTCTCTCGCATTTTTTGGCGACTTTGCTCATTAGACGGATTTTTGCCTGCTGAGGGGCGGAGGTAGCCATATCTTCACTTGAGATAGTCGCCACTCCCTTGTACACGTTGGCGTAGCAGCGTGTGAAGCCAGTGTTCCTGGGGGCGGGTTGACCCCAACCGACAAAATCGCACTCGGTACCTTGTATAACTGTAACCTCATATCCGCTCCCATCAGCGAGAGGTTTTCCTATCGTTCCCTCTATCTCCTCTATACATGTTTGCTTCTGTTCGCTCCTTGATACCTGACGATACGGACAGAGCTTCTGTATCTCCTCGCTCGTGTAATTGCCCGGGGCAACCTTGCTAAAGCATCGATCGAACTCAGCCGCTGCTTGGTCCACCAGAGCTCGCTTCACTCGGGTGATACCCAGTGAGGAAAACTCAAGTTCCGCGTTCTTTAACTGTCCTGGAAGTCTGGCTGTCGAGTTTGAAGGGTAAGCGTACCCCATCCACGACACTCCCATGGCCGTCTTGATCGGAATATTGATCGCATCGACACCACCTGCCCATGGGCCTGCCCCAGTTGTTCTGAAATCGACGTTCCATGTCGGCTCTGCGGGGATCACAGGTTCAGCAGGGCAGCCCACCAGCTTTTTTCCGAATGCGTCACGCTCCGGGCCCCAGGAATCTGATAAGCCGGTTTTGACAGAGACCTGTTTGTCAAAGTACTGGGAGAGTTCCTGTTTAGCCTTCTCCCTCTCACGAACTAATCTTTCGCCGGTGAATTCATCAGCACGTTCGGCGCTAGCGGTTGTGATGAGCGGGGTTAAAACTGAGCATATCAGCGTTAGTGATGCAATTAATGTGCGATTTTTAGCTTCTTTCATGGTTGTCATTCGAGGCTGCTCCCTATACGTTTAAATACTGTCGTGATTTGACAGTATTTAAAGAGTATGAAGCATCGCTATCTGAGAAGTCAATATTTATTGTGCAAATGTTGCAGGTATTTATTTTTTAGACCCACTCCCCAGCGGTTAGAGTTGTTAGGCATCAGTGATATTAAGATGTTAGGGTGCTTTTTCCTTGAGTTGGCGGTGCTTGCTCGTCGCAATCCGGGCTCTCGAACTTGCCTCCACCACCGGTGCTCCTGGGCACCTCAGTTACCGTTTCAGCGCCCCTTTGAGGAGATTACCGAGCGTGCCACGCGAGCCAGATTCGGCTGAAGTGTCCTCTGGCTTATCACTATCCCCAACGCGCCAGAGCTTCTGAGAGCAATCTCGCTGGCAATGCGTGCACTTCTCGTGGCGGTCACGCCGCGGATGCCAAAAGGGTGAGAGACTCAAGATGAGCGCTTCTTGAAGGTGTTCCTCCAGGTCGACGTGCTCGCCGTGGTATACGATTACCCCAGGATCGTCGAGCTCATCATCAGGTGCGGCCCTGTCTGCGTTTCCCTGAAGTATCCAATCGATGGTAGCCAGCGCCTCATGAGGCACCAGGTCGCCACACGAGGCGCAGTCCTGTTTGCATGTGCCTGATATAATACCCCTTACCATTACCCCTCCATGGGTTCGGGTCAGGGTAAGGTCGGCGATCGGAGCGTCCTCAAAGCTTACCATATTGGCGGTATTTCCCTCTTTCAGCCGAGCGTTTAGGGCATCTTTGGAGATCGGAGCATCGATCTTCATGCCGGTGTAGGGGATGGTAGTAACGAGGACCTTCATTGAACCCATATTTTACTCTGGAGGCAGGATAAAGTACAGCGTCAAGCAGCTGCGCGCAGAGCACCGCAATTCTCGTCCATTTTAAAGGGCCACAAATGCGCGAGAATAGCCGTTTTTATTGAGTTTTGCAGCGCTAGCCCGCGCATTTGTATCCTGATCGAAACTTTCAGCAACTTTGAGTAGATAGCGGGAGAAGTGCGATGCCCTGGCTGCGCGCAGAGCACCTCTTGTGGTTCGCTGGCATTGCGTACAGCGGTGATTTTGGCCCAACAAACTCTTTGAGACTCGGGCAAAGTGGGCTATAAACGAGCCTAGCAGGTGGGCTGGTCTCTTGGTGATCGAGCAACTTTTTGTGGGTTTAACTCGATATTCATTCGAACGCGTGCTCAGGCGATCTCACGGTGTAGGTTGCGACGCTTGGTGCTGTAGCAGTCGCAGCAGAGTGGAGCGCTGATTCGCGAGCTAATTGGTTTTTCAACTCTCTGGTACATCTCATTGTGCTGGGGCCTATTGATGATAGGAAACCTATTCATAGTAGGAACATTCTAGGGGAAAAAATTGTAGGGAAAGATTATGGGGATAAACAAAGTCATACTTCTTGGTAATTTAGGTAAGGATCCGGAGCAGCGAGTTACTCCTGGTGGGATGACGATCGTACGATTTTCACTTGCAACCGGAGAGCGCAAGAAAGATCAGAGCGGTAACTGGGTAGATCACACCGAATGGCACAACATCGTTACCTTCGGCCGGACAGCTGAGAACTGTCAGCGCTTTCTCAAGAAGGGCAAGCAAGTGTTTGTTGAGGGCCGTATCCGCACTAACAAATGGCAGGACAAGGAAGGCAAGGATCGTTATACAACTGAGATCCTGGCTGATAACGTGCAGTTTGTAGGTGCGAAGGGTGCTGAGGGATCGGATGTAGATTATTCAGGTGCTCCAGCAAACGATAATGTTCTGGCAGGTATCCCGACGGCCGATTCGTTACCACGCGCTGCTAATGCTGGGCGAGGCGCTGCAATCTCCGATGAGCCAGTAACGTTCGACGATGATGACATCCCATTCTAACCTCTGGTTTCTAGTCTCACTACCGATAGTATCGGCGTTAATCGGCTATGTAACGAATTACATAGCCGTAGTTATGCTTTTTAGGCCGCATACGCCGGTGCGGGTAGTGGGGCTGCGCCTGCAGGGGCTCGTGCCGCGGAGACAGAAAGAGATCGCGCAGAGCCTTGGGTCGATGATCGAGCACAACCTTTTCTCTCACGCTGATATTCGGGAAGCGCTCAAAAGCGCAGAGACCTCGGAGGAAGCCGGCGCGTTTTTGAATGAACAGATAGATGTCTTCGTCCAAAAGTTAGCCGCTCAGAACCCGATGGTGGGTATGTTTCTACAGGGACCACTTCTCGATCAGGTCAAGGGGGTACTGCGCGACCAGATGGCGGAGAAGTTTCCAGCGCTACTCGAGCGTGTGGTAGAGAAAGCCGAGCACAAGCTCGATGTAAGTGAGATCGTTCGCGCCAAGATAGAGGCGTTTGATCTCACCAAACTTGAGCAGATCATTCACGAGGTTTCGGCGCGCGAGCTCAAGACGATAGAGGTCTTGGGTGGAGTGCTCGGATTCCTCGTTGGATTGGTGCAGGTCGCCTTCATGCTGGCCGTGGGATAGTCTCTGCGGGGTTATTTCTAAAGGGTCAATAGTGGCAGGGGATTTACACCTATCCAGTCTGCAGAAAAAGCTTAGTGGTTACGGTACAACGGCTCTCGTAACAGGAGCGAGTTCTGGTATCGGGGCCAGCTTTGCCCGGGCATTAGCTCGCGAGGGGTTTACAACGCTTGTGCTGGTAGCCCGCCGTGCTGAACGACTTGCGCAGTTACAAACTGAGCTGTCGCAAGCCTATGGTTGTGTTGTTCACTTGATCGTTCTTGACCTTGGCTCACACGGAGCCGCGGATATCCTCCAGTTGAGACTGGCTGAACTTTCGTGCGATGTGGACCTCGTTGTCAACAATGCCGGGTTCGGCCTGCTGGGAGCCCTTGAGGATATCCCGATAGAACGCGTGAGCGCGATGGTAAACGTCAACTGCGGTGCAGTCGTTGATATTGCCAGGCGGTTTCTGCCACCGATGAAGCGGCGTAAGCGCGGCGCCATGATTATAACCTCAAGTGTAGTTGGTGCGTTGCCAGCACCGTGGTTTAGTGTCTACGCAGCTACCAAATCTTTCGACCTATACCTCGGAGAGGCGTTGCATGCCGAGTGTTGTGGCTCTGGCGTTGACGTGATTACCGTTCTTCCTGGGCTTACCAAGACGGAGTTCCACGCAGGTTTAGGAGATCGCGAGTACCACTCGCCGTATCGAAGCGCTGAACAGGTCGTCGACAGTGCGCTCAGTGCGTTGGGTCGCAAATCAATCGTTGTAGACGGATTGTTTAATAAGATTGTCGTTCATGGCTCACGATTTTTCCCCAGAGGGTTAGCGTTATGGCTTAGTCGGCTTGTGATGAGGATTGAGCTGGGCAGATAGCCCGCGTACGCGTAGGAGGATTATGGGTGTTCTGGACGGTGGCAACGGGTCTGAGGTGCGAATTGAGGTCCCTAAGGCGGAGACCTGGGATCTTCAGGCTATGTTTCTGGATGTTGCCAGTTGGCAGCAAGAGTTTGATGCGGTCAAAGCGGAGATTGCGCCGCTTGCTGGTTACTGTGGGCGATTACTTGAGACCGCTGATATTCTGGTTGAATTCCTGCACAACTCAGACAGTCTCGGAGAGCGAATAAACAAGCTCCATTCGTACGCGTACCTCCGTTTCTATGGTGATACTAACGATATAGAGGCGAAAAAACTGCTTGAGCAGCTCAGTGACATATCGGCCGAGTATTTCGCGTGCATTTCGTTCTTTGAGCCTGAGATCCTTCAGGCAAATGCGAGTCAGGTAGGCAAACTTCTCTCAGAGTCGGAGCGATTGCGTGTATTCAAATACCGCTTTGATGAGATCGAACGGGCGCGGCCGCACACGCGCAGTCGGGAGGTTGAAGCCGTTTTAGCGCACGTCGGGCCTATCGCACGGGTTCCCGAGGATTTGCGTACAGTCATTCACGATAATGAGATGAGGTTTTTCCCAGTCTCGATAGGTGAGACAACAAAGGATCTTGGGCACGGCAATTACGACCAATTTCTCACAGATCGTCGCAGGGAGATTCGGCGCCACGCCTACATGCAGTATACGGATAGTTACCTCCCGAGGCTACCTTCCTTGGGCGAGACCCTCGTCAAGCAAGTGGTGAGCTCTAAGATCTTCTCACAGCTGCGTAACTTTGATTCGGCATTCGATGCAGCGATGTTCTATGAGGGATACACGCCCGATGTTTTCTGGTCGGTGATTAATGCTTGTGTTGAGCATCGTCCCTTGATGCAACGCTACTTTACGGCGCGTGCCAGGATTCTCGGGGTTGATAGGATCGCTGAATACGATCTTATGGCGCCGCTTTCGAGCAGTCCACCGCATGTGCCCTACACGCAAGGATGTGAGCTGATCGTGTCATCATTGAAGCCGTTGGGTGAGGAGTACGTGCGCGTAGCTCAAGATGGTTTGACATCCAAGCGATGGGTCGATGTTCATCCACGGCAGGGCAAGTACAGTAACGCATTTTCTGCGGGCAGTTACCTGACACAGCCGTATATCTTGATGAACTACTCTCCAACGATCTCTGAGGTGGGGACCCTAACGCATGAGCTGGGACACTCAATGCACTCGCACCTTACAAATTCGAGCCAGCCTTCTTGTTACTCAAATTCTTCGATGTCGGTTGCCGAGACTGCTTCTAACCTTAATCAGGTTCTCCTGCGCGCACATCTGTTTGACCAGGGTGACAGAGAGCTTGAGATCGCTGCTCTTGAAGAGGCGTTTTACTTTGTGCATCGCTATCTGTTTCTTATGCCGAATCTGGCCATCCTTGAGCACAAGATGCATTCAGCGTGTGCGCACGGAGAGCCGATGGGGTACCCCGAGATCTGCGAGGAAACGGCGAATATCTTCGCCCAGGCATACGGGGATACCCTTGAGTATGATCGCGAGAGGCTAGGAGCTAAGTGGGCTCAGTTTTGCCACCTGTACTCGCCGTTTTATACCTATCAGTACGCTATCGGTATAAGCGCGGCGATGGCTATCGGAGGCCGAATACTTGCTGGCGAGGCAGGGGTGCTCGATAAGTATATGAAGTTTCTGCGAGCAGGGGCATCGATGCCAGCGCTTGAGATATTTAAGATTTTGGACCTCAATTTTGCCACCCGCCAACCGCTAGTGGATGCCTTTAAAGTCGTAGAGGGGTACGTAGAGAGGCTTGAGCAGTTGTCGATGGGCGGTTAGCAATTCTCGTCTGTTCGAATTGCTTTTTGCTGTGCTATCGTACGAGTGTTAACCACGTGGCGTAGCCCGGAGGAATCATGAAAAGAATTGTAACCCCGCTATTAGTTGTTAGTGTGTCTGCCTGCTCAGCAGTTTCGGGTCCCAAAACGCCTGATCTATTCCCAAATGATAAACTCTCAAGCACTCCTATGGGTGTTGTCCAGGCAGATGTACATAGCTGCATGGCTCTTGCAGATCAGTACATCAAAGAGCCTAACAAGTATGGTGAGATGGCCAAGCAGGGAGTTGTCGGGGGTGCAGTAGGTGCGGGGACCGGAGCATTGGCCGGAGTAATCACTGGAAGCAATGCAGGTCGTGCAACTGGTGCTGGCGCGGCGGTCGGTGGGGTCCTGGGCGTACTTAAAGGGATGAGCGAGATGAATCAGCGTTCACCATCCTACGAGCGTTTCGTGGAGCACTGCCTACAGAAGAAGGGCTATGAGATCGTTGGTTGGAGTTCAAAGTAAGTTCGTTTCTCCAGAATATCAGGCCGCTAGAACAAACTAATGAAGCTCTTGTGGTGTGTAAACTCGCGATCGACGCTTAGAATCTTTTTGCTCGATAACGCATCGAGTGCAACCCACGCTGCTCCAACGACGTCGTCATTGTTGCCATTAAGGTCTATCGGGCTGTCGTCACGATATACTCGGTAGTAGATATGCATGAGCTGCTCGTGTGGATACTCGGGATTTTGCTGAAATTGCTGTGAGCAAAAGAGAAGCTCACCAAGCAGAACATTAATACCGGTCTCTTCTCGAAACTCGCGCTGTAATGCTTCTAGAGGGGCTTCGCCTAACTCAAGACCTCCGCCTGGGAAATTAGTTATAATGCCCGACGGAACACGTGTATCGGTCAGCAGTTCCTTGCCGTTTTCCACGAGGACGCCGTAGAT
>JBIKKR010000141.1:0-7761 GCA_044360225.1 Bdellovibrionota bacterium | reverse complement strand
TAAGCCGAGCGAGATATCAGCGTATCGCAAAAAGCACACGTTAGATAAGTTAAATGAGTTTCTGGCGTGGGGTAAGAAGATCCGTGACACGGCGTCACTGCTGCCTAAGTCAAAGCTACTTGAGGCTTTTAACTACGTCATAAACCACTGGGATGGTCTCACGGTGTATCTAGACCATGGTATTGTCCCGATTAGCAACATAGCGGTGGAGCAGCAGATTAGGAACCTTAAGTTGAGTGCTAAGAACTGGCTGTTTGCCGCAAGTGAGGTAGGGGCTGATACCGTAGCGATCTTTAATTCACTTGTTTGCACCTGCAAGATGAACGGTATCAATATCCTTGAGTATCTGACCGACATCCTCGGCTCGCTTGATAAACCAGCCTCTGCACTCACACCCATCGCCTGGGCTAAAGCCAGAGCAAGCGCTACGACGGAATCCGTAGCAGGCTCGCAAGAGCCCCAGAGATAATCAACGCGAAACCTTTCTCGCTACCAAAAATACCGCTAATCCGGAGGGGTTTAGTTAGGGGCGCTTACACATGTACGCCGATTCTTTGATGCGCCCTCCACACAGTACGCCGCTGACAAGCATAGGTCATCGTATCGCAGGCGAAAAATTTAGAATAGTTGCCGTTATTGCGTAAGGATATTTATGAACTGAGGAGTAAAACTGTCAACTGCTTCCTTCCTCACCAAAGTCCATCAAACTTCTGGACTAATGCGGGAATTCAGCTATCCTGTTCGGTCTGCAATTGAGGGTTGTAACAGACCCTCTAGGCCCGCTGCGCTACGCTATACAGCGCTGCGCTGTGCTGTGCGGGGTCCCTAAGGAGCTTCCAAACAACTTAAAGGGACCCCGCTTTTTTTCTTATCTTCTCCCCTTCGCAAATCTTACTCAAACAAACGATCAGCACCTATCGGCGGCATACTGCGGGGTATCGCGGGGTACGGTTCAGATGAACCGGGCGGGGGAGCGGGGTATGGCTGAATCCCGCTGGGAATGCGAAGTCGGCGTTTAGATGCGGATCTTGGTCGGTGTTAACATGTCTCAAGGGCTTGGAAATTCTGCGTGCTCAAAACTTTAAGTTTCACATTACAGGAGGCCTTGCTTCCTCATTTTATGGAGAGTCGAGATTTACTCAAGACGTAGATATTGTGATTCGGGTTGCTGGCGGTGATTCGCTCACCCAGCTAATTCAGGAATTAGCTCATAAATTTACATTGAAGTACCACGTTTTGCTGCAACACAGTTCCTGCCTCTGCCAATGTGGATTGGTTGGACATTGGGGGAGACCATGTTGGTGCGGCGGGACACAGTATTAACTGACCATCGTTTATCGCCTCTATATTTTTACGCCTAATTTGGTTATACCTTGCGGAGCAGGACGAAGGGCTTTTCTGCTTGAAGTGGGGCTTTATAGGACAACAAGAAGGGGGGGGGGGGCTATGGAATTTCCGAGTACTGGTGAGGTTCTAGCGATAGGAGAGCTTTTATGGGATGTGCTGTCGAATGGAAAGCTTTTAGGCGGAGCGCCAGCAAATTATTGCTATCGACTGCGGCAACTTGGGGTTCCTGCGAGGATGGTAAGTCGCGTAGGTTCGGATGCCCTTGGGGATGAGTTGATCGCAGCCCTGAACCAAAAGGACTTTGATCTGTCCTTAGTCCAAAGAGATTCTAGTCTTCCAACGGGCACTGTCGATGTGACGTTAACAGAAGATGGTAATCCTCATTTTGTGATCAACAAAAATGTGGCTTATGATCAAATTGAAGTGACGGATGATTTGATGAGAGCTGCGAAGACAGCGCGCTTTATATGTTTTGGGACTCTTACCCAACGGTCGGCCAAGACGCGAGAAACGCTATATAAGCTGTTGTCAGAGAGTAGTAACGCAACTAAGTTTCTCGATATTAATCTCCGGAAGGATTGTTATAGCGAGGATACGGTTAATTCGTCTATTAAGAACTGTGATATATTGAAGCTAAATAGTAGCGAAGTAGTGGTGGTTAGTGATCTGCTAGGACTAGCGACTAAAAATATAGACAATCTTGTCAGCGTCGTAATGAAAGACTTTGGCGTCTCCGTAGTTTTGGTGACTCTGGGAGATAAGGGAGTTGTTGCTGCCGACAAATCGGGTGAGCATATTTCAGTTCCTGGGATTGCGGTAAAGGTTGCTGATACCATAGGAGCAGGAGATGCATTCTCAGCGGGGTTTACTTTTAGATACTTACAAGGTGCGTCATTAAAAGAGTGTTGCAAATTGGGAAACATGATCGGTGCCATGAGCGCGGCAAGGAGCGGTGGTATGCCCAACATTGATGCCAAAGAGATTCAGGAGTTTCTGGCTGAACTTGAGCCAGCGTAGCTATGAATAATAAGGCTGCGTTTGTAAACTGAAGTGGCGTGGAGCTCACCAGAAGAGTTTTCGCTGAGCAATTACGCATGTATTGCAGGGTTTTCTCTGATGAACTGGCCAATCGTCTGATAGAAGATGTTTGGGTTGTCCACCATCATCACGTGGCCACTGCATGGTATGGCAACTGCTGGTACAGGCGCTAGCCTCGATAATATCGGCATATCCCAATTTTTTTCCCCGTATACATAAAGACGGGAGCAGCTCAATTCGAAGAGGAACGTTGAAAGCAGGTGACCGCTGTCAGACCATGATACAACTGAGTGAGCCATTTTGTAGAAGGCCTTTGGGTCAGTAGCCATAAAATAAGAAGTATCTTCACCTTGGGACGCTATTTTTTCGGCCAGTGTATTCCTGCCTCGTTCTAGGAAGTCCGTGAATGACATCGTAGAAGTCCATCGAGTGGCCAGCCCGCAGTCCTCGCCTATGAGGTTGCCCTCGAGATTTATGAATCCTGTCAGTCTGTTCAATAGTAGCTTGGCAAGTGCTAGGCCAACTGCCCCGCCGGCGCTGTGACAAATTAGTGTAACAGGGAGGTATGTAAGTTCTAAAACCTCAAGTAGCTCTGATGAGGAGCCAGCATGAGATTCAACAGTGTAATCATCCGCTTCGCTTGAGCTTGAGCTTCCATGGCCCAACATGTCAAAAGTTAGAATTGTGAACTGGGACAGTAGCTGTTGCTCAAATATGGGATCGAATATCAGGCCAGAGGATCCGATCCCATGAATGCACAGAATCAGCGGCCCTTGAGTTGCTCTCAGGTTGTAAGATATTGTTCCGTGTCTAACTTTGGCCGTTCCTCGTTTAATTTGTCTGTTTTGGGTCATAAGCGGAATCTCAAGAAAGTCTAAGCGTCCTGCTCTCAATGCGCAGAATACTACTGTCAATCTGCCCAGGCAAAAATCTCGCCGATTTTACAGGGCTTCGCAATTCTCTCTTCTTAAATGGGGCCAAAAATGCGCGGAACGGTCTGTATTTAATGAGTTTATCGACATTTAGCCGCGCATTTGTGTCCCTGTCAGGAATGCCATTCGTTTCAAGTAGATAGCGGGAGAATTGCGAAGCCCTGCCGATTTTAGATCAAAACTTGTTTTAGATGCCATATTGGTGTACCTTTTCAAAGCGGAATTTTGCCGGCACTTACGGTGCCGATGTTACCACGGATTCTGGTCGTGTAAATCTGTGCGTGATGTTAATTTGGTCGGAGCACTTTCTTTGCAGTTCCGATTAGTGGCAAGTCCGGCTTATTTTCGTTTGAGTTGATTTTGCGCTCTTTTTGCGCGTGCTTGCTCGCTGGCTTTGTCCGATTACCATTCGATAGGTGTCCGTATGGACTGATGCTCACCTGACAGTGATCAGGTAGGGAATGGGGGGCGTTTGGTAAGAGGTTGGCTGGGACAACACCAGAGTAGCCAACCGCTGGTCTGTTAGGAGAGGTCGTTTATGATAGGAGAGGCTATAGAGAGTCGCGGTTTATCAGGACAAGGGAGTAATCTCATAGAGGGCTGTTCGACGGGAGTTGGTCGTCAGTCTTTCACGGAGATATTCCCTCCAGGTCATAGGTTCCATGGAATGCTTGAGCGCGCCGACCCAGACGAGGTGCGAAGGCAGTTGGCAAGGGCGTCCACGGGAGAATGTGTTGACATTTGTACCATATGGGGTACCCCTGGTTTTGTCGGTGCCTTGGACAAAAATTTGGCGAGGCAGAGAGAGGTGTATAGGCCAGATCGAAAGGTAACTCTCGACGCCACTGGTGGTCGTACTGAAACGCTGGGCAACCTTCGGTTCCACCATGTCGGTCTTATGCTTGCGGATCCGCAGCAGAAGAACGCCGTAATTTTATTGAATGATCAGAAGTTAAAGATAGAAGCAGACCTTGGAATAGTTAAGTGGTATCAAGATTCGGGATTTGCGGATCGAGTGGTTTTTGTGAGCAATGTTGCCGAACTTAAGCGGCATTGTGAATTAAATGGGGTCAAAGTGTACGCCTGCGATGACTATGGGGAGGAATTTTCCGGCCATCAGGTTAATTCTATGCAAGAGTTTAACCTCGTTAATAGCAAGCTTAGCGTTGAGGCTCTCGCAGCAGAAAAAAACCGACCAGTTCAGATACGTTTTTGCTTTCAGACTGCAGGCATAGATGTGACCAAGCAGGGTTTCGAAGAGCTTAAGGGGTCACATCCGCAAGCTTTCCTTAAATTGTGCAACATAGAGCAGGGGGGGGAGGGAGTTATCGCTGTCAGGGATTATAATCACTTTCTTACTGTTTGCAGAGAACAGCAGCTTGCAGCTGAGAGGTACGGTTTGAATTCTATAGCGTACCTTCAACGGGCCATACCCGGAGTTCAGCAGAGTTTTCAGCTTTTTTTCAAGCCTAATGATGATGTGGTTAGAATTGTCGGTTTAAATACGGAGCTTGTAGATCCGGAAACTCATCAAAATCTCGGGAACAAGATGGTTCCAGTAGATGCTGACAGCATTACCGAGGATATCGGTGAGATGATTATTTCATTTGCTGATAATCTGAGGAAGTCTTGTCCGAACGCTCATGGCTTTGTTATGTGTGACTTCCGTTATGATGATAATGCAAATGCTTACAAGGTGATAGATCCTGGTATGCGTGTGACTGCGTCGACCTGCGCAGGCTTAGTACAGTTATTTGCTCAGCGAGATGCTGCTAATGGAACCTGTCCATATGTTACTAACTACGTGCCAGATTTACCCAAATTGCCAGGGGTTGATTTTAGTACTGTTCGGAGAGAATTGGGCGACTTAGTTAATTTCGGCAAGGTTAAGTCCGGTGGTTTCGGCCTGATCCCCTCGTCGTGGGTTGCTCAGCATGGGACGGGGCGGGTGATAGTGGTGGCGCCAAGCGAGCAAGATTTTTCTCAGGTGGTATCGGAAATTCGCGCACGTATGTCCAGGCTTGTCAACTAGCCATCGCAGGATGAGTTATGCCGAGCAATTCAAGGACTTTGTAGTATCGATGTGAAGGGGGCGTAATGGAGCATGTTTTTGATAGACAATTCCATGGAACACAGGCTAACAACCTGTTGTATGAGGAATTAGTTGGACTTGTTGGGAGAATTCAAGAACCCGGCGTTCCCCCACAAGTTTTACGTGTTCTTCAGAGATCCAAAGATGTTCTCACTACGAGCCAGCTTGCTGCAATCCTCGAAAGTATTTCGAATGCGGCAAGGCAAAATGGGCAAAGCCGAGCGCTAGGATTGTTTGGCGCATGTCAGCAGCAGATTAGGCGTATGTTGGCGGTTGTTCCTCAGAGGGGAAAACCCGTAGCGAGTTTAGCGACTTGTCAGGGCAAAGATGTAGATCAAGTTGTGGAGGTTCTAAGCAAAATCCTTGATATCGATGGCGAACTCTCATTGCAAACCATCGCCAAAACAGGGGAGATGCTGAAGAGGGGCTTCACTAGTTGGCACGAACATCCTGGGCTAGTTGGAGTGGTTTTGGATGCTTCAGCGCTTAAGCTTGCGCGTGGCGAATATTCTGCAGCGCAAGCTTTGCATGAGATGGCTATTCCGGTCGACCTGTTTCTTGGTGAACTCCTGATCGAGATGAGGCGTCTGTCAAGGATTCATGTGGACGGAAAATCGGGAGGGGTGTCAGTTCAAGTCAAAGATTCCGTTGTTCCAGGTTATGCAAGGGAGGAGGTTACAGCGATTGATCTGGCAATCAGTCTAGCTCTTCTTGATGCGGCTAGCCCTCGTTTCCCATCTGCACGCACGGAGGAGCACGAAGCGTATTTTGATCAGTTATCGCCTGCCTCAAGGATGATTTTTGATCCCCTTGACGGAACTGAGGAGTTTACTAAGGGACTCCTTGGCAGATTCGGCATACAGGGAGCTGTGCTAGAGCAAATGGGGGACGTCTATGTACCGACCAGATCCGTCATATTAATGCCGGGTGATGGTTTAAAAGTGGACGAGATATCGGTGCTCGCATTAGGGCCAGGTCGTGGTGTTGTAGTCGAGAAAAATACAGTGCAGTTTACTACCCCCTCGCAGATACAGAAAGAAGAAATCCGAGTGCATCTTAGGGGGGTTACGATGGATAGGTGGCGGGCAGATCACGAAGGTGCCTCTCACATTCCAGGGCTCTTATGTGCTCTTTCAGATTTTGGAACGAGCCTGAACAGGAAGGTTGTTCAAGTAGAGGGTGGACCTTCCGCTCATGGCGCAGCTCGTATGGCAATGCGAGAAGTCGATTTAGTTATATGGCTGCCCCCAGGTGTGCCCAAGACGCTTGGAGGTGATGCTCCAAAAGACCACGATGTTGCGCCTTTGCATGCAGTGGCGTGTGCTTTAGGAGGGTGGGCGTGCGATTTAGAAGGAAAACCGATACGATACGAAGAGAGCCGCCAAGCTCTCTCGAACGGCTTTATCGCTTCCACAACTCTTACTCAGCAGCAGGTTATTCCAGTAGCACGAGGATTGCTTGCTCAGTTAAGAGGGTCATCTGATAATTGACGGACTGGCGCGGCACTGTGTGCCGCTTGGTGTTGGCTAATCAGAAGTGGGGCAGTGAATGAAGATTAAATCCTGATCCATGCCCTTGGGATCAGTTGACCGCTCAAAAACCAAAAGATTGTTGAGCGAAATGAGGCAGTGCTCTTGGCCTGGCAATAATGTAATGGAGAAGTCTTCTGTAACCGGGATAGCTTCCAGGTCGTAACTGTTCATGTTGCGCATAACAAGAATTCCATCTCCTGCCACATGGCTTAGCGTTTCTGTCTTTTCTTCATGCATTTCGAATGCCAGGTATTTCCCCGAATCTACGATCAGATATTTTTCTACATGAGGGTGTTTGTGGCTCGTAATGTGGACTCCGCCCCAAGACGTCTTAATGACCTGGTCGCTTGAACTGAGTAGGCCTTCTCGCTCTCGCACAAAATCAACGGAGGCTGAATTCAACCCTCCGGCGGCATGCCAGAGAACATTTGCTTGCTTGCAAAATAGATTGTAATTCTCTGAGGTTGAAAAATCAGGTCGTCCTATACCCTTGACAACATCCATCACGGCTCTGACATTAGAATCCATCTTCTCTCTCTCCCATGGACAATTGAGATAGCCTTGGGGGTAGACTATCAGCGATAGTAAGGCTTGTACATCTCTGACTTTTCCTAAAGGGCGATTTTATCGCAACATAAGGGCTATCGGCTCAATGCCCCTTACGCAACCCCATACATCTTCTCAAAGTAATCCCGCACCATCCGCTCGGCGCAGAACATGCCGCTGCATGACTGAATGCTCTCAACCATCATCTCCTTCCACTTAGCGCGGTTGTTGTAGTAGGTCGGGATAACTTCTTGCTCAAAGACGTTATAAAGAT
>JBIKKR010000023.1:0-26194 GCA_044360225.1 Bdellovibrionota bacterium | reverse complement strand
CCCGAACCGCTAAAGGTCGTGCGAGCTGCGTAAGTCTGATAGCGATCTCCAACTTCCCCTAGATCTTTGAACGCTGCCACCCATACCTTATCGTTTGCATCGATAGCTACGTGCGGGGTTATGTACTTATCACTAGCCGAAGTACCGTCGTATACCGTAATAGCTGCATCGAATGAAATGGAAGTTTCCGAGACGCTACCTCTACGGAATATAACATCGTAGGTATTAGCCTCTGTAGCCAAGAATACATAGGTAGATCCTCCGATGCTCTTTGCTGATAGCGAAAAATTAGGAGTGTTGTACGCAAGTGTACCGCGAGATGTCCACGTCTGGCCAGTAACCGATGATGCGTATTCAATTTGCGAACCGGTGTACCAGAAAGCCCAGTGGGTTGCAGTAGCGGCATCGTAAAAGCTCTTTCTGGCAGCAGCCGTAGTAGAGCTAGCAGAGCTTGAGTCTCCGATTACAGGCATAGCGGCATTACACACGGGCGTATCTGTCGGTGTTGGGGTTGCGGTGTTGGTAGGTGTATTGGTTGGCGTAACGGTTGGGGTATCGGTCGGAGTGGTAGTTGGTGAAGCGGTGGGAGTATTAGATGGCGTGTGAGAAGGCGTATAAGTCGGAGTATCAGTCGGAGTATCAGTCGGAGTATCAGTCGGAGTATTAGTCGGAGTATTAGTCGGAGTAACTGTCGGTGTTGGTGTATCAACGACAAACCAATTGACGTTGTTACCCGAGTCAACCGAGTTAGCGGGGCTTATAATGTCTGCATCGAGATTGGTACTATCCTTAACATCGACGTAAGATACGCTCGTGGTGCTCTGCGGGTCGATGCTCCATGTGCTACCGTTACTCGACGATCTAAGCGATAGCCTCTGTCCTGAAGCACCATTAAGCGTTAACGCTCCCGCTATCGTTTGAGTTGTTCCTGCGGTAAACGTGAGTGTTGCTGCCGATGTAACCGATTTAGTGAGGCTATTGAAGGTTGTAGAGCCGGAGATCGTTTGATTTGAACCGTTTAAAACAACACTCCCGCTGTTGTGAGTAAAAGTCCCACCTGAACGGGCAAAGCTTCCAGCAACATTCAGCGTAGTTGGGGCCGAGAATGTACCACTACTCTGGGTATAGTTGCCGCCTACGGTGAGTGTTCCAGTAGCGGAAAATGAGTCCCCTGAATCGGTCGCGGCGATAGTTAGATTATCGTAGGTCCAAGACTTTAGCGTGTACGAATCGTTAGCTGCATCGCCATCACCGGTATACTTTACGGTGCTTCCTGAATTTAAGGTCATGGAGGGTAGAGTCTCGGAGCCGTAAAGCTCGAAGACTCCTCCGTTCTCAACTGTGGCAGTGCCAGTGACGGTGAGGTCATAGCCTTTGGAGGCGTGGGTGCCGGAGGATAGCGTGTAGTCCTCTGATACAGTTAATGCAGCATTTTGAATAAATGTATCTAGACCTCCATCGATTGAGTTTATCTTAAGGTTGGAGAATTGGTTGCTCACGGAAAAATTATTGAGTGTAAAGGTATCGCTAGCTGAATCTCCATCGCCAAGGAATTCAACGGTAGACCCGGGATAAAAGGCTAAATTACCAGAAAAAGTCGTGGTTTTAGTCTTGATTGTGCCGACATTTAGCAGTTCTCCGGCCCCGGAGCCCTGGTCCAATGTAAGTGCACCTGTGCCTACAGTCATTGTTCCGCGATTCACTAGCCTATAATAGCCATATCCTGTGATATAGACAGCTACAGTTGGAGCGTTACCGAGAGGTATAGTTGTCCCAGACTCGATAGTCATATCTGCATCCATCACTTCTGAATAAAAGGATCGATTAATAGTCACCAAATTAAAATTTATTCCCGAAGCGTCTACAGAGGTATTACCTACATACGATCCATCTAGTGCAACCGTCCCTGAATTATGATTAAAGGTCCCACCTGTGATAGTTAAGCTCCGTTCAAGCTGTAAGGATCCAGACGTCGCCGTAAACGTCCCCCCTGTCATGCTGAAATCGCCGTTAATATCGATCGTTGAATTTCCTCCAGCCAATGTCCCACCAGCTTGCGTCCATCCCGATGAACCGACGGTAATGGTTATTCCGCTGCTCTGAGTAATCGTTCCACTATAACCGCTCTGTATAGTGATCGATGCAACCGATTGATTAGAGTTAACCGTGCAGTTTTTGGTACTCGTTGCATCGAACACAGCATCATCTGATGATGTTGGAGCGGTATCGCTACTCCAATTGGCGGCCTCTGACCAGTTGTTGGTGCTACCGCCGCCATCCCACGTTCTGGTGGCTGCATACGCGTGGGAAGCAGAGAGTACAATGATAATGAGAAGCGTTTGGATTTTTAGTAAGGTGAGAGGGATCCTTCCAAATCTCTGATTTACTGCAATCGAGTTCGAATAATCCTCCTTGTCGTTACTCCAGGCCGTGAATACACCTTCACTATGCCTAGCCAAAGACATGCGATTTGCAGCGCAGCTCTGCGTGCAACTTCTTGTAGGCATGCCAGTTAAAGTTCTCATTTATCAACACAAGCTCGAGATAAGTAGACGCCTCAGCCTCTTATCATTGGAGTCCTTCACTACCGAACTGCGTACATCCCTCATAAGACGTGCTAACGCTGAGCGTCGTTTACATCTTTATAACTCCATTCGTAGTGCTGGTCATAGGCTATATCGATCAATGGCAGAGCAGACTTAAGAAGAAAACAAGCTGCGAGGCGACCTATATCGTAAGGAACTCCCTACACAAACAGCATCTTATCACTGAGATCTACTTCCTACTAATAATCCCAGAGGTCACCACAACAACCAGCGCTCCAACAAGCTGAAGGGGAGAGAGCGTCTCGCCAAAAAAGAGAAATGCAATCGGTGTCGCAACCACCGGCCCCGTTGCACGCAAAGCAGACGAGAGCCATCCCTCTATTCCACCGAGCGAAGCGTAGAGAAAGGACATCGCCAGGATATAAAACAGGATCGCATGCACACCCACGTACATCCATCCAAGCTGCTGCTCTGGCCCAAAGACAAGGGGCGAGAACGCCAACGCGATCGGCAGCGTTGCAATCCCTCCAAGAAGCTCACCGAGACACGCTGCTTGCATCGGATTGAGCACCTTGGTTACCTGTGGAGCGTACCGATAGGAGAGTGCGGCAGTAACCACGGCGGTAACGATAATCAGATCGCCAAACCAAGATACTCCACCGCTAAAGCCTTTGTCTCCCACCGATAGCAGCACTGCTCCAAGCAGATGCACCACGAGCAATGCTAGGTGATTTCCGCTCGGCCGGCGTTTATCTAATGTCCACGCCCAGAAGATAACCAGATACGGCTCCATCTTGGTCAGGAAAACAGCCTCAACACCGGTTGTGTAGGCCAAACCCACCGTGAATATCATGTTTGAACATACTGAGCGCAGAAAAGCGACTTTGACCAGCGGCACTCGCACCCGTTTCATCGCATCCCACGAAGGCAGGTTACGGGTGATCGCCAACAAAACAAGAGCAAGAAGCCCGGCGACGAATACCCCGCCTGCGGCAGCGAGAACAGGCGGTATATGCCGCACCCCCTGAACTTTAAAGAGCGTCGCAACGCTTGAAAGCACGCTTGAAATAATTGCGTACGTTATGAACCGAGAGCGGTTACTGGTCAGGTCGTGGTGCATGGGAAAGGAGGCGGCAATCAAAAAAACCCCGGAGGATGCAGCGATATCCGAACCGCGCACCTCCGGGGTCAAGCAGTAATAGAGCCATCTAGTGCTTAGCGTGCGCCGCGGCAGCTGCGTCTACCTGAGCTGCCCCTGCATCGACGGCAGCCTTAGCGTCACCAGTGACAGCATCCTTCTTAGCCGTACCAGCTGCCTTGGCGTTATCGATTCGGTTCATAGCATCGTTAATCTGCTTCTTGGCATCAGCCATCGCTGTCTCAGACTGCTTAGAGGCTTCATCAAATGCGCTTTCGGCATGAGCCGCTGCTGCTTGCCCCTGAGCCATAGCACCTGCCGCTGCAGCATGAGGGTCATTATCAGCTACTGCACTCACAATCGGCGTAAGCCAGACGAGGGCCACTACAACAAAACGCTTGATCATAACTAAATCTCCCTAGCAAAAAAGGTTGTGTATGGAAGAGGTCAACACTGTAAACGCTCTCACTATAGAGAGGTTTTAGCGACTTTCTTCAGGCGGGACGGTAGCATGCGACCCGACACCTGCCTAGCAATTTGTTGCTTACAGCGGCGCGCAACAGGCCTCTAAAAATGGTGAGTCTGGATGCTGTGGACACCTCAACCCAAGAGCGCTACTATTCCAGCAACACAAACAGCTTAACGACATTCGCAAACCTCAGGAATCCTATGCCTATCCTTCCCAGTACGATCGCCTCTGTAAGTGCCTACGAGTGCCTAGATTCACGCGGCTTTCCGACCGTCGCAGCTACAGTGACCTTGATCGATGGCACACAGGGTAGCGCCATGGTTCCATCTGGAGCATCGACCGGCGAGTACGAAGCGCTTGAGCTTCGAGACGGTGATACAGAGCGTT
Organism: Bdellovibrionota bacterium; assembly: GCA_044360225.1. Classification (GTDB taxonomy): domain Bacteria; phylum Bdellovibrionota_C; class UBA2361; order UBA2361; family OMII01; genus OMII01. Next base: position 21,654 of record JBIKKR010000023.1, on the reverse strand, counting down.
ACCTTGGCAAGGGGGTGCTCAGAGCCGTAGAGAACATCAAGGAGAAGATCGCACCGGTCGTCGCGGGACACGATGCCCTTGAACTAGCTAATCTTGATCGCAAGTTAATCGACCTCGACGGCACTGAAACCAAGAGCCGACTCGGAGCAAACGCCATCCTCGGCGTAAGTCTCGCCGCAGCGCATGCAGGTGCTAACCATCTGCGCATACCGCTCTTTCGATACATCGGTGGTGCAAATGCGCGTCAGCTTCCAGTGCCGCTGGTTAATATTATTAACGGAGGCGCTCACGCTTCTAATTCGCTCGATTTCCAAGAGTTCATGATCGTTCCACACGTATCGGGAACATTCTTTGAGAATATCCGCTGCGCATCTGAGGTCTTTCATGCTCTCAAAAAGAACCTCAAGAAAAAAGGGCTCTCTACCGGAATCGGAGATGAAGGTGGATTTGCTCCAGACCTCGAAAGCCCGACTGCGACACTCGATGCCCTCATAGAGTCGATCACCGATGCGGGATACGAGCCGGGCAACGACGTCTCAATCGCTCTCGATGTAGCTGCAAGTGAGTTCTACGACGAGGCCAAGGAGCGCTATGTTTTCAAAAAGAGTACTAGGGAAGAGTTCTCCTCTGCTGATCTCGTTGACCTCTATGCTGGATGGGCAGCGAAGTATCCACTCGTCAGCATCGAAGATGGTCTCGATGAGAACGACTGGAACGGTTGGCGCATGATGACGGAGAAGATCGGCGATCGCGTCCAACTCGTTGGAGATGACCTCTTCGTTACCAACACCCACAGGCTGGCGGACGGTATTGAACGCGGAGCGGGCAATTCGATTTTAATTAAGCTCAATCAGATCGGCACCGTAACTGAAACCCTTGAGGCCATCAACCTGGCGCACAAGAACGGCTACCGCTCGATTATGTCGCACCGATCGGGCGAGACCGAGGATACCTCAATCGCTGATTTGGCTGTCGCCACAGGTTGCGGCCAGATCAAGACCGGCTCGGTATGCCGCAGCGAGCGGACCGCTAAGTATAACCGACTTCTGTGGATCGAAACGTTCCTTTCGGGTGCCTCGTTCTGCACAAACCCATTCGCGTGATCAGCTGGCTCACTTCACTTCTGGCGGCATTGACCCTCGTCAGCGCCTGGCACTACCCGAGCACTTCCCTCTGTGCAGCTTTGGGATGGACCTCGCTGCCACTGTTCTGGGTTGCTCTAGCGATACCATCCAGGAGACTACTCCGGCTTTTTACCGCTGGAGTAGTCACCTACATCGGAGGTTTTCTGTGGCTTTACGGAACCATTCGAGACTTCGGTGGAATGCCAGCAGTGCCAGCTATGGCGGTATTCCTCTTTTATGCTGTCGCTAGCGCGGTGCAGTTCCTCATCTGGGGTTTTAGCTTCACTCATCTTCCTGCGTGGTGCTCTCGTTTGGGGATACGAACTGCCTTATCATGGCTGGTTGCCCACCACTGTTGGATCAAGATATTTCCGTGGGACTTCGGTCACACCCAGATCGCATTTGTTCCGTTTGCTCAACTAGCGGGCATCTGCGGAGTAAGTGGCGTCACCTTCGTTATGATGTGGATCGTTGAAACGATCTGTGCCCGCCGCACTACTGCCAGGTGGGCGCTACCGCTCGCTCTGCTCATCTTTGGCGCATCTCTCTCGTACGGTATTTGGATTCAAGAGACGATCACGCAAGCGAAATCTACACCGCTATCGACTGTTATGATCCAGGGTAACGTGACTCTACAGCGGAGTCAGGGCATGACGTTCTTCTCGGTGAACACCGAGCAGTACCTGCGCACGAGCACCCTCGCCTCTCAGAAGGATACTCTTGTTATCTGGCCCGAATCGACAATTACCAAACTGGTGCCTGACGCTCTTGAGCACGTATCTCAAACAAACGCCCTCCCCTATCGCGGAGACGGCTCAGCGTTCCTCGTGGGGGGCATCACCTTTAAGGATCAGAAGAACTACTTCAATAGCTCGATCTTGATCCGCTCAGATGGTTCCGTAGCTGCCCCCTACCACAAGATGATCCTTATGCCGTTTGGTGAGTACACACCGCTCAGTAGTTGGCTGCCGTGGCTCAAGGAGATCAACCACACCGCTGGTGACTTCGTTGCCGGTGACGCAACCAAGGTGCTCTCGTATCAACTATCAGACGGCAGCGCCGTCAAGCTCTCGCCACTGATTTGCTATGAAGACGTGGTACCGAACTTAGCCCAACAAGCGACCGCACAAGGAGCTGAGCTACTGATTAATCAAACCAACGATGTCTGGTTCGGAAATACAGTTGCTCCGTATCAACACCACATGATCGCAAGTTTTCGAGCAATTGAGAATCGGCGCTACCTGCTCAGGTCAACGAATACCGGAGTCACCGCTGTTGTCGATCCATTGGGTAGAACTCTAGCCTCACTACTCCCATATACCGAGTCAGTACTCCCTATGGAGGTCTCACTCCTGACGTACCAAAGCACCTTTACGCAATTCCCTATCTTATTGATCTGGCTTGCGATCGCGGCGTGTGGAGCACTTCTCGTAGTAACCTCAAGCCTTCGAAGAAGTAAAAAAAGGGCTTCAGTGCGTCGTTGAACGCGCCGATCCCCATCTTTGAGGGGAGCGACGGTAGTCACGAACACAACGCACTGTACTCCAGCGCCTGCGCGAGAGTGGATACTCTGGCCGGCGCATAGCACGTGCGCAGTACCGATTGTCTCATCGTTGCCCCGGTGCGCACGGAAAGCCACCGGGAAGGTATCCTCTCTCGCAAAGGAGCACGCCATGTCGCGAAATTTGAGCCGCCTCACAAGAGCACTGTGTTTACTAACCACCTCAGCGCTGCTGGGCTGCGCAAATCCACAATCTGGGCCAGATAAGACGATCGCTGGGGCCCTGCTCGGTGCGGGTTGGGGCGCAGGAGCCGGTGCCGTGGTAGGGAACCAGGTCAGCACTCCTGGCAAGGGAACTGCGGTCGGCGCGGGCTTCGGCGCAGCTGCAGGTCTCCTCATGGGTATGGGCTACGACCTTGAGGAGGGAGTTCAACTAGAGCAGAATCGACAGCTCGCCTCACTGCAGATTCAAGCAGCGGCAAATCACAACTCGCTTCTGCGACTACAGACCAAGCTGGACTCATCGCTCTGCACAAATCCGATCAACGGCGTGTACACCGTATTTTTCGACGAAGACCAAACCAATCTCCGCTTGGGGGCTGTCTCAAGTCTTGAGTCCGTCGCCGAGGCACTCAAACGGATTCCGCGCTTCTCAAAGATCCGAGTCGCTGGTCACACAGATGATACAGGACGTCCAGAGTACAATGACCGGCTAGCCGCAGGTCGAGCTGATTCAGTCGCAGCCTATCTGGCATCTCGTGGAGTTGCCCTCGATCAGCTGACAATCGAGAGTCATTCTGCTAAACGGCCTGTAGCAACAAACCGGACCGCTGCCGGACGACAACTAAACCGCCGTGTTGAAGTATCGCTTGTCGAGTAGCCGCCGATTCCTGTTGCATGCTGAGTAAAGGTGGGCGACGATCACACGGTACCGCTGCGGCGAAGCCACCATAGAGATCGCGAGCGGCTCTGGAAGGCGCCACCCCTACGGTATCATTTCGTGCACTACAACTACTATTTGACTACGACAAGACTATGACTACAGCCTACATCGTTGATGCAGTTCGAACACCTCGCGCACGCAAGAAGGGAAAATTCGCTGGAATCCACCCCGTTGATCTCCTCACGTTTCCTCTCAACGAAATACTCTCGCGCAACAAGGTTGACCCAGCAGCGGTCGAAGACGTGCTCGTTGGCTGTGTAACTCAGACACTAGAGCAAGGGTGGTGCGTCGGCCGAGCGGGAGTTCTCGCTGCCGGGTGGCCCTTTAGCGTCCCAGCCACAACAATCAATCGTCTCTGCGGCTCAGGACAACAGGCCGTCAATTTTGTCGCGAGCGGAATCTTGGCTGGCACATACGATCTGGCGATAGGCGCAGGCCTTGAGCATATGACGCGGGTGCCGATGTTTAGTGACTGCGGAGGAGAGGAGAGTCCATTCCTTAAAAAATTTCATCCTGACCTCGTCCAACAAGGGGTAGCCGCAGAGCTGCTCTCTGAGCAATTCCGTATAACGCGTGATGATGCCGATGCATTCGCTCTACGTTCGCAGCAGCTCGCCAAGCGCGCAATAGATCAAGGTCGCTTTGCAAGGGGCGTCATCGCTGTGCCGTATCGTGATGAGGCGGGCGCGCAGCAAAGCCTCTCGGTTGACGACAATCCGCGACCTGAAACAACTCGCGAAGCTCTCGCCGGCCTCAAGACAGTCTTTAAGCCTGAGGGTGGTATCATTACTGCCGGTAATGCATCTGCAATCGTCGATGGAGCCGCAGCAGTGCTCCTCGCAAGCGACACAGCTCTTAAGAGATACAACCTCACGCCGCGCGCACGCATTGTGTCTCAAGCAGCTATCGGCTCACCACCGCGAGTAATGCTCACCGGCCCAATTGAGGCATCAAAGCAGGCTCTTGCCAAAGCTGGGCTAACAAAGGACCAGATTGACCTCTGGGAGATCAACGAGGCGTTCGCTCCTGTGCCGATTATGACCATGCGCGAGCTCGACATCGACCCCGCTCGGGTCAACGTCAACGGTGGCGGCATCTCCCTTGGACACCCACTTGGAGCCACAGGGGCGATGCTCCTCGGCACTGTGATTGACGAACTCGAACGCTCTCAGGGCCGCTACGCCCTCGTAACTATGTGTATCGGCTTAGGAATGGGGATTGCAACGGTACTTGAGCGGGCATAAAAGCGCCTCGGGGCTCTACAGCGAAAGCGAGCACGTGCCGATACCTTTTTTGGGGAAAGCTTGGGGTTTGAGGGGCAAAGCGCCTAGCCCATAGGGGGGACCAATATTCAGAAACTGCCTGGAAGCCATCACGGATGGGGGCTTCCCGGTGATTCTGAGTATAGTACAATATAAGTGCACACTTACGCGGATCCTCTTCATAACCCAGTGAGGTGATGTGTAAGTAGGGACATAGAGCATGTTACGAACGCTAGAGCTACTGGTCCTAAATTGTATCGATTGGTTCTACCAACTTAACTGGATGGTGGGCATCCTGACCTTGGGAGTCATGGCTGCTGCCTGCTTCATGTACCAGTTCGTCATCGCCGGCACGACTACTCTTGTACGTAACTTCGTCCCCGGGGTGGTTGGACTTCTGATGCTGATAGCCGAGGTGTTGCACGCGGCTGACCCTGAGCGAGTTCTTCGAATCGTCGATCGACTGCTGACCACCCTTGAGACTCCGCACGCTGGACTCGCCCCCGTTCCTCTCATCGAACCCCTGGTCTCTGTACTCATAGCCCCCGCCTCGAATCGCTTCGCTCTTGAGGAGGGTATATTTGTAGCGCTGTTCGGATACCTGGCACTCGTAGCCAACTACAGCTGGCAAGAATACAAAAAGACAGGCGTACTGATTGGCGACCTCTCGATCGGCGCGCTGATGAAGAGTAAGGCGCGTAGGCCCCAGCGTTCCAAGAGTAATGAGCTAGGCTCGGGCGACCTGGCAAACACCGAGCAGATCGCACAGTGGACCCGCCCGTCCGGAGAGCCTGCCGACACAGTACTCTACGTAAACGACCTTCGTGGCAGTGAGGGAACGGCGTTTAATAGCGCCAAGCTTGTAATCCCCCGAGGTGAACGCAACCGTCACGTACTGATCGTCGCAAAGACCGGAGGAGGTAAAACCAGCCGTTTCATCCTGCCTATCCTGTACGGCGACTGTCTCGACCCTGTTCGATCGACGATCGTTATCGACTCCAAGCCGGAAATGTGGCGTCAACTCGCCGCGATGACCCGCAAGTACAATCCTGAGAAGACTATCCTCCTCTTTAACCCACTCGACAGAGCTCGGTCGCTCAGTTGGAACATTCTCGGAAAGATCGATGATGACACTGATTGCAAACTCATTGCACAGACGATCATAGCAGCGACAGACGTACCGGAGGCAAAATCTGACAGCCCCTTCTTCCGCAACAACGCACTCGCCATATTAAACTCAATCATGGTGGGGCTGCTGCACGACAAGGAAGAGGTCCTGTCGATGCCGCGCATACACGAGCTCGTTCAATCCGGTATGAAGCCTTTGTGCGAGTGGCTTGAGCGCCACCCAGAGGCGCTCCGCAACACCCGCACATTCGTTGAACTCGCCCGTTCAGGCTCTCAAAATGCCGACACAATCATGTCAGAGCTCGGTATGCGTCTCTCAGCCTGGGACCTTGCTGCCATCCGCGCAACAACATCGCAGATGGAGCTCGACGTTGAGGATCTAATCCAGAAGCCAACTCTCTTTATCGTTGAGTTGCGCGAGTCTGAGTTGGAGATGCTCCGACCGATGGCGAACGTCATCGTGGTGGAGATCCTGCGCTTCCTCACCAAGCGTGCGGAGCAGTGCCCCGGTGTACGCCTTCCACGTCCTGTTGGCCTCGTAATCGATGAGTTCGCGAGCGCCCTCGGCCGACTGCCGGATATTCACGTTAAGCTGAACACGCTCCGTTCGCGTAACGTAAGTATCGTAGCAGCGATCCAATCAACCGCTCAGGTGAAGGCCAACTACTCTGATGATTCAGATTCTGTATTAGCGGGTTTCAGCACCAAGATCTTCCTGCCGCCACTCGACCTCGTAGACGCTGAGTGGGCATCGAAAGAAAGCGGTCAGATGACGATCCGCTTCCAAACGCAGTCAACCGGTGCCAACCGGAAGATGATCGAGATATTCGCTAGCCGCAACGACAGTACCCAAGAGCAGGTACAACAGCGAGCAGTGCTCACACCCGATGAGATCGGTCGTCCTACCGATAACATAAGCACCTTTTTCATGCCGAACACTCCGGTGTTTCAGGGGCACCTCATTCCGTTTTTCAAGATCCCCGAGATGCTCAAGCGTCTCCAAGAGTTCGATTCCGAAGAAAAGGAGCTCAAGCTCCGTACATCGCCGATTGAGTACGAAGACAAGGCGCCGACAGCCGCCGCAGCTGGCGGCGGTGGCAGCAACGCTGGCGGAAATGCTGGCGGGAATGCTGGCGGAGGTGGCTACAATAACGGACTCCCCCCCGGCATCACCAATACGGCTGGCTGGAGTGCTGAACAGATCGACAAGAAGCTGGCCGAAGTTAAGAAGAACCTCGATTGGGACAATACGACCGGAAGTGCGCGAAAGTGGTGGGAGGCCTTTGAGAACGAGAACAAGACACGCATGCCTCTCGTTCTGCGGCTCGCCGAGGAGCTTCAGGTACGCAAAGCAACGATCACAGAATTCTTCCTCGCCTACGTATACAGCAACACTGACAACATTCAGGCTAACCTGAGTTACCTTGATTACACGCGGTTGAAGAAAGAAGAAGAGAAGAAAAAGAAGGATGCTGCCGCCAAGGCACTACAGGGAGGCTCCTCAACGACCGCGGTGGCTGCGAATTCTGCAGCCACTTCGACTGGGGCTCCGCGATAGAAAACTTCGTGCGCACAGGCGAGGTTTCTACGCCGCATTGCTAAGACGTCGTACTACTAAAACGATCTAACAACACTGAGCAAAACTGCATGTACCCAGCGCGGATCATCTCCGAACCGCTTGGCATGCTCCCCTAAGTAACCGCACTCGTAGCGAGTTTCTGAGATCTGCCAAAACGGACCAATAAATACACGATTGCGGTCGTAGCCACTCGCTGGACCCTGCCTCACTGAATTGAGGTGCACCATAAATTCATCAAACGCTGTAATCCCAAAATCGCCAGTAGCGCTCAGCGGAAGAGTACCGCGCAACTGGTACCGTGACCGATGCGATACATCCGACGCATGCTCCATAAAGCGCTGCTCCTGCCGAATCCGATGCTGAAGCGCTACCCCCGAAACTGCGTGCGTAAAGGAGACTCCCTGCCAGATTCGATGCTCATCGCGGTAGATGCGATGATAGTTGGTATCATAGAAAATCGGGGTCCAAGCGTGCCCAAGTGCGAATGACCCTTGCGGCGAAGCCGCATAACTTAGCGCTGAGCGGAGCTGTGAGGTTGCGATACGCTGAAAATCATTTCCTAGCCGTGGCTGGGCTTCAAGATAGAGCTGGTAGCGCTTCGCAGCATCAAGTGGAATGTTGGACCCTACCACTAACCATGCCTCAGAGTCAGTCGGCGTGGCCAGGGCGCTGTGACTCTGGCACGCGACCTGGACAATCAGGCTCCAAACAAAAGATGAGAGAATTAAACGCAAAAAAGAGCAGAAAGGCCTCGCAAATGTGAGTCCACAGTAATGGTCAATTGTCCTAGTTGGGTAGCACTTCATTTTTTGACCCTACAAACCTTAAGTTCCATCAGGGTAAACATATGATACTTGAGAAATCCAAAAAATGCGCCAGCAGCCTTGCAGAATTACTATCTTTAGCTACGTCTCATCTGAGGTACAAGCCCAACTTGCAGAAAGAGACAGTAGAAATGCTCAATAACGTGCGCTACGATACCGGTGATGAGTACTCCTAACACCAAAATTGTTGTTGGCCACTCCCAGCAACGCGCCGCGCTCGCCCAGCTCGTAACAGAAGAACGCCTGCCGAGCTCGCTTCTGTTGAGCGGTGCTGCTGGCGTCGGCAAGCGCCTCGTCGCCCGCGAGCTAGCCAGGCAGCTCCTGTGCCTCGCCGATCAACCCGCTCCTCAAGGTGGCTGTGAAGAGTGCCAGTCGTGCCGACTCATCCGTGCCGGCAACCATCCCGATATGCGCGCGCTTGAATGTGGAGACGCCGGGATATCCGTTGATACGCTGCGCGAAACCCTCGAGAAATTGAGCCTTCGTCCCTTCTTAGGCCGGCGTAAAGTTACTATCCTCAACGATGCTGATGCGATCTCAACTGTTGGTGCCAACATCCTCCTGAAAACTCTTGAAGAGCCGCGACCTGAAAACTTCTTTATCCTCGTTGCAACTACCCCGTCGCGCCTACCGCAGACTGTGCTCTCACGCTGCCAACGATGGTTCTTTGACCGACTCTCAAATGAGGAGCTCGACTCAATCCTTGCCCAGCGCGGCGCAAGCCAAGAGGAGCGCGCTCTCGTCCCGTTTGCAGATGGCTCGTGTGCATCTCTCGAATTAATCCAGGCCAAAGCCGCGCTTCGGGATGAAACCCAAGCTGCACTCGACGCTGCATGGCGCGGAGACACCGCAGCGATCGCCAAGACAGCGCAAGATTGGGGCGCCGATAAAGCTGGGATCGCTGAGCGACTACAGTTTCTCCGAGCATCGATACGACAGAGGCTACTGGACTCTGCAGCGCGCCCTGACGCTGCCGCCGTGTGGGCTCACGGACTTCAGAACGCGATTGATGCTGAATACCTAGTAGTAGATCGCCACGTGAACCCTACACTCAGCATCCTTGCCGTTCTCCAGAGCTGTCGACATAACCTCGCCGTTGCGTATCAGATCACCCCGAACTGTTCGGCTCCGGTGTGGGAGCGGCTGCTGAGTTAGTTTCTAAACCCAGCCTCATTCATTTTTGAAAAAAATGAATGAGAATAGCTGGGCGACCGCAATCTTGGCGGAGCCTAGTTGCGCCGTAGAAGACAACAAACTCCTAAGTGCCGAGTGTGTGAAAGTTAAGGGTCATGAGAGACTTTAGCTCTGAACGATACTGTTTGATGTTCGAAAAAAACGTGAGAATCGCTCCCTTGAAATCAGCAAACCGCTCATAGTATCAGCCACTACAAAGATGCGTTGGAGAGATTTGTTTTTTGCTCCAACTTTTTGAGCAAAGCGATTGTCAATTGAGCATTAATGGAGGCGTTCTCTCCTCTATCACGACATCAGTGGGTGAACCTCGCTTAATCAACATTCGCTCCCTTGGTAGTCATCAGACACCAAGTCCTCTAAGCCACCTGCTTGGTATCTCTTTACGTAGTTGGCGACCGTATTTCCGCTTAAAAACAGATACTCTGCAATGCTCTCTGGTGACTTGCCTGCGTCGAGCAACACAATGCACTTAATTCTATCTCAAGAAGCGCGCATAGCGCTCAAGCCGTAGCTCTTTCTCAAGTACTTTGCGTTCTTGCTCGGTTAAAAATCGACCCACACATCAATAGTCCTACTTTTTTTTAAGACCTAGTTAGCCCCTTTCTGCAGCCCGAGTGTTTTTGTCTTTTTCGGCGCTACTTGGATCCGCCAAGATTGCGCTCACCCTGCTCTTGCGAGTGATTTTTTCAAAAATCACTCGCGCAGGGTTTATCTACTACTTCCAATATTTTCAGAGCTTTGCGTCTGTCAGGAAAGAACGAGTTAGTCTGCATTCCGGTCTAGCCTTTCAGGGTTGCCCTGGTCTATCATCGCCCAATCTTAAGGAGGCCCTATGAATTCAAACACCCCCCCTACCCCCGAAACACCAGCGACTGTTGCCAACCAAACTACTGTGCCAGTTGCACCTGCAGCACCGAGCGATGAGATCGATATCGAGACCTTCGCCAAGATCAAATTTCGCGTGGCAACGATTGAAAAGGTTGAGGCGGTGCCCAAGTCGAAGAAGCTGTACCAGATGCAGCTAGACGTGGGCGAACTGGGCAAGCGTCAGATTGTATCGGGTATCGCTCTGCACTACACACCAGAACAGCTCGTAGGCAGGCAGATCGTCATCGTAGCTAACCTTAAGGCGGCAAAACTGATGGGCGTGGAGAGCCATGGAATGTTACTAGCTGCCTCAACTGAAGGTGATCAAGTCCTTGCTGTCCTCTCTCCCGACAAACCGATTACCCCCGGAGCCCGTGTGCGATAGCCACCACTATGCCGATTGAGATTATCGACACTCACTGCCATCTCGACTCCGAACCCTTTCATCAGGACAGAGGTGCGGTGATCGCGCGAGCGGTGGCAGCTGGCGTAACACGGATGATCACGATCGGCACCGGACAAGGTTTGGCTGGTGCGAGTCGAGCAATAGCCCTGGCGGAGGAATACCCGATGGTCTGGGCTACCGTAGGGGTTCATCCTCACAACGCTGACACAACGCTCGACTTAGCGGAACTTGAGAAACTCGCCCACCACGACAAAGTCGTTGCCATCGGAGAAACGGGGCTCGATTTTTTTCGCGATTGGGCACCGGTCGATGCTCAACATGCTGTATTCGAGGCGCAGATCGCTATTGCTCGTCGAGTCAAGAAGCCACTGGTAATCCATTCACGAAACGCCGGAACAGCCTCACTTGAAGCCTTGATACAAAACAATGCTCGCGATGTCGGCGGGGTGCTCCACTGCTTCTCCGAGGATGCTGCTTTCGCCGCTCAGTTACGCGAGATAGACTTCCGAGTATCGTTTCCGGGGCAACTTACCTTCAAGAAAGCCATTGCGGTGCGCGAGGTTTGTAAAGCAATACCACTTGAGCAGATCCTGGTAGAAACCGACTCTCCGTACCTGGCTCCCGAGCCCCACAGAGGAAAACGGTGTGAACCAGCATACGTTGTGGAAACGACTCGCATGCTGGCACAGATTAAAGGCTTGTCGCTTGAGGAGGTTGCGGCGATAACTACGAGTAATGCACGACAGCTCTTCTCTCAAATGAGGTGAGGGTGAGCAGATTGTTAGCGAGTGAGCTGAACGTATGACCCCCTACTCCTCAATTACCGTAACGATACAAGACAAAATAGCTACCGTTACCATAGAGCGAGCGCATGCGCGGAATGCCTTGAATGCAGAAGCTATCCGTGAGCTTACGTCGGCCTTCACTGGATTGAGCACTAATTCCGACATTCGGTGCGTTCTCCTACGTGGAAGTGGCACTGATGCTTTTTGCTCAGGAGCCGATCTGCAAGAGCTGCAGAAAACCAGCATACCAGAGACGCGAAGAGATTTCTTCACAGCTATTGCAACCCTTATACAAGCGATTCAGCAGTGCTCACACCCCACAGTCTCACTAGTGTATGGATTTGCCTTAGCGGGAGGCCTGGGGCTTGTGGCGGCCTCTGACATCGTCATCGCGGCTGACGACGCCCAGTTTGGCCTCCCAGAGGTGGCCGTTGGATTAGCCCCACTCGTAGTAGCAGCGCCTCTCTCTCGAGTTCTATCGCCACGCGGGCTTGATTATTTGGCACTCACCGGCGATCGCATCGGTGCCCCAGAGGCGCTTAAGCTTGGTCTAGTCACCAAAGTCGCCCCAAAAGAATCCGCTCTCAGCGAATCTCTCTCTCTCTGCAGAACGATAGCTACGCGCGGACCTGCCGCGGTACAAGCGACCAAGATGGCGCTGCGGGATACGCGAGCTAGCAACAGCAACAGCGCATTCATCTATGAACTCGCGGACCGAAGCGCACTCGTTAGCCTCGGAGATGAAGCCTCTGAGGGCATTAAAGCTTTCACTGACAAACGCTCCCCGACGTGGAAGGGTTGACGGATAACCAACCTAGGAGGATGGACTATGCAATTTGGACGCTACTCGGTGAAAATGGTGCTCTTTGGGTCATTTCGACTCGATGGCGGAAGTATGTTTGGGTCGGTACCTAAGACCCTGTGGCAAAAAAGCATCCCAGCCGACCAAGACAATTGCATTCCTCTCGCGTGCCGTTCACTCCTTCTTGAAGATGGCGAGCGAACAATTCTGGTAGATGTAGGTACTGGCGGCAAATGGAACGACAAGGTCCGCCAGATCTACAACATTGAACTGGCTCCTCGTGAGACACTTGGATTCGATCCAGCGCACGTAACCGATGTCGTGCTAACGCACCTTCATTTTGATCACGCAGGTGGGATATCGCACTACGCGTCTCCCGATACACTGGCTCTTACATACCCTCAAGCTCGCGTGCATCTACAGAGCGCTAATTGGGAGCGCGCAAACAATCCAACGCCTAAAGATCGTGCAAGCTATCTTCTTGAAAATATCGAGCCCCTACGCAGCTCAGATCTCCGACTCTACGATGGTAGTGTCGAGATACTCCCTGATCTCCACGTCCACCGCGTCGATGGACATACACCCGGACAACAGTGGATTGAGATCGGACCAAGTAGCGATAGCTCTGCGCCACGACTCTTCTTTCCGACCGATCTGATACCAACCAGCCACCACGTTCCTCTCGCCTTTCACATGGGGTACGACGTGTGTGCCGACACGCTCCTCCGGGAGAAGCTCGCCTTTTTAGAGCGTGCAACAGCCATACATGCAACTGTTTGCTTTCAACACGATAAGGACACCGTCCTTGCGCGCATCATCAGAAACTCAAAAGGCGGTTTTGAGGCAGCAGCACTGCACACTTCAGGAACTGTTTAGTTTTACTGATAAAATCTACACACTTCCCCTCTTAACGTAAAAATGCCATGTGCCTTACGTACGCGAATCCCTCGGCCGCCCGTAGCATCCTACTCCTACGCATGTGTTCTATAGTGATTTTGTAAAAGTCCGTGCCAGTGAAACTGGAAAGAATTTTGCCGCAAATCACTATAAGACATTGTTTTGATTCGCATCCGCGAATCAACAGCGTTCTCAAAAGCCGGCACAACATGAAGATCCTGCGCGCCATTATCCTCGCTACCATCGTAACCGCATGTGGCGGCGGAGGTGGCGGATCAACCGACTCAAATTACACCGGCAATATCGTCATTGATCTTGAGCGCGACCACATCGACTCAGGCGATATCAACCGAGTTTCCTTAGAGGTCGTGGACATCAATCCGAAAGGATCGCTACTGAAAATTCGCCTCTCCAAGTCTCTACTCTACGTTAAGGGGAGCGCGGTACTCTTTCCACATCGAGAAGAGGAGCGACCAACCGCACCAAGCGATCGGGTTGCAACCGAGGAGGAGCGCTTCCTCGTCTTCTTTCTCTACCCAAGCGATGCAATCGCTGGAGATTTCATCTCTCTGTCATTCAATGTGAAAGGCATAGCTGGCGACAAGCGTGGATTCATCGAAGTCGATCTCGATAATAACGATCCGAGCATTCCAGACTCTCAAGAGTTCGATCCGAGTGCGCCAAGATTCACGGCGAAAGAACGCAGAAGTATCTACATCGATGCCGACACATCAGAGCCGACACCTACGCCAACTCCTTCGGGGACGCAGACTCCCGGTAGCAACTAGTTTCTGTTCGCTCGGGCAGAATCCGAAGAAGAGAATCCAGGTTGGCGCTGGTGAAAGATCAACCTAGATTCCGCAGTTACGGAGGATCCTGACTGATTTCCCTTACCTCCATTTTGTTGCTACTTTATTGCCAGGGTCACTGCAAGGACGTGGGTTTTTGTGTATCTTGAGTGAGTTTTGAACTGAGGAATTAGGTACGCGCAATTCGCCGAAATGTCGCGAGATTAAGTGATATTTCAAGGGATTGTGAGGAGAAAAAATGGTGGGCGCTGCAGGGATCGAACCTACGACATTCAGCTTGTAAGGCTGACGCTCTACCAACTGAGCTAAGCGCCCGCAAGATTTTGCCGGTACGGTTTAAAGATTACTCTTCAATGCAACTCAACGGGGAGAGTTACACCTAAGTCAGCTGATAAGGCTACCGTTTTGGGAACCCTGAGGTTCGCCGACCGACGCACCAAAAGGTATCGACTTTGGGTCTAATTGTCAACACTGTTGAGGTTGTCCACACAGCTGAGCGCGTGCCACTTTGACAGCTTGCCAAACGCCATGTAGGTAGCGCCCTTATCGGATTCGCCACCAAGAAAAAATGACGTAAGCGAGGCTTTGCCCCGCTTACACTCTTTTTAATATGGGCTTTCTAATGCGCTACTATACTCGCGCTCGGTTTCTCCTCGCGAGCCTCGCCATCTCCACGCTCTTCCTTCTTTTTCTCCTCAGCATAGAGCAGCTCATCACGCACCTTCTTGTTGGCCAACATCGTCGCAAAATCCTGCGCACTGCGACACTGGAGAGCCTCAAAGAGCACCTCATCCACGTGTGCCACTGGGATCAGCTCAAGCTCATTACGAACTGTCGCTGGGATCTCCTCAATATCGTTTTCGTTTTCCTTCGGTAGCAGAACCCTCTTGATCCCTCCACGGTGGGCTGCAAGCGCCTTCTCCTTCAAGCCTCCGATAGGAAGGACGTTTCCGCGAAGAGTTATCTCTCCGGTCATCGCGATGTGCTTATCAATCGGAATACCCGTCAACGCCGACACAATCGACGTAGCCATGGTAATTCCCGCTGATGGACCATCCTTAGGAATTGCCCCCTCTGGAACATGCACGTGAATGTCTACTTTGTCGTAGAAGTACCGCGGCAAACCAAAGACAGCTGCTCGTGAACGGACATAGCTCAACGCTGCGCGCGCTGACTCCTGCATCACATCTCCAAGCTTTCCTGTTATCTGCAAACGGCCGCGACCCGGGAGGATAGTCGTCTCGATAACGAGCAGCTCTCCACCTTTGTCGGTCCACGCGAGACCAGTAGCCAGACCAACCTGATCGAGATCCTCTGACTTACCGAAGCGGAACTTCGGCTGACCGAGGAACTTCGGTAAATTATCAGTGGTGATCGTTACCAGAGTCTCCGGTCCTTTCTCCACAACCTCGATCGCTGCCTTGCGGCACAGCGTCGCCACATTGCGCTCGAGGTTACGAACTCCGGCTTCCCGTGTGTAGCGGTTGATGATGTCCGAAAAGACCCCATCGTCTACCTTCACGTTCTCAGGCTTGAGACCGTTCTCCTGCAACTGCTTATCAAGCAGATACTTCTTACAGATCGCTATCTTCTCCAGCTCGGTGTATCCCGACAGGCGGATGATCTCCATTCGGTCCATCAATGGCCCAGGAATCGTGTGCAGCGAGTTCGCAGTTGTAATGAACATCACCTTTGACAGGTCATAGTCGCAGTCAAGGTAGTGGTCATTAAACGAGTCGTTCTGCTCAGGATCGAGTACCTCAAGGAGCGCTGAAGAAGGATCTCCACGGAAATCCGTCGACATCTTATCAACCTCATCTAGCAGGAACACAGGATTACTTGTTCCTGCTTTCTTGAGCGACTGAATAATCTTTCCGGGCAGCGCTCCGATGTACGTACGTCGGTGACCGCGAATCTCGGCTTCGTCTCGAACACCACCAAGCGCTACACGAACAAACTCACGCCCTGTTGACTTCGCGATCGATTTGCCGAGCGATGTTTTGCCTACTCCTGGAGGGCCGACCAAACAGAGAATCGGGCCACGCATTTTACCAACAAGCTTCTGGACTGCGAGGTACTCAAGAATACGCTCTTTCACCTTTTCGAGTCCGTAGTGATCTTCATCTAACACCTCACGGGCGCGATCGATCTCTATACCTTCCTTCGAGCACTCGTTCCACGGCAGCGCAAGCATCCAATCCACGTAGTTTCGAACTACCGTTGCCTCTGCTGACATCGGGGACATCATCTTCAGCTTGCGAATCTCCTTTTCAGTCTTTTCGCGAGCCTCCTCGGGCATATCCTTGGCCTTGAATTTATCCTCAAGCTCCTGGATCTCGTTACGGAAGTCATCCTTCTCTCCGAGCTCTTTCTGAATCGCGCGCATCTGCTCGTTGAGGTAGTACTCCTTCTGAGTCTTCTCCATCTGCTTCTTCACGCGACTGCGAATTCGCTTCTCCACCTGAAGAATCTCGATCTCTGACTTCATGTGCCCAAGGATCTTTTCAAGCCGCTCATGGGGCTCGATCGTCTCAAGGATCTCCTGCTTGTCCTCAAGCTTAATATTGAGCTGGACCACGATCGCATCAGCCAAACGAGAAGGATCCTCAATGGCGTTTACCTGCATGATCATCTCAGGGTTAACCTTCTTGCCGAGCTTCACATAGTTCTCGAAGGTCATATTGACTGATCGCATCAGAGCCTTGAGCTCAGTTGAAACTTCAAGGTTGGGGAGAATCTCCTCTACATCAACCAGCATGAAATCATCTTCGCGAACAAACTTCTTAATGCGCGCGCGACACTTGCCTTCTACGAGAACCTTGATCGGCCCGTCTGCAAGGCGAATGAGCTGGACGACCTCTCCTAGAGTTCCCGTTGTATAGATATCCTTTGGTCCAGGATTGCTCGTTCTGGCATCCTTCTGCGCGGCGAGGAATATGTACTTGCCTTCACGCTGCGACTCCTCTATCGCGCGCACGCTTTTTTCACGTCCTACGAACAGCGGAACTACCTGCTGCGGGAACACAACGAGCTCACGGAGTGGAAGAAGAGGAATTGGATTTGTAATCGGTGGCTTCATTCTATTGTTTCTCAGATTCACTAACGGTTTGGTTAAACACTACCCGATGCCCTTAAACACTGCTCTATCTGCACCTCTCGCATAGTAGCTACTCGGTGCAAACAGCGCTAAACTCAAGGATTTCTCGAGCCGAGCTTAACCATTTGTATTTACTACGTTCATAGTAGCATTCAATGAGGCGCTGCACACCACATCTTTACGTATGATGCTAATTGAGGATCAAAAAATCCACAATAATCTCGCAACAATCGACGCGCAGTCGACACCCAGCTCTTTAAATAAAACAATGTTGCCAAATATGCGCTCTGGTTAGGCTGATTCCGCGTGCTGATACACGATCAAAGGCTTCTCGCCCTTGCTCACAGTATCCTCGGACACGATAACTTCTTTAATATCCGGCTCGGACGGAACGTCGTACATCACATCAAGCATGATCGACTCAAGTATAGCCCTTAAGCCTCGCGCGCCAGCCTTGCGCTCGATCGCTTGCTTGGCAACAGCGAGTAATGCGCCCTCGGAAAAACGTAGCTGAACGTTCTCCATATCAAAAAGCTTCTTATACTGTTTTGTGAGCGCATTCTTTGGCTCGACCAAAATCTTAACCAGAGCACCCTCTGTTAAGTCGTCGAGCACCGCAATCATCGGCAGTCGACCAATGAACTCAGGGATAAGACCGAACTTCAGCAGGTCTTCCGGCTGTACCATGCTGAGGAGCGAGCGCTTCTCGTCCTTCTTGGTCTTCTCGGCATCCTTGACATCTTTAGCATGAGCTCCGAATCCAAGTTTTTTCTCGCCCACACGACGACGAATGATATCCTCTAACCCAACAAATGCCCCACCGCAAATGAAGAGTATATTGCTCGTATCAACCTGCAAAAACTCCTGCTGCGGGTGCTTCCTACCACCTTTGGGAGGAACACTAGCAACAGTTCCCTCAAGCATTTTCAGGAGCGCCTGCTGCACACCCTCTCCCGATACGTCCCGGGTGATCGATGGATTTTCCGCCTTGCGAGATATCTTATCGATCTCATCGATGTAGACGATTCCTCGTTGAGCTTTCTCGACATCATAGTCTGCGTTCTGCAGGAGATTGAGTATGATGTTCTCTACATCCTCACCTACGTAGCCTGCCTCCGTCAGTGTCGTTGCATCAGTGATGGTAAATGGAACTTGAAGAATGCGCGCAAGCGTTTGTGCCAGCAGCGTCTTACCGGTACCCGTTGGTCCGATCAGCAGAATATTAGACTTGGAGAGCTCTACCTCACTGCCAACACTTCGCGCCTCTAAACGCTTGTAGTGGTTGTGAACCGCAACCGAGAGCGCCTTCTTTGCAAAATCCTGCCCAACAACATACTGGTCAAGGAATGTTTTAATCTCGCGTGGCTTCGGCACCTTCGATGAAGTCGCTGGAACCACCTCCGTGTCTACCTCTTCGCGGATGATCTCATTGCAGAGCTCTATGCACTCATCGCAGATGTATACTGAGGGACCGGCGATTAACTTACGCACCTCTTCCTGAGAGCGGTTGCAAAAAGAACAGACGAGTGTGTTCCTGTTTTTATCGCCAGCCTTACTCACGGTAGCCCTCCTTGGTCACTCTTTATGTACACGTTGATTGCGCGTTTCAAGCTCGTCACCAGACAGTTATCCCCCAACTAGTAACGCTACGCAACGCGAACTGAATGTATGCTCGGCGTTTACTCTATCTCTGCTGCGTTAAGCTCACCTGCTGCAACTCCTGACCACCCCTTAACACTCAAAAACATCAACGGATCTAGTCAGATAGTCATAACAACACCAGATGGGCAGCGCCCCTAACCACTAGTCCTTCTTATCAGCTCCAGCTCGGCGCTGAAAGACATCGTCTATGAGTCCATATTCCTTTGCCTGACCAGAAGTCATAAAGAAATCTCTATCACTATCCACTTCAACCTGCTTCAGCGGCTTACCGGTATGATATGCCAGGATCTGGTTCAGCTCATGCTTAACTCTGAGCATCTCGCGAGCGTGAATCTCAACATCAGATGCTTGCCCGCTAAATCCGCCCAATGGCTGGTGAATCATGATCCGAGAATGGGGCAGCGCCGACCTCTTACCCTTAGCACCACCAGCTAGAAGAACAGCGCCCATACTGGCCGCCTGCCCTACACATACCGTCGCCACATCGGGTCGGATGTACTGCATCGTATCGTAAATCGCCATGCCTGCGGTCACTACTCCTCCAGGGCTGTTAATGTAAAGGAAGATATCCTTTTCCGGATCTTCGCTCTCAAGAAAAAGCAGCTGGGCTATAATCAGATTGGCCACCACATCGTTTACATCGGTTCCCAAAAAAATGATGCGTTCCTTTAAGAGTCTCGAATAGATGTCGTACGAGCGCTCACCACGACCTGTCTGTTCAATCACGAATGGAATATAAGCCATAACAATAACCTCACATCACTAGCAAACTAGTTCTTACCCGAATCTTTCTTTGCTGGAACGCACTCAACCTTAGTCTTTGCCATCAGCATCTCCAATATCTTAGTCCTACGCACTTCTGACAGAAATCCCGCAATTCGCGACCTATCGAGCAAGGCCTTTGTGGCGACCTCGATGCTAACTCCATTTTGATCAGCGACTTTGGCGAGCATGCTTCTGGTGTCTGCCTCTTCGACTTTCACCTCTTCCTGAACTCCGATACGGTCGACAATAATGGCAGACCGGATGCGTTTGAGCGCAGCCTCCTCAAAATACTGCCGAAAGGGAGTTACGTCGACATCCTCTGGCGCAGCATTCTTGCCAGCGAATCCCATTCGCACAACCATCTCGCGGATCTCATCATCTACCAAGCTCGGAGGGACCTTAAACTCGTTCTCCTTGACCAAAAGATCAAGCAAAGCACCCTGTGCGTCGTTCTTGGAGGAGGTCTCGGCTTGCTCAACTAACTGCGCTTTAAGCTTATCTTTAAGACCAGCGACTGACTCCACATCCATGCCAAGTGATTTAGCAAACTCATCATCGATGGTCGGAAGTTGCTTTGAGTAAATCCCATGCAGCACAATCTTGTATACAGCATTTTTTCCTCGAATCCCTTCTATAGGGTGCTCTTCATCTGCAACTATCTCGATCTCCTTCTCAGCCTTGGTCTCAAGACCAACTAGCTGCGCCTCTACCTGCTTTGACAAGCGTCCTGAGCCCACCTGATCCACAAACGGTTCTGCGGGAGAGAACTCTCCATCCTCAACCTTAATCGCAACAGAAAGGGCAGCAACATCACCCTCAGCCACCACTGTCCTACCTTCAATTGGTGTCAGCTGTGCTCGCGACTCGGCGAGCTGCTCCAGTGAGCGCGCCACATCTTCGTCTCCCACAACCTTCTTCTCAACCTCAACGCTGCGGTCAAAATATGAGCTTATTTTTGGCTCAGGCAGCAGCTCAACCGTGGCGGTGAATTCGAGCTCTTTTTGCGTCTGCATCTCTTTGAGGTCAATCTGCGGCTGTCCTATCGTATTAAGACTATGTTGCTCAAACGCTGATCGGAGCCCTTCATTTATCAATTTATTCGTAATATCAAACTTGATTCGCTCTCCCATGAGCTTCTCAAGCATCTGACGAGGAACTTTACCCGGGCGGAACCCATCAACACGTGCGGTACGTCCCACCTGCTTCACCGAGCTTTCGTACTCTTTAGAAACTCTCTCCTTGCCAACAACGACGGTAATCTTTTTGGTAACCTCGTCAATGTCCTGGACTGATGACTGAAAATCCATCTTACTACTCCGTAATATACGGGACAAAACCCCCGAGGCTGAGAGAATACGCCCAAAACAGGGCAAATGCCAACCTATTGCGTGTGCGTCCGGGCTAAATTCATCCTACGACAGCCCTGAGTTGACCATACTCACTCCCATAGACGGGCACCTTATTGATTCCTTAGGCTGGATTTTATATCCTATCGTCCTTGGACCTCAGAGGACATGCGCCCTACGCGGGGGTGGTGGAATTGGCAGACACGCCAGACTTAGGATCTGGTGCCGCAAGGTTTGGGGGTTCAAGTCCCCCCTCCCGCATTCTAAACCCAGCCTCATTCATTTTTGAAAAAAAACGAATGAGAATAGCTGGGCGACCGCAATCTTGGCGGAGCCAAGTTGCGCCGTAGAAGACAACAAACTCCTAAGAGCCGAGTGTGTGAAAGTTAAGGGTCTTGAGAGACTTTAGCTCTGAACGATACTGTTTGATGGTCTCAAAAAACTTGAGAATCGCTCCCTTGAAATCAGCAAACCGCTCATAGTACCGATTGTATAAGACAATTTTTTCAGGAATCGCCACAAGCGTTCAATGAGGTTTTAGATTGGGAGAGTAAGGGAGGAGCAATATGATCTGCACCTTGGACGTCTCGAGAAAGGCTTTTACTGTTCGATTTCTGTAGTACCTAGCGTTATCAGCCACTACAAAGATGCGTTGGAGAGATT
>JBIKKR010000140.1:0-7852 GCA_044360225.1 Bdellovibrionota bacterium | reverse complement strand
CACGCCAGCACGAACGAGGCGATAAACGAAATCACGATCAGAGCTCTACGCGGCTGCTTACGCAACAGCTCTGAATCCAGCGGCTGTATAACGTCCTGAACCTGAATGTTCTGAACCTCAATGTTCTGAACGCCGCCCATGCACCTCCTCCGGTTTGGAAACTTCTACCAAACGAATCTTCCAACCAGCACGAGAATCGACCGCGAGATAATCGAACGACTGCGCGCCCTGCGCGCACGCCAGGCTACTCTTCTGACTCGCCTTGAGCTTCCTCAGACTCGCCTTGAGCCTCTACCTCGGCACCTTCCTCGGATGCAGAAGCCTCGACCTCTTCGCCCTTCTTGCGGCCCTTTTTCTTGCTCCTCTCACCCTTTCCTTCAGCAGATGCTGTAGGAGGCGGCTGGACAGCAATTACCTTGACTTGAACAGGAACTGTAACCTCTGAGTGTAACTTCACGTCTACCGTGAATACACCCGGGCCTTTGATCGTCTCGTTGATGCGGATCTGACGACGATCGACCTCGTAACCGAGCGCCTTGAGCGACGTCTCTACGTCACGAGTAGTGATCGAACCAAAACTCTTTCCCTTGGCTCCAACTTTGATGGTGAACTCTACAGTAACCTGACCGAGCACCTTAGCGAATGCCTCAGCCTCAGCTTTTTTCTTGATGCGCTTAGCAACAATAGCAGAAAGCTTGTGCTTCAACTGCTTCTCGTTCCCTGAAGTTGCCTCTACCGCAATACCACGCGGTATCAAAAAATTACGGGCGAACCCTCGGCGTACACGGACAGTGTCACCGATGTATCCGAGCGAGATATAATCTTCACGCAAAATAACTTCCATGGCTTAACTCCTCTAACTGAATTCCTGTGCTGATTCCGGCACGACATGCCAGGCCAGCATTTGCGCAACGAGGTTTACTCGTAGTCACCACCAAAATCGTAATCATCCATATCGGTGCGTGGCTGAGTAAGACGGCGGGGATTGCCCTTGAACTTACGAGTCTTAGTCTTAATCAGATGCGTCTGAAACTTGTGTACTGAATCAGTAATACGAAGGATCGACTGCAGCTCATTTGGAGCCTCATGGTTCGCCGACTCGTAATTGAACGCGACGTAGTATCCCATACGCTGCTTGTTGAACTCGAAAGCTGCCTCCTTCTTGCCCCACGTATCAACACTCTTTACATCTGCTTTGTTCGTCTTAAGCAGGGTCTCGATCTTCTTGATCTCCTCCTTAAGTTGAGCATCGCTCAAGCGCGGGTTAAAAATCACCACCGACTCATAACGGCGAACTTCCATGGTACACCTATTACCTTCTGACTACATTCTGAAAAAATCTAGCTACTTTAGTGCTTTTGTTCAAGCTACTCTCTATTCCTAGATGCTGTTAAAGCGGGGAGAGTTTATCAGATTACCCAGGAAACACAACTAGTGCGGGGGAATGCACAGGGCGTCGCAATTCTCTCTTCTTCAACGGGGCCAAAAATGCGCGGAAGTAGCTGTTTTTATAAACAATAGCAGTTTTGCCCGCGCATCTTTATCCCTTTCAGAAATGCTAGCCTTTTCGAGTAGATAGCGGGAGAATTGCGATGCCCTGGGGAATGCAAAGATGGTAACGCGCAGGTAGTCTGCCGTGCCCCAGCTCGAGGAATAGCCGATTGCGCGTATAACTAACTTATTTAATTGCGTTTATAGCGAGCAAACTCGTTTTCGCGAAGTTTCATGAAGCCGCAGCCCGAATATCGTCAACTGCAGTAGATGCTGCTTCTGAGGCCAGCTCTACTATTCAGAGATATGCACGACCAGTTCCAGACTACACGGCATACACTCCATTACCGATGTTCATCAATTCTGCCCAGGCTATCAATGAACTCCCTGCGTAGGATAAATCCGCAAACAATGCTCGGCCTCCCCCAAAAATCCCCCTAACGCTCTTGCCCGACCCCGCTGCGCTCTTTAACACTCTCTGCACCGAGACCAGACCAGCTACCCAAACCGCAACCCAACTACCTAGCCCCCTGATATCACTCCGGCATTATTTCCTCTAACCTCCCACTTCCTAACACCAACACTCGAATCTCTTGTTTGCGAGCCTTAAAGGGTGGCAACACCGCGTAGCTAAACCATGAGCTAAATCCAGCGCAAGATTGAAGGGCGCCTAGCGAGATGAATACAGCCTTTGGAATATCTTGTTGCGCCGAGTGCGCGATATGGCACGCCTCGTCAGAGGTAACCCGTTTTGAGTCAATGAAGTGTATGTAGGGCTCCTCCTGCCGATCTAACTCTAGGTCTGATGTTATATAACTCTCTAGCCCAAAATTGTGGTGCTTACGAAGTGCCTCTATGACATGTGCGATAGGTAGCGTCTCGTTGTGCCTAACGCGCGCCAATACGCGATGAAAAGGCGTACAGAGCGATAGTACCATGACAGCGAGAGCGCCGCAGGCCAGAGCTTTACTTGGTATCGTACCGCGCTGAGGTAGGACCTGAGATATCTCCGCCACCGTCATGCCGATTAAGATCGCTAGCGGCGGCACACTGGGGAATATGTACCAGGGAAGTCTAGATGGCAAAAAGCTAAAGAGCAGTAGTGGCACGAGCGCCCACAGAAGCAGCAACAGGCGTATCGGATCGACTGCTCTATAACAACGCCAACTCGAGTACACTATTGTGAGTAAAAGCAGCTCAGGCGCAAATACTCTGCGTCCAACGACAATCAGCCCGAGGTAAAAGAATGGATCCTTGGCGTGGTGGTAGCCTTTTCCAAAGCGTTGGGCGATCTCTTGAGAGAACACCACGCTCGGTGCCTCTGGATAATTAATAATTAAAAGTGTGTAGTAGATCAGCGGGATTGGTAGCGCCGCAAGGACAAAGCACAATATAGATGGCCGGAGCCTGCTTACAGCGACCCGTGGGGTAAGTGATAACTGATAAGCACGGAAGGATATGTAGAGGGTTGCAATCACAACCGTTATGCAGATCGCTACACTCTTGGTAAGTATCCCGAGGCTAAAAAGCGCCCCGGCTAATAGGCTAATCTTGCGATTAGTTCCAGGCCTCTCTTGCACTAGGCAGCGTTCACTCACCTCGTATATCAGAGCCATCACTGATACGGTGCACAGGCTAAGGATCGCCTCAACTCCAGCTGAGCGTGTGCCGTTCGTGTCTGTAAATACTGCGCAACTAAGTAGAGCTAGACCGGCTACTGCCGCTGCTGCCAGTGAACGCGACCACCTCAGGGTGAGATAAATAACTAGGCAGAACACGAGCGCACCAGCTACTGCACTGGGCAAGCGGTGTGATGTAGCTGATTCGCCGAGTAGCATTACGCTTAATGACGCAATCCACTGAGCCAGCGGGGGTTTATTTAACGATGGAGTATCACCGATGTAAGAGGCAAGTGGTGAGCCGTGAGCGATCATACCCTGGACGCGTCTTACGTACATGACCTCATCAGCTCGCGATAAGGGTCGTTCAAGATTGCTAAAAAATACGTAGCCGGCTAGCGAGAATATACCGAGAAATACGACTGCGAACAGAATCGTTTCTAAACTAAATTTACAACGAAAAAACACCTGCTGCCCCGTTTAACTCCTACAGAGCAAGAATAGAGAACGTCGGCTAAGCTCTGTCAAGTAGAGGGTGGGAGATGAACCTCTCCTTGGAAAACGGTGGCTGTTGTTACTGGATCTGCAACTCCAAGTGCGTATGGGATTGAAGAGCAACCCCAGGTTCCGGTCTCCAGCGGCAGACAATCTCTCTACATCTGCTCAACCGCCTCACCATCAACTATCCTAAATAATGTTGCCGGGCTATCATTAGGGTATGGGCGTTTTGAGAAATCGATCGTTGTGCCATCTTCCTTCTTTACTACTACTCTACGAATCGCATCTGATAGAGACTCTCGTTCGCGTTTCGCAAGCACCGCGTCCCTTATTGAGATGAGCGCGTAGTAGGACTTTGAGGCCTCGTGCACAGGGGGCGTCCCGAAGCGCTTCTGGTAGCGTTTGGCGAACTCTTGAGGTTCCTTCCAATCGGTAAAGTAGTACCCCTCAAGTAATTTTTTTTCGAACGCCGAGTCTCGTAGACTATCCCGAATGTCTGAAGTCGTGAGTACCGGTGCAGTAGATTTAAGTTCTGCTATTCGCTTAGCGAAGGTGCTGATAATTGTCGCCGCGATCATGATCTCCGACTGTTGCGCAACCATACGACGAGTCACGGCTCGCAGATCGGAGGCGAAGTCACCATCGCACGCCTCGACCACCACCTGGCGGCCGCGGGCCTGCGCGACCTCCTTCCACATCGCTAGATGCGCCTGCCCCCACGGGTTATCCCAACAAAATATCCCGATCCTTTTCTTGTCTGGATGAAGATCGAGAAAACGCTCTAATGGGGGCTTAAGCGAGCCCACTTTGCTTCCTAGAGTCCAGAAGTAATCGCTCTTTGATACGTGTTCCGGAGAGAAATCCATCATTATTGGAGCTATGGTCACGGTTTTTGACGCGGCACTCAGAGGAATCAGCGGAATTACCGTAAAATCCCACAGGTCGCCGACTATCGCGTCTACCTTCTCTACGGAAGTTAATCGGTGATATGCGCTGACCGAGAGTCGCCCCTCTTTCTTCGAGTCCTCAACGAGAAGCTTAATTTTGAACGCTCCTTCATTGTTGATCTCCTCACTCGCCAGAGTAATCGCGTTTCGCGCGGCTTCTCCAAATACCGCTCCTGGTCCTGATAAGGGCAGAATTACACCAACAGTAATTTCCTTAGGCATCGCTGCCGCGATACATGAGAGCGATAAGGATACAGCAGCAATCAACACGGCGTAAACTAGCTTCATGGTGAGAGGTCCTTTGGGGAAGCGATGCAAATCCACGTCGCTTCGTTAGGCTTCATTGAAGCAAGCATATCCGAGAAAAAACTGTGATAAAAGCTGAGAAAGCCCAGCCTCAATCCTCAGGACTGAATCAGCCCTGGTCTATTATCCTAAAGTCAGCAGTTGCGGGTCTGAAAATAGCGCATCTACTCAAAATCACTGCGTCTTTTGAATTGTCGGTGCTCACCCTGACGGTGCCAGGGTTCAAGCCTCCGACAAGTTCAAAATACTTTGTGCTTTTGAGTACCTGCGCTATTTTCATCCTCCTTAACTGCCGAATTTAGGATTACAGAGATTCTGCGCCGACTTTAGCCCCTTTGCAGCAAGCTCACATACGGCCCGCACGCCATTTACTATAAGCTCCTCGGCATACGGTTGCTCTTCAGATGTGAAGCGACCTAAAACCCACTGAGCTATTCCATCGGCTCGTTGTAAAAGCGGACTACCTTGCGGTGGCTTACCGACCCCGACCCGGACCCTGGCATAACCACGTCCTCCGCACACCTCTGATATCGAGCGGAGGCCGTTGTGACCACCCTCACCTCCGTCAACCTTCACTCTAAGAGCCCCGAAGGGAATATCGATCTCGTCGTGAACGACTACCACCTGAGAGATCGGGATCTTACGGTAATGAAGGAACTGCTGTAGCGGCTCTCCACTCCGGTTCATGTAGGTCATCGGCTTAATCAGGTGTGCAGACCAACTACCGATAGTGCATGTTGCTTCCAAAAAGCCCTGTCGTTCTGCCCAGCCATGATGGCCTAACGAGCCAGATATCGCTGCTCGTGCGTCCGCTGTGGCTTTCGAGGGTACATCGCTGGCATCGGAGACACCAGATACCGCCCGAAGCAGGTCGACAACAGCGAAGCCAACATTGTGGCGCGTTGAATCGTACTGGGAGCCAGGATTACCTAAGCCGACAACGACTGAGTAGCTCACGCCTGCTTACTTAGCAGCCGGCTTGGCGGCATCTGCAGCTGGTGCTGCAGATGCTGCTCCCTCTGCCGATCCTGCCTTGGCCTCTTCCTCTGCTGCACGTGGAGCAACGACACTCACGATCGTCTCGTGCGCATCGTCAGAGAGAACAACACCATCTCCCAACTTTAGATCGCTTGCGTGGATCGACTGACCCAAACCGAGAGCTGAAATATCGACCTGGATCTGATTTGGAATGTTCTTAGGAAGACACGTAACAGCGACTTCGTGCGTTACGAGGGTCAAAATTCCATTCTGAACCTTTACTCCAGGAGCCTCTCCTACGAGGACTACCGGGATGTAAACTGTAATCTCCTCATCGTCCTTCAAGGTCTGAAAATCAACGTGAAGAACCTTGCCCTTAACGTAATCCTGTTGAACGTCCTTAACGATGGCTGCCTTACCGTTGAGACCTTGATGGCTGCTCTTAAAGGTAAACACCTGCGACATGCGCGCTTTCTTGGCGAGCATGGTAAACTCTTTGTAGGGAACCTGAACCGGCACTGCCTCATCAGCTCGGTGATAGGCCACTCCAGGAATAAATCCTGCACGGCGGCAACGATTACAACCACCCTTTCCGAGCTCTGTGCGCTCTGCGACTTCGATAGTGAAATTTTCCACGGCTTTGAATCCTCAACAAAAAAATAGCAATCCCCGCAGGAATTCGCCGAGGTAAGGTATCAGAAGCCTGTGTCTAGGTAAATAGCTGGCCGGCATTCCGTTGGGCCTAACCCTCACTAACCCCAGCGCCTCTTGCCAGGCCTACCCGCGCAGACCAACCACTATCCAACTACCTAAAAAGACTGCTAATAGAGTCATCTGAGTGAATTCGGCGTATGGCCTCTGCAAAAAGTGGGGCAACCGACAGAACTGAGAACTTCCCTCCCAATTCGCCTGACTGCGGGATCGTGTCCGTCACGATCACCTCCGAAATACTACTGTCCTGCAGACGCCTTCTGGCGTCTCCGGATAGCACCGGATGTACACAACAAGCAGCTACCTGCTTTGCACCCTGCGCCAAGAGTGTGTCTGCTGCCTTGATCAGGGTTCCACCAGTATCGACCATGTCATCGACGATAAGACATACCTGGCCCTCGACGTCTCCAACCACATTCATCGAAGCTACCATGTTTGGTCCTGATCGACGTTTATCGATCACTGCGAGCGGGGCATTTCCCATACGCGTTGCAAATAAACGTGCTCGCTCTACCCCTCCAACATCGGGAGCAACGAGTGTAACCCCATCAGTCCCGTATTTGTTTATCAGAAACGGTATTAACACCGGCAGAGCAAATAGATTATCAACTGGGATGTTAAAGAAGCCCATCAACTGGCCCGCATGGAGGTCCATGGTGAGCACCCGATCTGCCCCCGCCGTGGTTATCATATCGGATACAAGCTTTGCAGTAATCGGAACACGTGGCTTTACCTTGCGATCCTGCCGGGCATAACCAAAGTACGGTATTGCTGCGGTTATTCGACCAGCCGAGGAGCGCTTGAGTGCATCAATAATGATAAGCAGCTCCATAAGCCGGTCGTTAGCAGGACTACATGTGCTCTGGATGACGAAAACGTCACCTCCACGTACGTTATCCCCTATCTCTACCGACAGCTCGCCATCTGCAAACTGGGTCGATTCCATCGCTCCAAGTGTGATGGAAAGAGTATCGCATACGGCTTTTGAAAAAGACGGATTGGACCGGCCGGAGAACACAAGTAGAGGTCTAGTCACGGGAGCTCCTTCGGACGCTGCGATACGCAGGACGGTGTGGTTGCCCGGGCAGGGGTCGAACCTGCGTATGGCGGAATCAAAATCCGCTGCCTTACCACTTGGCTACCGGGCAACACGTGCGTCTCTTGAGTAAAACACTTAACGCCTTTTGGCAAGTGCTCCACGTACGACAATCGCTGCTCATTCATTTTTGAAAAAATGAATGATGCTGGGTTTATGTAAGTTTGGCTACCCAAAGACCATCCCACAATGAGGTCTTGGCGGGA
>JBIKKR010000021.1:0-26427 GCA_044360225.1 Bdellovibrionota bacterium | reverse complement strand
CGACCAACCCTCGCGGGCAAGCCCTTGCCTCCTAGGTGTTAACTTCCTCCCGTTAAGGCGTCGCTCCGGACTTTCACCGGAACCACGTACACATGCCACTCGCACCGAGCGCAACTTGCCTCCGCCAAGATTGCGCTCGCACCAGCTGTTCTCTTTCATTTTTTCAAAAATGAATGAGGCTGGGCTTATATTTCGAGCAGGAAGTTTATCTGCTTGATCAGCAGAGACTCTGCACGGAACTTTTCACAAAACATATCAGCGCCGCGCTCAAGTGACACGAATTCGAGATCCTCTCCACATGCGGTGAGCATAATGACCGGCACATGAGCCCCACCACCGTCGGGATCGATCCCTCTGAGAGCCTCCAGAAACTCAAATCCATTCATCTCAGGCATCTTGTAGTCCGAAACGATGAGATCAACCTCCCTTTCTCCGAGGACGTCCAGCGCCTCAGTCGCAGAACTCGACGCGATTACCCTAAATCCAGCACGTTCAATAATCCGCCTGAGAAATCTCAACTGCTCCGGATCATCGTCTACGACCAACACAGACTGATTATGCGGCGACTGGCGTTGCGCTGTTCGCGTCCTATCATCCGCATCCCACATCGCCATCCCAAGAACCTCGGTGTCACTGTAAGCCCCGGGAATCTGCACTCCGCGCTTAGGATTCGCTGATCGACCATCTCCCATACGACTCACCTCTCTACAAGTTAAGCTACCGGCCTGCGCATCCTGCGATGGCAACTCTTCCGTGCCTCAAGGACTTCCTTCGGCACAAAACCTCCTGCCCTTACGGTTTGGCATCGCTTTTTAGGCGCCACACTCGCCTTGTACAGAAGGGAAGTTAACCGAGTAGGTCATCGTATCCACACTGCATTTCGCTACGTATTTCCGTCAATTACCATAATCACCCTTAAAGAAACGAGGAGATACCTCAGATATGCCTTGCATGAGTGCGAGATTCCGCCACATGAGGAGACACCACAGAATAGGCACAACCTGCTCTCTATCCCCTTTTCCTGATTGGGCAATATGCAATAATCTCCCTGTTTTCCCGGTGTGCGAGTCGGGAACTTACGTGTATCGTACTTCGGTGGCTGAGTAAGAGAAGAAAAGTAAGCTGGCAATACGCTTTCAGCCGACAGATGGTAGATGACAGGGAGTTACCGATGAGAAAGGATTTCGGTGTTGCGATAGTTGGAGGGAGCGGATACGGCGCGGGGGAACTACTACGCCTTCTCTCAGGACATCCATCGATTGAAGTTGCAGCAGTAGTCTCGCGTTCGCATGCAGGCAAGCCTATCTCTTCAGTGCATTCTCATTTGGAGCGCATCTCTCCACTTCTATTTACTGAGGCTCTCTCGGAGGAGTGGTTTGCACCCTACAAGAGAGCTGCCATTGTGTGCTCAGTTCCAACTGGTACAGCGGTACCTGTAATCCAGGATTTACTCGCTCATAAACTGTCATCTCAGCTTCCTATCATTGATTTATCCGGAGATTTAAGGCTGACTAACGCGGCAATCCACTCTAAGCACTATCCGGAGGTGCCCTTCTCTCCCGAATTGCGATCGCAAGCTGTCTACGGACTGCCAGAGCTTGGAATCGAGCAAATAGCCAAGGCTCGACTTATCACAAATCCAGGATGCCTGGCGACGGCCGCAATCATGGCGCTTGCGCCTCTTCGTGAGACCGATGCCGCTATCCATGTGGCCGTCGACGGCAAGACCGGCACGTCAGGTGCAGGGCGAGAACCTCAGCCAGCGATGCATCATCCGAGCCGCGCCCATGACTGTACAGCGTACAAAGTGCTTGAGCACCGCCACGAACCAGAGATCCTGCAGGCTCTCGGCCCAACGTTCTCTGCCAAAGAATCGTTTATGTTTGTGCCTCATCTGCTACCGGTTTCGCGCGGATGCCTCGTGTCGTGCTACATTGCCTGTCGTGATGAATCCAGTGCTGCTGCCCTACTCGAACGATATCGTTCATTCTACAGTACCGCTCGGTTTGTGCGCCTCCGGGAACGCCCATCAAGGCTGGTTGATGTCGTGGGGACTAATTTTTGTGATCTGCATATCGTTGTTCGAGGCAAACACGTAACCATCTCGAGTGCGCTCGACAATCTTGGTAAGGGCATGGCTGGACAGTGCATACAGAATCTAAACCTGCTGCTCGGACTCCCCGAGGAGATGGGTTTGATGTCCCCCTCACTGGGACCTGTATAAATCCGACGCAAACTACCAATCATGAAAACAACCTCACTATCCACAACTACTCAGCTCCTTAAGGATTATCCGGCTCTCACAGAGCATCGCAAACGGCGCTACCTAGTGAAATACGGAGGTGCGGCGATGGAATCCGTCGATGTCAGGCAGGCTGTATGCGAGGAGATTGCAGCCCTTTCCGAAATAGGAGTTTGCATAGTCGTAGTTCATGGGGGCGGAAAGGAGATCTCACGCATGCTTGAGCGCCTCGCTATTCCGTCTCACTTTATCGATGGGCTTCGAGTGACACATGCGGACGCCATGTCGGCGACTGAGATGGTTCTCTCTGGAGCGGTCAACAAAGATCTCGCATCACGAATAACGCGATGTGGAACGCCGGCCATAGGGATCTCGGGACGAGACGCGCACCTCTTAGAAGGAGCTCCGTTTCGATCCTCCGGCGCGGCTGCCCTCGGATTAGTTGGGGAAGTAACGCGCTGCAATACAGCTCTCATCCAATCCATACTGGATGCTGGATATATACCGATCGTATCGCCTATCGCCGAAACGTCTGAGGGGATACCGCTCAATGTAAACGCTGATTATGCAGCTGCCGCTTTGGCTGGAGCCCTGAAGGTATCCGGCTGCATCTTTCTGACCGATGTCGATGGAGTTAAGAGATCCGATGCGATCCAAGCATCGCTCACACCTACTGAAATTGAGCAAATGATCGCTCAGGGGGTCATACATGGGGGCATGATTCCTAAGGTACGGTGTGCAACGCGAGCGCTCCAAGCCGGATGCGAGCGTGCTACCATCTGCAATGCTGCCAAGCATGCTATCGTTTCGCAGTCCATCACCGGTGCGACTGGTTCTGGTACGGCTGTAGTTGCGGGGTAGTGGCTCCCGAACGAGCATACTGGAGCTGATCAAGCGATACGAATCCCAGCAACGCGACACTAGCGAGGGCATTTCGCGTGAAAAATACCTGGTCAATCGAGCAGACACCTCGTTGATGAACTACCATGTGCTGACTGGCGATTAACACAGCAAAGAGAGCAGCACCACACCAAAACCAGACTCCTAAATTAAAGCTCAAACCAAACCGCGCCAAAAAATACAAACTCCCCGCGTGCAACACCCCCGCAACGATTCGCGCTCCTACAAACCCCAAGGAGCTAGGGATACTCCTCAAACCATGCGCCCGATCGAACTTCTCATCCTGGCAAGCGTAGAGAATATCAAAACCAGCCACCCAAAACATCACACTCACCATGAGCGGCACAGGCTGCCACGACCACGTTGCGGTGACGGCATACCAAACACCTCCGGGCGCAAGAGCTAAGGCGAGGCCTAAAATCATGTGGCAGAGGCTAGAAAGTCGCTTAACAAACGAATACCCACAAAGAAGCCCCAGTACGGGGACCGATAAAACTCCGCAGTGCCACCCGAGTCCAAACGACCCGCCGATAAAAATGAGTGATGCTGTACCAACAAGCAACCACGCCTCTCGAATCGAAACTCGTCCGGTCGGTATCTCTCGACCCATGGTACGCTCGTTATCTGCGTCGATGCGAGCATCGACCACACGATTAAACGCCATCGCCGCCGAACGCGCGGCCACTATGCACACTAGCAGCAACGTAAGCTGCTGCCATGTAACCGGATAGCTCCGACTCACCACAAGGAGCATGATAATCGCAAAAGGGAGCGCAAAGACCGAATGAGAGAAGCGAATGAGGCTCCCCCACGTAACGAATCGAGCTAGAACCAGCCCCATAAGCACTCCTCACCCCTTCTCTTTCCAGCGGTGACCAAGGCTGTGAGCAATCCCCATACCATCAAGAACCTTCATCACAAACTGATCAACTAGCTGCTCAATCGAGGTTGGACGGCTGTAGAAAGCCGGCATCGCTGGTATAACCTTCACGCCATACCGAGATAACTTCAGCATATTCTCAAGGTGGATCGATGAGAGTGGAGTCTCGCGTGGAACTATAACGAGCGGTCGTCCCTCCTTCATCGTAACATCTGCCGCCCGATGTACGAGATGGCTCGGCATGCCATGTGCGAGAGCACCCAGCGTAGCCATCGAACAGGGGATCACTACCATGCCAGAGGTCAGCATAGAGCCCGACGCTATTCGGGCGCCAATATCTCGACTGTTGTAAAAAGTAACATTGCTAAATGAACACCCACAAAGCGTCTCTACACTGAGAGAAGACTGACGGATCGCAATCCCCTCCTCATCATTGAGGACGCGTAGGGCAGCATCAGAAAAAACTGCATGAACTTCATCCACAAGACCTGGCAAGACCTGCAGCAGACGTACTGCGTAACGCACACCACTCGCGCCCGTTACTCCTACTACCCATACCGATCTCGCCCGCTCCGCTACCATTACTGGACTCACTAACGATTACTCTTTGCTCGCACAATACATAAAAGCAACCCCTCCCATGAGAGAGCATTGCCGCACCCGCGAAAACCCAACATCTTCAAGGGCAGTGACAAACCTATCACCGCACGGAAAGACCGCCGAGGTTCTCGGCAAATACTCGTATGGCGCGCGAGTTCCTGAAATGAGCCCACCGATCGCAGGGATAATCCACCGTGAGTATAAACCAAAGCACCACTTCCATACTCTATTGTGCGGCTGACCGAACTCAAGAATGGCGACACTGCCTCCTCGTCGAAGAACTCGATAGACTTCAGCGAGGCCTGCGGTAACATCTGGCCAGTTTCTCACTCCGTACGCCACTGTCACGGCATCAAACTCACTTTCGCCAAACGAGAGATTTTGCGCATCCTCCTCTTGCCAGGTAACATTGGCGATAGATCTCCAACTCTTTTTGGCAACTGCCAACATCTGCGGAGATATGTCGACACCCACTACTTCGCGATATCGTTCTGCCAACCGCGGCACAAGAGCTCCAGTCCCCGTACAAAGGTCGAGACATCTCCCGCTGTGATCAGCAGGTAATGAGCGCACTAATCGCGACTCCCAAACCCGATGCATTCCGCAACTCAAGACTGTGTTCAGTAGATCATAGCGAGATGCAATGGCATCAAACATCGATCTCACCTGTGCAGTGCTCGCTGGGCTATCAGCGGCAGTAAGTAACTGAGAAGTTTCCATGAGTTACATCACAAAAGTATCTCAGAAGTATACCCCCTTTCAGCCTTGAAATCGACCCAAGTCTACAGCTTTTGACGGTGACTAAAGCTATGGGGTCATCGACGCGAGCAGTGGGTACCTCAGGTGTCAAAAGACCTCAACATACTGCTTTAACTAGCAAATCATATGCTCAAGTACGGTCCACAGTGCCCACCAAGTCCGCCCAAGGCCCAATCGAAATCCAGCCTCATTCATTTTTAAAAGAGTGAATGAGGTTTATCAATAGCAACAAGGTATCCATCCCCGCACTCTAGACTCATGAATTCCCACACCCAAGCCGTTGACAGTACCGGGCTTGGAGGATCCGTAGAACTCCAACAGGGGGAGATATTTCATACTGGCAGGTTTTGAACAACCGACAGGTGATCGTGGGAACGGTGGGCAGGCACCGCTGATGCCTCTTGTCATAGCAGTGTTATTGCTTTTGTTTCCCACGAGACATTCAGCAGCACAGCAATCTCGACAGCTTAAAGTCCACACAGGCGCTGAACTGATCATATCCAAAGCGAACAACACCTCCACGAACGCGCAGCTCGATCTTCAAACGTATGCATCCACTGTTCACAGGTCCGATCTCAATTTCCTGGCCGCTCGTAAGGGCCATACGATACAAAAGCATGGAGCTATAGCCACTGTCTCAGTAAACAAAGAACTTACAATTGCATCAACGGCAACGTCGTCAAGAACTATCCCCTTTACTACACTCTCTACCGAGAAAGTAGACTCGCTCTGCCTTCCATACATAGCTCAAGGATATATCTGCGAGCCGAACGCCCAGGTGGAACTGTACGATACCATTCCCAACGATCCCGCATTCACGGGCGTAGCTCCTTTTGGGGATACTTCTCTTCAGCAGTGGGGGCTCAAAAAAATTCAAGCACCCTCGGCATGGGACATCACAACCGGGGACCCACAGATTTTCGTCGGTCTGATCGACAGCGGAATTGACTATGAACATCCTGACCTAACAAGACAGCTAGGATTTAACTACGAGGAATACTACGGCGAGACCGACAAGGATGACGACCAAAACGGCTTCGTCGACGATCTACTCGGAGTTGATCTAACGCAAAATACTGTGAATCCATTTGACGACAATGGCCATGGCACTCACGTTGCCGGAATAATCGGAGCGCACTCAAATAACCAACAAGGCGTGGCAGGAGTTGCTTGGAAAACGGGGATCGTGCCGATCAAGGTAGTTGACTCAGCAGGGCAAGGCACGCTGTCAGCTTTGATACAGGGGATCTACTACGCGGTGGATCGAGGAGCCTCCGTTTTGAATCAACCCTGCGCGAGTGATTTTTGAAAAAAAATCACTCGCGCAGGGTTTATCTCTCAAGCGCCAACCTGCCAGATGTACAACTCAAATGCTCAACAGCGCAGGTCCAATGCACCAAGATTTTACTAGCCAACCACGTTAGACAAATGCAGCAGTCGCTTAAACAACTGCGACTCGAGGCGCTGCTTATGAATCGAGTGCAACGGACTAATAACAATCGCCCAGAACATGTCTCTCTCGCGCGAATACAAGCTATTAGAAGGCAGTCCCAGCGGCTACAGACCATCGTACGGGCTCTACCGCGATTTACATATCGATGCTCGTAACCATACACAAACGATTCAAAGCAGATGCGCAGATACTGCACCCCCTGATCATCAATTCCTCTTTTCGGACTAGGGTATGCCACGGTAGTATAGGGCTAACAGCGACCCTGCGATGCACTACACACGTCTACTGGGCAAGCATGAGCAAAGAGGACTGCCAGGACCCTTCTTCAATGAACAAATCAACAGGTATTCCGACCACGCTCTTATTTCTTCTCATCCGGCTACTTCCGTTATTTTCGTCTCTTGGATTCATCGTTGTCGCAGACATTCCATTTGAGCGCACAGCGCTCCTGGTAGACCGCTTTCTTCGCGCGTGTATGGTGCTGTTACTGTGGAGTGCCGCCGAGGGAGTGCTGATGCTCTGGGTTCGTGAAAGGAATGCAGGGTCGGAAAAGACGCGAGGTTATGGTGCCGTGGCTTGCATTCTCGGGATCCTCGTTCTGGTTATGCTGCAGTCCTTCAGAACACAGGCATCTCAATCTCAGTTTCTCGTGTTCCTTGCCGTCTTGGCCACACGTGGAATGTCGCGAAGCGCCTGGGAACAAGGTCGCCCCAGCATCGCTGCCATGGCCGCTCCGGTCTCTCATTCGCTCCTGAGCGTGCTATCGTTTCTGATGGCCCTGGACACACTATCGTGGCAGGCCGCAGTACTTGGGGTCGCAGTTGGCGTTTTTACCGGCGCTATGGATATCACCTGGCACGCCTCAAGCTTTCGTGGTGCGTATCCTCGGTGGCTGTTCCCACTCTATCGATTGAGTATCTCGTTTCCCGCCGTCGCCATTAGCTCGCTGAGCCTTATCCGGCAGCTACCCTCGAGCTATATGATTACCTTGTCCTTTCTCCTGTTCAGCACCAGATATACCTGGAATGAGGGGAAGAGATCTGAGATCTCAAGCAGCCGGTTTGTGCGCCTTGGTGGACTTTACATGGTGTTTGTGGCTCTCATTATCGCGGCTCTTCTGTACTCGTAGTACATAACAGAGACAAACGAGGCGACTTTGTGCAATACAGTAACAAAACCCGGACGACCCAAGCAAAGCAGCGCCGATCAGGCGATGTTAAGGAAGGGCAATGCCGCATCGACCGATGGAAACCGTCTGAGAGCCTTAATCCTAAATTCAGCAGTTGCGGGTCTGAATATAGCGCATCTACTCAAAATCACTGCGTCTTTTGAATTGTCGGTGCTCACCCTGACGGTGCCAGGGTTCAAGCCTCCGGCAAGTTCAAAATACTTTGTGCTTTTGAGCACCTGCGCTATTTTCATCCTCCTTAACTGCCGAATTAAGGTTAATTTTTAGTGCTGTATGATGGTCTATCTGTTAGTTGTGTTCCCTCTCTTGGTTCTGGTTCGTCCTGTTTAGGCAGATAGAACATGCGTACCCTCTCATTCCTGTTCTCTCACCTTGGCCGTTACACCGCCATGTTCTGGGTGCTCCTTATTGCTGGCGCACTCGACGGAATCGCCGGATTTGCAGTCCCGATACTCTTAGCTGAGTTCACCCGAGGAGATGCTCAGCCAAGGGATCTCGTTCAACAGGTCATCCCAGTGGTAGCACTCTGCTTCATAGCTACAATCGCGCTCCAATGGAGCCTCCGCCAGTGGGGTGAATCACTACAAGGCTGGCTCGCCAACGCTCTTCGTGTTCGGCTCTTTCGAGATGCCGAGCAGCTCAGCATAGAAACCCTCTCCCAGCACCACTCAGGCTACCTAGCATCGCTGATAAACCAGGTAGCGACCTCTGTCGGCGGGCTAGCTACCACTATCCTGTGGCTGTGTGGACACCTCATATCGACGCTTATTCTCTTCGTCTATTTTACTGCCAAAGAGTCCCTGCCCCTTGCTTGCCTCAATCTAATCCTGCTCGCTCTCTTCGTCGCTATAAGTTTGCTCCTCGCTCGCCGCATGGTACCTCTCGCAGACCGTTTAAACCAAACATCTGCGCAAGCTGCAGAGCGATTTATTGACTTCCTGGCTAATCTTAGCACGGTAAAGAGGCTAGGAATTGCGGAGTGGGCAGAGCGGATGATCTGCCAAACATTTGATAACAGCAACAAGGCGATCTTTTGTCTACAACGATTCCATGCACTTCGCTGGGCTCTTCTCCACGCGATCTTTTTTGTGTCGCTACTGGCGACTATTGCCGTGATCCTGACTCGGATAGAATCAGGATTACTATCCCCATCGATTCTCATCCTGTTCATCGCTGGATTCTCCACTATTCGTGGCCATGCTGAACGCCTATCTGAGCTGATCAAATCTCTTCTTGAAACAGATGCGTACGTGACTCGACTCGATACGTTACTATCGGAGAAAGGCCGCAGGGAGACGCATGAACTACCACCTCTCGACATCCTTGAAATGCGAGACGTCGTATTCACTCACACAGGCAGCACCCACGAGATCAGGGTTCCCCATTTCTCCATCCGCTGCGGCGAGCGACTACTGATTACTGGCGCGTCAGGACAGGGTAAAAGCACCTTGCTTTCGATTCTCGCCTATTTGCGGATTCCTGTGAAAGGGACGTGTCTCTGGAATGGAGTCTCGTATCACCGATACGGAAGCTCTGTGACCAGAGCTTTTGCTCTAGCCTCCCAGGAGGCCGAGCTTTTTAACCTCTCCCTACGCGACAACCTACGTATGGATGGAGCAACCACGGACGACGAGATATGCACGCTACTCTCCGAACTCGGGCTGGCGGACTTGCTCCGCAGCCTCCCCGCGGGACTAGATACCCCGGTCGGAGAGAAGGGGCTAAGACTCTCTGCAGGCCAAAAACAGCGCATCGGAATAGCTCGTGCCGTACTCCTTAAACGTCCCCTCCTGGTGCTTGATGAGCCCACGTCCCACCTTGATGTGGATTCAGAGGTAGCGGTTCTGCATCTCCTTGAGAAACTAAGTCCTCAGACGACTATCATCATCGCCTCTCATGAACCGATTTTTTGCGCCTTCTGCTCACGCGAAGTTCGCTTTGAAGGGGGCAAGCTCCTTCACGACGACAACCATTGAGCGAGGGAATTTAAAAAAAACCCTCGTAATGGTCGCCGAGGTGAATTTGCGTAAACGCGTACGTTTCTAGACCCGCAGCTGCTGGATCTAGGTTAACTACCAGTCTGGACGCCCGGCTTAAAGCCCTAGAACAGGCCTTGCAGGCTCTCCAGAGATGTCTGGTTCATCTTGTAGTCCGACTGCGGCTTCCTGCCTACCTCAGACCCGGGCTGCTCACCCTCAACCTGGACATGACGTTGGGCATACGCCTCAACACCTGAACCAGCTGGAATGAGTCTTCCCATAATCACGTTCTCCTTGAGACCGCGAAGATGGTCCGTCTTCCCGGATACAGCCGCCTCAGTGAGAACCTT
This sequence comes from Bdellovibrionota bacterium, assembly GCA_044360225.1. GTDB lineage: Bacteria > Bdellovibrionota_C > UBA2361 > UBA2361 > OMII01 > OMII01. Next base: position 16,075 of record JBIKKR010000021.1, on the reverse strand, counting down.
AGTGGTCTCCTGGAAGCTCGCAGCAGAGATAAACGACTCAGTCGACAAAGCAGCCTTGGTGATACCGAGCAACAACGGTTCGTATGTAGCTGGCTTTCCACCGTTTGCTACCACACGTTGGTTCTCATCCATAACTCGGAAGCGCTCAACATTATCTCCGATCAGGAACGTACTATCGCCAAACTCACTCACCTTAACGCGCTTGAGCATCTGACGAACGATTACCTCGATGTGCTTATCGTTGATGCGCACACCCTGTAATCGGTAAATTTCCTGTACCTCGTTTACAAGGTACGCAGCGAGAGACTTCACACCCTCGATGCGGAGAATGTCGTGGGGATTGACTGCTCCGTCGGTCAGCACCTCGCCCGCCTTTACGCGGTCTCCGCGCTGAACAACAACGTGCTTGGTCTTGGCTACCAGGTACTCCCGTGGCTCACCAAAATCAGGCGTTACCACGATCTTTCGCTTACCGCGGGAATCGTCACCAAAATCAACGACTCCATCGACATCACTCACGATCGCTGGATCCTTCGGTTTGCGCGCCTCAAGCAACTCCACTACTCGCGGCAGGCCTCCCGTAATATCCTTCGTTTTTGTTGTGGCACGCTCTCTCTTAGCGATAACATCACCGGCATCGATATCGGAGTTGTGCTCAACTACTAACCGAACACCCACCGGCAGGTTGTACACTCGTGTATCACCATTTTCGCCGTGGATCACGATGCGCGGCCTGAGGTCGCTACTCTTATCCTTGGCCTGAACGATTTCACGCTCTACGAAGCCAGTGCGCTCATCAGTGCGCTCTTCCATCGTATATTCAGATACATCAACCCACTCAACACGGCCAGCCAACTCGCTCAAGATCGGAATCGTGAACGGATCCCACTCGCTGAGCAGGGCTCCTGGCTTAACCTCGTGTCCCTCTTCTACGCGCAGTCGTGCACCGTAGACGAGCTGATGACGCTCGCGCTCACGCCCATCAACCTTGTCGACGATAAGCAGATCGCTCTTTCGGCTCATAACAACAGACGTTCCGTCACGACGGCGAGCTACACGCACTCCTTCAAAACGAACGATCCCCGCGTAGCGAGCCTCTAACGATGTAGACTCTGCACGCCCAAGTGCCGCACCTCCGATGTGGAACGTTCTCATCGTCAGCTGTGTTCCTGGCTCTCCGATCGACTGAGCAGCAATAACGCCCACAGCTTCTCCGATATTTACCAGATGACCACGCGCTAAATCACGGCCGTAGCACAAACTGCATACGCCACGCGCTGACTCACAGGTGAGCACTGAACGAATCAATACGGTATCGAGCCCAGCATTGGAGATCTTAGTCGCCAACTCCTCATCAATCTGCTGATTACGCGCCACCAATATGTCATTGGTGATCGGATCGCGCACGTCCTCAGCTGCCGCGCGGCCGAGTATACGATTGTACAAGCTCTCGATCTCCTCACCACCCTCTATCAGGGCTGACATCTCAAGCCCTTCCATCGTGCCACAATCAATCTCGCTCACGATGCTGTCCTGGGCGACATCTACCAACTTACGGGTCAGGTAACCCGAGCTGGCTGTCTTGAGCGCCGTGTCAGCAAGACCCTTGCGCGCTCCGTGCGTCGACACGAAGTACTGCAGCACGGTCAATCCCTCTCGGAGATTCGCCTTAATTGGTTGCTCGATGATCGACCCATCTGGCTTCGCCATCAGTCCGCGCATTCCACCTAGCTGACGTATCTGCTGGCTGGAACCACGCGCACCGGAATCGGCCATGATGAAGATCGGGTTAAACGATGGTCCACGCTTACTCTCACCGCTTACCTCGCTCTTAAACTCCGTTGAGGATATCGTCTCCATCATGTCGTTGGCGATTCTATCACCCACATCTGACCAGATATCGATCACCTTGTTATAACGCTCGCCGGATGTAACGAGACCTTCGCGGTACTGATTGTCGATCTCAGCAACCTTGTCGTCTGCCTCTGCAAGAAGCCCCTTCTTTGCATCTGGAATCACCATATCGTGCACCCCGATCGAGATACCCGAAATAGTAGCAAAGTAGTACCCGTTATCCTTCAACTTGTCCGCCAAGAGAACCGTAGCCTTGTTGCCAGCAACACGGAAGCACTCGTCGATCAACTGCGAGATCTCCTTCTTCTTCATCACCTTGTTGAAGTGCGCAAATGGCAACACCTTCGGACAGAGATGATAGAGGAGTGTACGACCTACTGTGGTAGCAACGAGCTCGCCATCGACACGCACGCGAATCCTGGCTTGTAGGTGCGTCTCATGCGACTGCCACGCCAGCCAAACCTCATCCGGATTTGCATACGCCTTGTCCTCGCCGAGAGCGAATGGACGTTCACGGGTCATGTAATAAAGCCCAAGAACGATATCCTGAGACGGCACAATGATCGGCTTGCCGTTAGCAGGGCTGAGGATGTTGTTCGTGGACATCATCAAAACGCGCGACTCAACCTGAGCCTCGATCGAAAGCGGTACGTGTACCGCCATCTGGTCACCGTCGAAGTCGGCGTTGAACGCCGTACAAACGAGCGGGTGAAGCTGAATAGCCTTTCCTTCGATAAGGATAGGCTCGAACGCCTGAATACCCAGACGGTGGAGCGTCGGAGCGCGGTTGAGCAACACTGGATGCTCACGGATAACCTCATCGAGAATATCCCAAACGACCGGTTTCTCCTTCTCTACCATCTTCTTTGCGCTCTTGATCGTGGTCACGTAACCACGCTCCTCAAGCTTGTTGTATATGAACGGTTTGAACAGCTCGAGCGCCATCTTCTTCGGAAGACCGCACTGATGCAAACGAAGCTCTGGACCCACGACGATCACCGAACGACCTGAGTAATCGACTCGCTTACCAAGGAGGTTCTGACGGAAGCGGCCACCCTTACCTTTCAGCATGTCGCTCAGAGACTTCAATGGTCGCTTATTTGGACCTGTGATCGTGCGTCCACGACGTCCGTTATCAAACAAGGCGTCTACTGACTCCTGAAGCATGCGCTTCTCATTGCGAATAATGATGTCAGGTGCATTGAGTTCAATCAGCCTCTTCAGACGATTATTACGGTTAATAACACGGCGATAGAGGTCATTAAGATCGCTGGTAGCAAACCTACCCCCATCGAGTGGCACGAGCGGTCGCAGATCCGGAGGAATTACAGGCACAACACTCAAGATCATCCACTCAGGACGGTTGCCACTCTGTTGGAATGAAGTAAGAACCTTCAGGCGCTTTGCGAGCTTCTTCTTCTTCGCCTCGGATGTTACCTCCCTCATCTCCTCGCGCAACTCTGCACAAAGTGGGTCCACATCGATAGCCTTGAGAAGTGTCAAAATTGACTCTGCTCCCATCCCCGCTTCGAACGAAGAACCGAACTCCTCACGGGCAGCGCGATAGTCACGCTCCGTCAGTAGCTCGCCCATCTTAAGATTTGACTTACCTGGGTCGGTAACAACGAAGCTCTCAAAGTACAACACCTTCTCCAGATCCCTGAGCGTAAGATCGAGGATGTTACCGATACGGCTCGGAAGACTCTTCAAAAACCAGATGTGTGCAACTGGGCACGCGAGCTCAATGTGGCCCATGCGCTCACGACGCACCTTGGACTGGATCACCTCCACTCCGCACTTCTCGCACACGACGCCGCGGTGGCGAAGTCGCTTGTACTTGCCGCAGATACATTCGTAGTCTTTCACCGGCCCAAATATCTTGGCGCAGAAGAGACCATCACGCTCCGGTTTGAGGGTACGGTAATTAATCGTCTCTGGCTTCGTAACTTCGCCAAACGACCAACTACGAATCCTCTCTGGACTAGCGAGAGAAATCTTTAGTGCATTGAACTTAATCGGATTCTTTGGTCGCTCAAACAAATTAAATAAATCGTCCATCTGTCATCCCTCTTACTTGAAAGCAGTTCTGCGACCGGCTTCAGTGCCGGTCGCAGATTCCTTTACACCGCCGCTAGACTTGGCCCTTCACTCATAGACGCTGAAGGTGACTCCTCGTCCTCATTTGCCGGTTGCTCCTCAACCAGCTCCACGTCGAGACCCAGAGACTGAAGCTCCTTCATCATTACGTTGAAGGACTCAGGTAAACCAGGCTCCAGGACGTGCTCTCCCTTCACTATCGACTCGTACATGCGGGTTCTTCCGGCCACGTCGTCAGACTTAACCGTTAAGAACTCCTGGAGCGAGTACGCTGCACCATACGCCTCAAGTGCCCATACCTCCATCTCTCCGAGTCTCTGTCCTCCGAACTGCGCCTTACCACCCAGCGGCTGCTGAGTCACCAGCGAGTATGGTCCAATTGAGCGTGCATGTATCTTGTCGTCGACCAAGTGGTCGAGCTTCAACATGTACATCACTCCGACAGTAGCCCTCTCGGAGAATGGCTCTCCCGTGCGACCATCATAGAGCTGAACCTTGCCATCAACAGGAGCGCCTACGAAATTCAACAGCTCCTGGATGTCGCTCTCTCTCGCCGCATCGAACACAGGAGTTGCCAATCGAACTCCACGAGCCTCACGGCACGCCAGCGTGAGCAGGTCACTATCCGACAGCGACTGTACGAACTGAGCGTGCGAGCTCCCCTTGTACGCGAGTAGCAACACCTCGCGGATCTTCGCGACGGTCTGCTTCTTGCTCTCCGCGGTGGTCTCCTGACGATCGACTCCCGTCAGCGGATCGATGATCGATTCCACAAGATCACCGATTCGACGACCGAGCAGATACGACGCCCATCCGAGATGGGTCTCAAGTATTTGCCCCACGTTCATTCGAGACGGAACTCCGAGTGGGTTCAAAACCATGTCGACTGGAGTGCCATCTGCCAAGTACGGCATGTCCTCTTGCGGAAGAACTCGCGAGAGCACTCCCTTATTTCCATGGCGTCCTGCGACCTTGTCACCCACCTGGATCTTGCGCTTACTCGCGACAAAGACCTTGACCATCTTGATGATGCCAGGTGCGAGCTCATCGCCCTCCTTAAGCCGCTTGATCTTCTCGTTGAGATGCGCTCGCTTGTTGTTGATCAACTGGCCGGTGCTCATGACCACCTTGTTGATCTGCTCCTGAAGCGCCTCGTCTCCAACCTGAATATCGCGTAGGTACTCAAATGGCACGCCGGCCAATACCTCCGCCGTGAGCGCCTCACCCTTCTTGATTAATTCAGAGCGCTTATCATCAACGAGCCGTGCCGTCGTCGTACGACCAACGAGCGCGTTGACAATCCCCTTGAGGGCTGTATCCTTGAGAATCTTGATCTCATCCTTCTGATCCTGCTCAAGACGGGCAATGTCACGCTTCTCAAGCTCGATCGTGCGCTCATCTTTATCGGTACCTTTACGCGAGAACACCTGCGCCGCAATCACAGTACCCTCAACTCCTGGTGGGAGCTTCAAGCTGCTATCACGAACCTCGCCTGCCTTCTCTCCGAAGATAGCTCGCAAAAGCTTCTCCTCAGGGCTAAGCTGCGTCTCGCTCTTTGGCGTAATCTTACCGACGATGATATCACCTGGGCGAACTTCAGCACCGATGCGGATGATTCCTGATTCGTCGAGGTTGCGAAGCGCATCCTCTCCTACGTTCGGAATATCGCGAGTGATCTCCTCCTTGCCGAGTTTTGTATCTCGGGCAATACACTCGAACTCCTCGATGTGTACTGATGAAAATACATCCTTTTTGACCAAGTTCTCGCTAATGAGAACTGAGTCCTCGAAGTTGTATCCATTCCACGGCATGAACGCCACGAGACAGTTCTGGCCGAGCGCGAGCTCCGCCATATCCGTACTCGGACCGTCAGCGATAACCTCATTCTCTCCGATATGCTCGCCAGCGCGAACGATCGGTCGCTGAGTTATGCAGGTATTCTGGTTTGACCGGCGGTACTTGACGAGCTTGTAGATGTCAACTCCTGTGTCGAGTGACTCATCAGAAACCTTATCAGCCTTAATTACGATCCTCTCGGACTCGACTGACATTACAGTTCCTGCTCTCTTTGCAACGATTGTTGCACCCGAGTCACGAGCAACTACGTGCTCCATACCGGTTCCAACAAGAGGTGCCTGCGCAATCAAGCACGGCACCGCCTGACGCTGCATGTTCGAACCCATCAAGGCGCGATTCGCGTCATCGTTCTCGAGGAAAGGGATCAACGAAGCAGCCACGCTCACGATCTGCTTCGGACTCACATCAAGCTTGGAAACCTCCTCCGGTGGTACCAAGAGGTACTCACCGTTACGACGGACTGGAATAGCCGATTCAGTGAGATTACCCTTGGTGTCCATCCCGATACTTGCTGGAGCGATCGTCTCCCGCTCCTCTTCAAGAGCTGACAGGTAGACGATATCGCCCGTCACCTTGTGGTTGTTATCAACCACTCGGTACGGAGTCTCTATGAACCCAAATTCATTGACACGCGCGTACACCGCAAGCGACGCGATCAGTCCGATGTTCGGACCTTCCGGAGTCTCAATCGGGCAGATACGGCCGTAGTGCGTTGCATTAACGTCACGCACCTCAAAGCCCGCGCGATCACGTGTAAGACCACCTGGTCCAAGCGCTGAGAGACGACGCTTGTGCGTAATCTCTGAGAGCGGATTGGTTTGGTCCATGAACTGCGAGAGCTGCGACGATCCGAAAAACTCTTTGACCACCGCCGCTACAGGCTTGTAGTTAATCAGGTCCTGCGGAACGAGGGTATCGATATCCTGCATACCCATACGCTCTCGAACAGCTCGTTCCATTCGGACCAAGCCGATACGGTATTGATTCTCGATCAGCTCTCCAACTGCGCGAACACGCCTGTTACCAAGATGATCGATGTCGTCGATCGAGTAGCGCTGCGCATCAGTCGAATTGCGAAGCTCAAGCAAATAACGCACCGTCTCCTTGATATCATCTGGAGAGAGCACGCCCTGATCCATCGGAGGAGCCTCACGGCCCTGCGAGATGTAGAGCTTGTGATTGAGCTTGTACCTACCTATATCCGATAGGTCATAGCGGTCCGCATTGAAGAATAGGTTCTTAAACGTGGCCTGCGCCGTCTCAGGACGTGGTGGATCCCCAGGTCGCAAGCGGCGGTAAATCTCGACAAGACTGTCGATCGTTGGTCGGCCAGAGAGGCGCGAGTATAGCGAATTATCTCCAGCCATCTTGTCGGAGATAAGAGTCTTCCAGAGCGACTCTCCAATATGGTTATCCTCCATGTACAGCACGCGGATACGATCAAGCCCAAGCTCACGCTGTGCCGTAATCGCGCCCTTCTCAACTACCTCGCCCTTCGAATTAATCTTGTCGGCCTTCAGCTCGTCTCCAGCGTTGACAATAACCTCGAACTGGCCGCAGATAGCCTTAGCGTCCTTCTCATCGAGCTCCAACACAGCGGACCCGACGCGCTCACGAATGATATCCCAACCGACCAGTACCTCGCCCTTCTCAGCGATAACCTCACCGGTCTTGGGGTTAACTACATTATCTGTTGCTTGAACGACCGTCTCTGCAGCAACCATTCCCGGAACGGAATCAGGCGATATCTCGATCTCTGTTACGCCTGCCTCTCGAAGACGGCGGATAACTGCCTTGTTAAACTTACCACCTTGCTTAACGAGAACTTTGCCACCTTCCTTAATCTCACGGAAAGCCTTCTCTCCATCAAGCTGGTCAGCCTTGAACTCCTTGGTAACAACTCCGCGCTTTCCAAAAACTACTGTATCGGTCTTGAAGTATGAACCAAGGATGTCATCGGCTGACATACCGAGCGCACGTAACAAGACCGTTGCATTAAGCTTACGACGACGGTCAATGCGCACGTGGAGGATATCCTTCACGTCGAACTCGAAGTCGATCCATGAACCACGATACGGGATAATTCGAGCCGAATAGAGCAACTTCCCAGACACGTGACTCTTACCATCATCATGATCGAAGAACACGCCAGGCGAGCGGTGGAGCTGGCTCACTATTACACGCTCTGTTCCGTTGATCACGAACGTTCCTCGCTCGGTCATCAGCGGAATCTCACCGAAATACACGACATCCTCTTTCAGGGCGCTCAAGTGCCGCGCTCCTGTCTCAGGATTTACATCCCACAGGACCAGCTGGATCGTGACCCGTAGAGGTGCGGCCCACGTCATTCCGCGATCACGACATTCGTCCATATCGTACTTGGGAGTACCAAGATTGTATGAAACGAACTCAAGAGATGCGGTGTTATTGTAATCTCGTATCGGGAACACCGACTTAAAGACCTTCTGAAGGCCTATATCCTCTCTCTTATCAGCCTCAACTGAGGACTGTAGAAATCTTTCGTAGGAGCTTCTCTGAATTCCAATCAGATTCGGAATCTCTGCTATCTCACCGATTTTTGAATACGTTTTGCGGAGGCGAAGGTTGGTCTTGATTTTGGATGTCATACGTAAGTGACTCTAACAGCAAGAGCTCATCGGCCCCGAACTACGGACCTGATGAGCTCAGCGTCTCTTCCCCCAATTCACTACGACTGACCCACCACGCGGACCAACCGAGCATTTTGGAGAATAACATTCAGCGTAGATAACCTGCGCGTGTCTTATGAACTGCCATCTTCCCCTGAGCTCTCGTGGGGAACACAGCTCATCCCTGTGTTTACTCACGCTTTTGGCGCATGCAAACGACAGGGATCTCGCACAAGCTCGCTACCTAACTAAATTTTATCGGGATTTGCCGGAACCCGACAAAACCCGATACTAGGCCAAAGTGGCTCCCAATGGAAGCCCCTGAGATCCCCCCGAACAAGCAAGGCAGCTTTTTGGCCGGGCGATCTAGGAAAGTTCCAAGCGCCTGACCAAACTGACGCCCCGCCTACCGGGGATGTCTGGACTACTTGAGCGAAGCCTTAGCTCCAGCCTCTTTGAGCTTCTTGACGAAGTCCTCAGCCTCAGCCTTAGCCACACCCTCCTTAACGAGCTTTGGAGCACCGTCAACGAGGTCCTTAGCCTCCTTGAGGCCAAGTCCCGTGATTTCGCGAACAACTTTGATAACCTTCACCTTCTCGGCACCGGCATCATCAAGCATAATCGTGAACTCGGTCTTCTCCTCAGCAGCGGCAGCTCCGCCAGTAGCTGGAACACCTCCAGCTACCATTGCAACAGGAGCGGCAGCGCTTACGCCGAGCTCCTCTTCCAGCTTCTTTACCATCTTGGCAGCATCCATCAGGGACATCCCCTTGATGTAATCCACAACGCCTTCAAACGTGTAGCCTTCTGACATGGTTTTACTCCTTTACTAACGACACAACTAAACTTAAACAGTCCCTATTATCCTACCCAACTACAACGGTCTACGCTGCAGCTGAATCTTCTCCTCCGAGCTTCTTGCGGTAGGCCTCGATCGAACGTACCACCTGCGCGCTAGGCTCCGACATTAGTCGCACCAGCCGCGTTGCAGGCTCATTGATGAGGGCCAGCAACATGGCGAACGTTTCCTCACGACCAGGCATCTTCGACAACGAATCAACCCCTGCCGCATCGACGTACGCGCCATCCAGCCAACACCCTTTCACTCGAAATTTATCAGCGTTCTCTTTCGCAAACTTTGCCAGTACCTTCGTCGGTGCAATCGGATCTTGGTCACAGGTTACCACGAGCGTCGGTCCAACTATCGTGCCCAAGAAATTCTCCAACTCACCTGCTTTAGCGTCCGTTGCCGTCTTGGTTGCTGCAAGCCGCGCTAACGTATTACGAACAACCCGCCCCTCTGAGCCGGCCGCGCGTAGCTCGCGACGAAGCTGCGTTATCTTGGCCACCGTGAGCCCACGATAATCCGCGCACACCACGACCTGAGCGTTCGTGAACTTCCCTACCAGAAGATCTAACTCGGCTTGCTTCTCTGCACTATCCATACTACCAATCCCTTTCTAAACTGCCCGGTGCACTCTCTTGAGCCCGTCTTTATCAATTAGGCCCTGAGAGGCGCAACATCAAGCGCCACACCTGGCCCCATCGTCAAAGACATCGAAGCACTCTGAAGATAAACACCCTTGCTCGACGAAGGCTTAGCTCTATTGAGCGCCTGGAAGAGCGCCTGCGCGTTCTCCATGATCTTGGCAGCGCCAAATGAAGCCTTACCGACTGATGCATGAACGATTCCAGCCTTATCGACCCTGTACTCTGCACGCCCCGACTTAACTGACTTCACCGTATCACCTACGTCAAAGGTAACAGTGCCCACCTTGGGAGATGGCATAAGCCCTCGCGGTCCAAGAAGCTTACCAACCTTACCAACCTGCGCCATCATATCTGGTGTGGCAATCACGCTGTCAAAATCAAAGAACCCTCCCTTGATCTTCTCAACGAGATCGTCACCTCCGACGAAATCAGCCCCAGCTGCCTGTGCCTCCTGAGCTTTGTCGCCCTTGGCAAATACAAGAACGCGGACATTCTTACCCAGTCCATGAGGCAAAGCGATCGAACCTCGCACGTTCTGGTCGGCCTTCTTCGGATCGACTCCAAGCCGTACAGCGACCTCAACTGTCTCATCGAACTTTGCAGAAGCAGTGCTTGCTACTACTGTGCAGCCCTCTTCAAGCGAATAAAACTTACCGGACTGGACCTTCGCCCGCGCTGCCCGAACTCTCTTTCCTTCCTTTTTGCGCGCCATAAATCTCTTACTTCAACACTCTATAGCTACGTTATCCGCAACCCTTCGTTTTTCCAGGCGGTTTTCCGTTGCCTACCTGCTGCCCCTGCCTACTTAGCACACAAGGCGTTACCTTGGGATACAAGGAGCCGGTAGCCTAGGGATTAACCGCCCAGATGTCAATATCTGCGGGGCTAATTGATAACATCTACCCCCATACTTCTTGCTGTTCCCGCAACGATTTTGAAGGCAGCCTCCTCATCGTAGCAGTTGAGATCTTGCATCTTCTGCTTGGCGATCTCGTACACCTGCGCCTTGGTAATCTTACCAACCTTATCCTTGTTCGGAACTGCCGACCCCTTATCCAGCTTCAGCGCCTTCTTAATCAGGTAGGACACTGGTGCAGTCTTAAGCTCAAACGTGAAAGAACGATCCTTGTACACAGTGATGATAACCGGCACGACCTCGCCCTGCTGCTTCTGCGTCTTTGCGTTGAATTGCTTGCAGAACTCCATAATGTTGACGCCGTGCTGTCCAAGTACCGGACCAATCGGGGGAGCAGGATTAGCCTGACCACCCGTCACCTGAAGCTTGATGTATGTCGTAATCTCCTTTGCCATCTTCAACACCTCTTACTACGTAAAAACTCTCTTAAATCTCGCACACTGGACCTTATCAGCAGCGCTGTATCTCTCACACTCCGTTAGCACTTCTCAACTTGCATGAAATCCAGCTCCACTGGCGTAGCTCGACCGAAGATACTAATTAGCACCTTAACCTTGCCACGCTCTGGCCGAACCTCTTCGATCGTCCCATTGAACTCGGCGAATGGTCCATCGATAACCTTGACTGCATCACCTTGCTCAAAGTTCATCTTGGCCCGCGGTGATGCAGCACCCTCTTCAACCTGACTGAAAATCCGCTTAACCTCTTCCTCGCTCATCGGCTGAGGATTCGTTGGATCCCCTACAAATCCATTGATTTTTGGGGTCTCCTTCACGAGATGCCAGCTCTCCTCATTCATCACCATCTGAACAAGAATGTAGCCTGGGAAGAACTTGCGCGTAGAAGTTTTCTTCTGCCCCTTTACGAGCTCGACAACCGTCTCCTGAGGAACGTGGACCTCACCGAACAGATGGGTCATCTTGTTGAGGCGGATCCGCTCCTCGAGCGCCTGCTTGGCTTTACTCTCAAATCCAGCGTACGCCTGAACAACGTACCAGTTCATCTTCTGCTCTGTTGTGCCAGTTGCTTCCATAATCCTTCTTCTACCGTCTATTCCGACACTCTCTCCACCCGGTATCGCGGCCGGAGCCGCTTAACCTACCATCTTCGCCATGATCCAGTTGAATGCCAAGTCCATCACAAAGAGACACATGGAAATGAATACTATGATCATAACCACCACCCCTGTCAGCCTCATCGTTTCCTGACGAGTTGGAGTGTGAACCTTCTTAAGCTCTTCAACGCTCTCGGAGACGTACTCCACGCCGCGCGAAATAAGCCCTGACGGAGCATCAGCAACCTTATCACTCATGAACAAATCCCTAATGAAATCAGCAAGCCTTCCCCAGAAGAAGCCCGCTTGGCACATGCCTTACGTAAGGAGAAGCAGCCTCACGTTCTTTAGCGGTAAGAGGAAACTGTACTATCGGCCATCCCCTTTTGCATCGGTGGGGACTCACCATAGGGGGTAACCGTAGCAGAAAAATATCTCCAGAGCAAATGCCCCTTCGAGGACATGATTTATGAGTCAAAAGGGGGCATCTAGGACATCACAGCTATCTGCTCCCTGTAAGAGGTCACGAATACGCGGAACTAGCTGCTTTTATCCTAGATTCATATATGAATCGAGGCTTATTGACCCTGACTGCGATTCAAACCAGAGAGAGCAGTTAAGGTCGCTGGAAGCGCCGCAGATGCCCAAAAGCACGAAGTTTTTTGAACTTTTCCGCGGCGCAACTGGCACCGTCAGGGTCAGCACCTAAAATTCAAAACCGAGGCTATTTTGGGTAAAATCACTATTTTCAGTCCCACAACTGCCGTCTTTGGCTTCATCTCTACATAAGCCACCTCGTTTGTTATCGTTGCAAGGCGGGGTTGAGATTATTCATAAATGTTCGCGGATAATGTACCAGCGCCTCCAGAGCCACCAATTGCTATGCCTCCCATTCAGCTATCAGAATGCGGAAAATAAAAGTCGATATTCCTCAAAAACATTCTCTTTTTTAAGGAGTCGCTCACGTCTTTCGAAGAGACCGTGCTTTTTCTCTTCAGTTTTTCTAACTCTTCCAGAGGATAAGAAACGCGAGAATACCCCAACAGGTCTTTAGCTCTTTGAAGCCTTCCTCCATTCCAGTTCAAGATGCCTCCATCAAAACAACTTGGACTGACTTCAAACTCTATCGGCGCGCCATTGATGTTCTCGAGGTTCAGCAGACTGATGCCCACAAAAACCCCATCAATCGTTCTCCAGAATGTACTCACTTTCTCAGAATTGGTCTCAATAGAAACCGCAGCTGGAACTCTCCGCGGAGGAAGAGAATCGCACGTCGCTCGTTCTTAGCTTGATCCCTTAGCTGAATACTCAAGGGACTCATCTCGCCAGAAAATACTAGCCTCCCTGTCAGTGCCCTCAAAGAGGACTGTCGCGCAACTGTATCCGATGTCACCCCAGGGCCGAATTCTACGGGATACGTTCTTTCTGCCATAGATCTTGGCCAGCTCTGTTTCGGTGGTACTTTCTGTAATCCGTCCAACTCTGTGTGGAAACAGAATAAGGCGATCATCAGCCATGGAACATCGCGTGAAGGAGAGTACCAGCGAGAGCACAAGGAACGTTTTGTTCGTGGACATCGCCATAAAGTTTTACCCGTGGTCTCAGTCTGAATAATTCGTCTCTGCATCAACCGTAAACAAGCTGACGATTGTGCCGTTCTCACTCCCCACACTTCGTAATGAGAGGCCCCCAGGATACGACCGTCCTCCACTACTGCAAAGGGTCCAATAATGCTCCGCGAGAGCAAAAACATCCCAATCAGGTGCGTGCTGGTGCCCTAGTGTCTGAAACTGCGACTCTCTCCGGTCCACCTGACGAATCGGCACCTCTGCTCCCTGTAGCGAATCAAGGCAATCGTTTTTATCGGTAAAGCCACGTTGCATGTACCAGTATGATAGGAACTCCAGGCCCTTGAAGGTAATCGCTTCCATTACCACTACCGTATCCAAGCGATTCGGCGCTCTACTAGCAACTAGTGAGAATTCGCCTCAAGTTTTTCGCTGATGAGCTTCTCAACGTACGCTTTGACAGGAGCCGCATTCACGGAAACTAGCACCTCGCTCGCAAAGGCATGTACGAGAAACGCTTTCGCTTCCTTCTCCCCTACTCCACGTGAGCGGAGATAGAAGAGCGCATCAGCATCGAGCTGCCCCACCGTTGCACCGTGGGTGCACTTGACGTCGTCTGCCCAGATCTTTAACTGAGGACGAGATTCAATACTCGCATCAGATGAGAGCAAGAGCGCCTGATTCGACTGAAATGCGTTTGTCTTCTGTGCTATCTTCTCAACAGTGATAGTCCCTGAGAAGACCCCCTTACTTGAATCACGGTAGATACCCTTAAAGTGCTCACGACTCTCAGAATGCGGCTCTATGTGATGAATCAACGTTGCATTATCAACGTGCTGACTGCCCGCCAAAACCGAGAGCCCATTGAGCACCGCCTGCGACCCTGATCCCTTGAGCAGCGCTTGGGCGTTATTACGAACCAGCGCCCCACCGAACGAGAATATGTGAGTTCTAATCTGCGCATCGACAGACTGGACAGCCGTCACTCCCGCAATGTGGAATGCATGCTGCGACTCAACCTGAATCTTGTAGTAATCGATGGCAGCACCCGGCCCAGCGATTAGCTCGACGACCGGCAAAGAGAGGTAGCGAATACCCGCTGCTCCGATATGCGATTCAACGACCGTTACACGCGAGCTATCACCCGCTTCTACATATATCCGTGGAGTAGTAACGGTGTCAGCTCCACCAGTAGTCATTACGTGAACAATGTGAAGCGGCACCTCAGCATTGTGATTCGGCCGAACAGAGACCGATATACAATCCGACAAGAGTGCAGTGGCCAGCGCCGAAAAAGCATCCTCACGGTGTTGTCCAAGTTCCCCAATATTATCAGAGCTGCCGCTCCCATCAAGGAGGCGCGAAACTGTTACTCCTGGCTCACTAAGCACACTTGAGTGCTGCGCCGAGAACGCCCCGTCTACAAACACGATACGACTGACTCGCTCAAAACCTTGCACCTCTGCCCTGCTCAGCAGCTCAGAGACTTCACCCCCGTTATCCTTCGATGATTTGCGAGTCGCAGCGAGGACAAACGGCCCACGAGCGATCGGATCAGGATTGGTATACTTCCAGGCCTCAAGCTTGGGAGTTGGGAAGAGCAGCTTGCTCCACGTTGAACGCGCCTCTGTCACACGCTTTACTACGTTTAAAGGGAGGCCACTATGCAAGCTATGCACCTTTCTAGCCTCGTCCATGGCAACATCCGCCCAATCGCTCTGCACACCGTTCTCGTGCAGCTTTCGTAATTCAGAACTCATCGGTTACCTCATGTACTAGAGACTAGGCAGCTACTGTACCGCGCACATCGTTGCGGAACTCATTGTAGCCGCGCTGCTCAAGCTCAAGCGCGAGCCCTTTGCCACCAGACTGAACGATACGCCCATCAATCATCACGTGTACAACGTCCGGAACAATGTAATTGAGCAGGCGCTGATAGTGAGTAATCACCAGGATCCCGCGCTCAGGAGAACGCAGACGATTCACGCCTTGGGCCACGGTCTGCAACGCGTCGATGTCGAGCCCTGAATCGGTCTCATCGAGTATAGCGAGCTTGGGCTCAAGCACAGCCATCTGAAACACCTCATTACGCTTCTTCTCACCACCTGAGACTCCCTCGTTCACGGCTCGTTGAAGGAGCTCGTCGCTCAATTCCAACAGCTTTGCCTTTTCCTTCACAAACGAAGCAAACTCACGAACCGAGATCTGCGGCTGACCACGGTGCTCACGAACAGCATTGAGGGCCGTTCTCAAAAAATAGGTCGTCATAACTCCGGGCAGCTCTACGGGATACTGAAATGCAAGGAAAAGTCCCTCCCGTGCACGAATCTCTGGGTCCATCTCAAGAAGGTCTTTACCATCAAACGTTACCGAGCCAGAGGTGACGTCGTATCCCTCTTTACCGCCAAGGATATTCGCCAAGGTGCTTTTACCAGATCCATTCACTCCCATGATGGCGTGCACTTCACCCGGCTTAATCTCAAGCGAGATCCCCTTGAGGATCTCACGTCCATCACCCTCAATTCTTGCGTGCAGATCTGAAATCTTTAACAAACTCATACTTCCTCTCTCTTAGAAAATCGCGTTAACC
>JBIKKR010000154.1:0-6935 GCA_044360225.1 Bdellovibrionota bacterium | reverse complement strand
ATGGTTTGGTAGGGTATCGCTGGACTAGTGCCCTTCGATACGAACGTTCACAAGTGCGGGCTCTCTAGTCCGCCATTCATCACCAACGAATCCCAAGAACAGAGTGGGTTGACGGCTGACAAATTTTTTTGTCGTTCCTCGAAGACTACTGGTAACTCCAACAGGGCCCAGCGGAAGCTCCGCACTCCACCAGCCGTCGCCGGTCTCGCGCCCTTCGTTAAGAAGATTGAGTTTGAATATTTGCCGTAGGGGGCTTAGGTACTTGCGTCAGGCATCGCACTCAAACGCACACTCGTGCACGTATGCCCTTCTACTTCCTGTGGAACTGAAGACCCTTCCTCTAGTCGTGCTGAAATAATGAGCGTTGGAAGAGGCTTTCTCTCCCGCTGGCGAAACAAGGCATCGCGAGCTTTGACAATCATGACTAATTTTCTTGGTTTATCTATCACATCTGACAAACCATCTATCAAAACCAGCCCACTACCACGAATGAGAGCAGCAAGGAGAAAGAGCATCTCTTGCTCCTGATCCGAAAAATTACCATTGCCGAAGGGCTCACTCAAATTCTCTTTAATTTTAGCTACGGAGTCACTCCCGTAAAACTCCTTGAAGATACCGCAGAGCTCTTGGAAGCCTGAAGTCCACTCTTTCAGGTTCAGTAGTTCTTGTACCTGTAGTGCGGCAATTTTTGGATGATTCTGATGATAGAAACCGATTCCGCCTGTTATGCTCGCCCGTGAATATTCATCCCTGCTCAGTGTTTCCGTGCCTAAGTTAATTGCAAAACGTCCTTGAGCTATGCCCCCTGGTTGGCCCGCAAGCGTACGCATCAAAGCAGTCTTACCTGACCCCGAATCTCCGAGCACTACTAAGATTGCGCCGGACTGTATCGATACATCGGGTACTGTACTAATCGGCGCTGCTGTATTTTGATCTACCAGAACAACTCCTTGCAACTGTACACCTACAGGAGTATTCGATAGATCAAGACTAGTACCCGTCGAAGCGATATCGACAAAATTCATCCACTCCTTTAAGTACACCCCTGCTTTCTTTACAAGTGCAAACCTCTCTGCCAATGAATCTCCAGATATATAGAGCTGATTGACGATCCCGAATAAATAGATCACATCGGGGATGCTTCCAGCTCCGTCCAAAATGAGGGTCCTAAATGTAAGGAAAATGCCTAGACCATAAACACCATTAGCTACGAGATTATACATAGCCATCTCGTTAGAACGCTCCTGCTCTGCTCGATCAATTTGTTGCCGAGAGTCCCAAAAACGACGCTGCAATGAATTATAGAAGCCACTTATCAGAGAATCCCCGGAGTAGTCTCGACTAAATATTATTTCTCCTATCGCTCGCATGCTAGCTGCTGCGGGCCAATATTTGACCGTATCCTTTTCATACCTTGAGGTATTCACAATCAGTGCTACTACCTTAGGTACAATCATCACGCCTACCGCAATTCGAACAGCGAGTGGAGCCTGAAACGCGATCGACAGCGTCATCACTGAAAATGTAGATATAGAGCCGATAAGATCGCTCAGATATCGACTTAGTCCAGACGGCACCCAAATTTGGGCTTGGCTATTATCAATAAACCGACCCTCTGTTTCTTTAACTTTATCGTCCTGGTTTTTCCCCTGATTCGTCACGCCGGTAATCAGATCCTGTAAATGGGTTCGGCGCATCGCAATACTAAGACTTTGATTAGTCCAATCAACTAGATCGCGGCGACATTTTTGCAAGAAACAGAGACCACCGATGAGGGTTCCAGCCTGCATCAAAGCTTCATTTGTTAAGGTGCTACTACCCAACTCAAAGAGCCGCGCGGTACTCCACCAAACCGCCCAAGCTACCGCGCCCTCGCTCGCACTTAAAGCCAGTGACGACGTTGCGCAGCGCCAATTAGCCCGATGCATCGCCCTAGGCGCCAACCAAAACGTAGTCCTAGCTATATCTCTGAAGTAATGCCAACATTCCGCAAGCGATAGCCTTGGGGAATCAGTATTGGTAGTGGTCGTTGCCTCAGTTGAGAGCAGAGATGCTGTTTGGGGACGATCTTGGTTCTGCGGACATTGCAATTGCGCCAGGTCTACCTCTGTCCACTGCGGTGGCAATGGCGATGCCGATAGCTGCACTACATCAGCAAGACCCGCATTTCCTACGTGTGTCTGATATCTCACGATGCTCCCAACCAAAACAGAATGCTGTATTATAACAGATTGCGGGACCTAAAAGTAGGCATCGATTCCCCCTCCGAGATCATCATCCCTATGATATGTATAGAGATTTACCTGCGAGCGAGACTTTACGCTTTCAAATACAGCTGCCCCGAGCAGATTACCGAGCGCTTATAGCTCGCCTTCGTGGCGTGGAGGTATCTCCTGTGCCGCATGCCACCCCGTACAACCCGGCAAACTCCTCGCAAGTTACCGCCCTGATTGACCTCCTTCCGGATGCAACTACGTTTTCCATCACTAGGCTGGGTCAACACCGGTTGCCGCGCTCGGTATCGATTAAGGCCGACTCTCCCACGCATATCCTTCTTACTCAGACTATCAACCAGAACCTCTCAACTATCGCCGATCCGACCATCGCAACGCGCCTTAGAGCGATCATCGACGCCTGCCCTGCCACCCTGCCATCGCCAATGCGAATTCATCCGAGCGATTTTATTCTGCATCCCCAGCCAAATGAACAACCTAGCGTCTCCCCGGAATCAATCAGCCGTGCAGCGAACGTGCGCGTACTGGCTACCCTGGCACCAACGCTTCTCTTTGACCTCGATGACGCTCCTACCCTAGTCATCACCGAGCCAGACAACCGATTTGATGCCGAACGTAACGAGGCTCTTTCAGAATCGATCCGCTCTGCGCTCTCGCGCACACTCAAGGTTCAAGCCAGGACGATCGGCAACTCCGTAGCTCTAACAGGCGTGGCTTCTATACCCGCAACCTACCAGAGAAGATCTGCGAGCGGAGCACTTGAAAGCCTACCGACTCCGCCAGTAGCGCTCTATGCCCACTGGGGAAGCTACGACGACCTAGCCAAACCGTGGCAGGATGAGCAGATAGCCTTAGTCGAGCCACTTCTAACTACCGCTCATAACGGCATCCTCACGCTCACGTGTAGCGCCACACTCAACGCTCCGATTCACGGCTCGTATGGCGTTACCTTCTTCGCCAGAATCGACAACACTCAGAAGCTACTATGGTTAGGACGTCCACGGGTCGATGACGTAACCTTCACCATCGCACACGACGATCCGAACACCATCGCCGCTGAGTTCGAGGTTCGGCGCGGCATTCGAAATCAAGCGATCGCTCAAGCTCACGAGCTGCTCACCAATCCAGCACACGCCCGAGATATCGCTAGGTGGTTTAGCACCGAAGCACCGCACCTCTCGCTCGGAGCGATCGTGGCCGCCGAAACGGGGCACTCACGCGCTACGTGCGAGCTACTCGAAACAACCATAGCTACTCTATACTCTACCGGAGAGCAGGAACTCGCTCAGCGTTTAAGCGCCTCGTACGGCGTTGGCGAGCTTGTATTCATAACTCCCGAGGGGCCGCACGCCGCTGCTGGCGGCCTCGCGCACGTAATCACCGGACTTCCACGTGAACTCACAGAGCGCGGCGTCCCCGTAACGATTATTGCCCCTCTCTACCGCTACGCTCATGGCAACAAGCACCGGTCAGCCGAGGAGCTGCTCCGTGATGGCGTAACGCTCGGTTCAAAGCGAGTCATTCCACGCTACCGCTGCTCTATAACGGTTGAACTTGGCCCTACCCACATCCGTGGCACGGGACTCCACAAGCGTCCAGCGACGCGAGTTCCGTGCACGGTGTACAGCGCTGAGAGTGGCGCTCTGCGGCTCATACTGATCGCAAACGCAGCCGCTTTTGACCGTCTCTACCAACCGGTATATGCCGATGAGCAGCTCAGACGCGCCATCATCTTCTCTCGCGCTGCTCTTGAAACGATCGCAACGGAAGCGCTCGATATCCGCCCAGCGGCGCTGATCTCAAACGATTGGATGACTGCGTGCGTTCCGAGTCTCCTGGCGCTCGACCCGCGCTACCGAGGTGTCTCATGGCTCCAGCACGCACAAGCGATCCACATGATCCACAACGGCGGCGCAGACTACCACGGGCGTCTCCCGCTCCATTTCGGCGATGAAGACCTCTGGCCACTCTTTGGGCTGGCGCCTGAGCACTACTTTGGATTCCGCGATCCGCACCGTGATGATCTAATGAACCTTACCATGGCTGCCGCACAACACTGTAGCGGCGGCGTCCTCACCGTAAGTCAGCCTTATGCTCGGGCACTTGTATCGCACGGCGGCGGCGATGGACTTGAACGTGTCCTTGCACACAAGCGTCAACTCGTTTTTGGAGTGAGCAACGGAATAAACCGCAACGATATCGATGCTTTTCTTGCAACGTGCGCGAGGCAGCCAAGCCAAGCCTTAAGTGATGTCGACGACATCCTTGCGGCTAAGGCCCACGTTCGTCACAACGTGCAACGTGCCCTTGGATTAACCATCAACGCTGATGCTCAGATTTTGAGCTTTGTTGGACGTCTTGCGGAGCAGAAGGGTCTCAATCTGTTGTCGGGCCTCGTTGATCACACACCACACTCGATGCTTGAAGAGATCCTTACACGCCACCCAACCACGCAGATTATTATCGCGGGACCCGTTACCAACGGCGATCCCTCAGCGACAGCCCTGCTCGATGCAGCGCGGTATCTGCATCACCGCTATCCGGGACGCATTGCGACCGTGTGTGATTACATCTCGCATTCAACTGCTCTTGAGATCATGACTGCAAGCACCCTGTTTCTCATGCCCTCGCGCTTTGAGCCGGGAGGCATCACACAGCTTGAGGCTCTCGCTGTTGGAACTCCGGTTGTTGGTCGCAGCGTTGGAGGAATCGGCGCTACGATTACCAATTTCGATCCTGCCACAGGTAACGGGACAGGCTTCCTGTGTCACGACTACTCAGCTACGGCATTCGCCAATACAGCGCACTGGGCGCTCGCAACGTTCTCAGATTCCAGCAGGTATCGCTCTGTAGTCGAGCAGGCACTCCAGGCACGGCATAGCTGGGCAGACAGGGCCCCTGAATTCCTCGCGGTTGTGCAGAGGATTGTCCTTGGTGCGAAGACCGCAGAGCAGCTCGAATTCCTCGATGCTGCGACGCGTTTAGCCGCCCGAGCACAGGCCTAGTTCTCACCACAAAATATCAAAATACACTGCTTGAGAGCCCCTCGTTCGTTACATCTGACTTCGATTTGCAGCTTTGTTTTCTGACACAGCTCTTCCCGTGTATTTTTGGCCTCTTGAAATGGATGAGAACTGAGATGCCCCGGTAACCCAGCCTGCAAACTTGACACTGCAATCGTTAGGGGGCACCCTGCGAGGTAGGTGCCTACATAGCAACCAGACTCACGATGCAGCTTACCCCCGATTTTGTTGATTTCCTGATGCAAGAAGCGCTCGCTGAAGCGGTCGCGGCTGCTGCAATCGATGAGGTACCTGTCGGAGCAGTTATCGCCCATAAGGGCCAAATAATCGCTCGGGGTCACAACACCACCGAGGCCGATAAGACCGTTATCGCGCACGCAGAGATCCACGCTATTAACGCTGCCACCCGTGTTCTCGACAACTGGCGCCTCTCAGAGTGCGTACTGTGTGTAACCCTAGAGCCATGCACCATGTGTCTCGGCGCGATCCGCCTAGCACGGATCCCAACGATTATATTCGGCGCTGGCGATTCTAAACAGGGAGCTGTTGGATCGCTCTACGATTTAAGTCAGGACACACGACTCGGCACAGCCGTACGAGTAATTACGGGAACTCGCTCAGCCGAGTGTGAATCAGTCCTTCGCGAATTTTTTAAGCGCTCACGGATAACAACAAAACAGGATAGTGTCCTCAAGGACCAGGCTAAGTGACGGGATATGATCTGCTGATAGAAATGAGTGATGCAACTCACGATGCGCGAGATGGATTGATATGAAACCTTTTATCGTTGGAATTGCTGGTGGTACCGCGAGTGGTAAAACAACGATCGCCCGGCAGCTGGTTCACGTTGGAGGGAGCGAGCGAGTTGTTGTTATTGAGCTTGATCGTTACTACAGGTCTCAAGAGCATCTGCCCCCTGAACAACGAGCTACTCTCAATTACGATCACCCTGCGGCGCTTGAATTTAACCTTCTCATCGCCCACGTGCAGCAGCTCCGGCGCGGCAACGTCATTGATGCACCGCTGTACGATTTCACCACCCACTGTCGTGATCCACTCCGGACCACTCGCATAGATCCCAAACCGATAATTATCGTTGAAGGGGTTCTGGTGTTTGCCAATGCTGAGCTTTGCACACTGCTTAACCTCAAAATATTTATTGATACTCCTGAGGAGGTGCGCAGACAACGTCGTGTTGAACGTGACGCGCGCGAACGGGGTCGTAGTGTCGAATCGACAAACGCTCAATGGAACGAGTCAGTGCAGCCGATGCATCAGGAATTCTGCGAGCCCAGTAAAGCGGTAGCCGATATCGTCATAGACGGTCGCGATAATCTGCAAAAAACTGGTGAATCGCTCTGGTCAATCGTATGGAATCGCGCGCAGAGCCACGAATCTATCGGCTGTGGAGTAGAGCAATGAGTGTTGATATAGTCTTTCGTTAGTGATCGATTCTTCATAGCGGGACCCAAAATCCCTGCCCGTGAGTGGTCTTTCGTATCACCGTACCTGATGTGATATACTCTCGTGCTTGAGCTATAAAATCAGCCACGAGACCGAACGGGTCACTCAGTATCTTCGCATCCAGAGCGCACTCGAGCCAGAGCGAACCAGCATCATGGGCAGTTGTCGGCAGATGAGCTATCTGCAGCGACACACCCTCCGGCACCCGTTGGTC
>JBIKKR010000026.1:0-24611 GCA_044360225.1 Bdellovibrionota bacterium | reverse complement strand
GGTAGTGCAGGCCTTTGATACTAATCAGGTGCTGCTCAATCAAAAGGGTGCAGAGGATTTGCGCAGCGCGGAGGTAGTAGCGCAGACGTCT
Source organism: Bdellovibrionota bacterium (assembly GCA_044360225.1). GTDB lineage: Bacteria > Bdellovibrionota_C > UBA2361 > UBA2361 > OMII01 > OMII01. The sequence continues at coordinate 24,520 of JBIKKR010000026.1, read as the reverse complement.
GACAATCAAGTAGGAGATGGCAACGCAGCTCCGAAATTGCTTGATGATGGCAATGGTGCAGTGGCTATCGTAGCTCGTCATGAAACGGAGCAGAAGGTAGAAGAAGAAGTTGGTGAGGATCCTCTACTACAGGGAATTGTTCCACAGGTTGAAAATCGCCAAGAAATACGCAAAAACACCAACACTCATACGCAAATCCAGCAGACTTCAGATGAACGTATTCATGGCGCAGATGCGCCAGTCCTAACCTCATCTGAGCAGCCAGGTGACCAGCAACGTTTTAGTTCGGAAGGTGATCCCCAGCGCTCGCAGAGCTTTGACGAGGAGGTACTCGGACAGCACCAGAAGGTTTCTGAGGTAAGCAGGAAGCCGGTAGTACAGGATGTAGAATCGGCTGAGATGCAGGAGCCAACGATCGCCGCTCCACCGGAGACACGCCGCGAAGGAACGCGCTCTGATAACACCATTCAGATGGCACTCCTGCGACAGGCCTTTGAGAGCCTGCGAATTGCGCGCGCCGATGGAGGCGATTCATCACGGCTGAGGCAGCAAACACCGGCCATACAGAGCGCAGGTGCAGTGACAGAAACAAAGTCCAATCAAGGTGAGGGGTCCGCTCGGTCAAAACCCCTCTTGAGGCCGCAGATCGGCAGAATGCTAGAGCGAGTTGAAGCTACTCTTAAAGAGGCGGCGCGAGGACGCGATGGCAAGACAATCTCGCTACACCTGGAGCCAGTTGATCTCGGAAAGGTCAAGGTTGATGTGAGCCTTCGAGAAGGCACGCTCCATGCGCGGATCTCTCCGGATAATCAACAGGTTGCTCAGGCTCTGCGAGACCACGCTCATGAGCTTCAGGGGGCGCTCCGCAAGCTCGGTCTTGAGGTTGATTCAGTAACGGTCTCGGTGACGGTGGATGAGTTTGGTGGGGAAATGAATACCGGGCAGCAGACGATGGACGGCAGGAGTTTCCAGGACGACCGGAACAACGTGCCCTTCGAAGGCACCCAAGTAGTTGATAATACAATTGGCAATGAACTTGCTCTCAGGTCTAAAGCTGACGCTGATACCGATCGGTCGGGAGCAGGGGGTGGCAGTGACCACTGGATAGCGTAAGCGATTTAGGTGAGCGAGATATGACAACGAGTTCAACAGGTGAGGTTACGGCTGGCTCAACTGCTCAAGGGGTGCAGCTTACCCCGAAGAACAAGAATGAGCAGATTGGCAGAGATGAATTCCTTACCTTGCTTGTCACCCAGCTGAAGAATCAAGATCCCGAAGCTCCGATGGATAGTAAGGAGTTTGCGGTTCAGTTAGCGCAGTTTACTCAGGTAGAGAAGCTGATCTCGATTGACGAGAAAATGAAGGCCCAGAGTGATGCTGCAACTATGGGTTCAATCGCGGGATACCTCGGGCACCGAGTGGTGCTGAATGCGAGCGCGGTTGATGTGAAGGGCGGAGACGGTGGACAGCTCCAGGTGGAGCTTCCCCGGGATGCAAGAGGAATGCAGGTTCAGTTCCTGAACTCAAACGGAGCAGTGGTAGGTGCGAAGGACTTTGGCCAATTGAATGCAGGCAAGCAGGTTCTTTCGCTGGCCGGCTCAGGTGTGCCTGATGGGACGTATGCAGTCAAGGTGGTGGCTATGAATCGATTTGGTGGCGGTACATTCCAGCCGACTGCCAGCCCAGTTGGTTTGGTATCCGGGTTCATTCCGGGTCCAACTCCGAAATTAATCGTTAATGGCAGGGAAGTAGGCGTTGGTGATGTGAAAGAGGTAGCGCTCAATGTACCGAGCGCCTAGATATAGACGCAGTTAGTGGCAGACACGGACTCGTCTCCCACACAGTAGCCCATTCACGGACGATTTGACACTCGCGTGTAGTTTAGACACTGGATGCACTAGCCACCCATGCATTGAACGTGGGCAAACACGGCTGGTTTTTGAATGGAGGATACTCGTGATAGGTGTCGCTAATGGTCTTTTTTCGGGGCTTGCTGGAACAAAATCTCACGGTAGCGCAATATCGGTGGCGGGCGACAACATCTCCAACTCGAATACGGTAGGGTTTAAGGCTAATCGCGCCGAATTTGAAAACCTGATTGCAGGCGAGGGTGTTGTTGGTCGGCAGTTTGGAAGCGGATCAGCTATCGCCTCGGTCGCGATGCTCTTTGAACAGGGGACACTCGAGTTTACTGGACGCCCACTTGATTTAGGAATCAGCGGCAACGGCTACTTTGTTTTGGCTAAGAATGAGGAGCGCTATTATACGAGAGCCGGGAATTTTAAGGTTGATTCATCGGGATTTATCGTTAATCCGGGTGGATTAGCTGTACTGGGATTTCCGGCAAATGGCAGCGGCGCTCTTGAGCCCCTCAATATCAACTCGATCGAGCAGAGTGCTGTCAAGACAACCGAGGTAACGATCGCCGGAAACGTAAACTCAAGCGCAACGCTTGTCGCTGCAGCTAGTATTCCCAACCCGGGAGCCGCGATTCCGCCAACTGTTACCTATGCAGATCTCAATAAAGTTTCTGAGTATTCGACGGTGGTAGACTGCTTTGATTCGCTCGGAGATCGGCATCCGGTCAGCGTTTTCTTCTACCACACGGGTGTGAACGAATACACAGTGCGTGCGTATGTAAACAATGAAGACGTAGATCCCGTCCCAGCACCACCGGCGGTTGCTACAGCTGGATATCCACGACAGATCGGCGAGGTCGTAGTCAATTTCGGCGGTGATGGGCGGCGCAACCCGCTGCCTACCGCTACTGTACCTGACTTTACTGCTAATGTGCAGTGGAGTAACGGAGCGGACGTCAGCACTGTCGACTTTACATTTAACCCACTAACGCAATTCTCCTCTCAATCGAACATCCTTTCGATTTCTCAGGATGGAACCGGGGTGGGATCTGTCCAGAGTGTCAGTGTTGGAGTAGACGGAAAGATTATGGCCCTGCTCACCAATGGCCAGCAGAGTCTGATAGGACAGGTTGCCATGGCGACCTTCTCAAATCAGGAAGGATTAGGGCGACAGAGCGGCAATATCTTTACATCAACGACTGATTCGGGCTCAGCGATAATCGGGCGCCCACAAGCGGGTGTTCTGGGTAGTATAAAGTCTGGAACACTTGAGCTGTCAACGGTTGATATCGCTTCGGAGTTTGTGAAGATCATCACGTTACAGAGAGGATTCCAAGCGAGTTCCAGAATCATTACCACGATTAATCAGCTTCTGAATGAAATTATCCAGTTGGCGTAACAGCACTTCAGGCAGTACCATCGTTGTATGAAGTACACTGACCAGCAACTGAAGGAAAAGGCCCTAGCCCGGGACTACCGGGCAGTTGCTCGACTGATCACTCGACTAGAGAGTGATCACCCGACCGCGCGGACGCTTGCAGCTTCCATGAGGAGACCGAGTGGGCGCGCGCATGTTATCGGGGTAACAGGGGCGCCGGGAGCTGGCAAGTCTACCCTGGTTGACTACATGGCAATGGAGTACCGCCGAGCGGGAGCTTCTGTGGCGATCGTGGCAGTCGATCCATCGAGCCCGTTTAGTGGCGGGGCGATCCTTGGCGATAGGATTCGGATGAATCGCGCTGCTGAAGATCCTACTATTTTCATACGGAGCATGGCCACGCGAGGCTCTCTGGGGGGGCTGGCTAAGGCAACTCTTGAGAGTCTTCATGTGCTTGATTGCGCCGGGTTTGATGTGATCCTCCTTGAAACGGTGGGAGTGGGGCAGGCAGAGGTCGATGTTGTGCGATCTGCAGATACCTGTGTGGTCGTATTAGTTCCCGGGATGGGAGATAGCGTGCAGATTATCAAAGCCGGTCTCATGGAGATCGCAGATGTGTTTGTAATCAATAAAGCCGATCGCGATGGCGCTCTCACACTGGAAAAAGATCTACTAACACTTCTATCGTTGGTGGAGTTAGCCCCGGAAGATTGGAGACCCAAAGTTGTAAAGACAGTGGCAACGGAGGGAAGGGGAACAGAGGCGGTTGTTGAGGCGGCGCGGAGTCACGTTGCGTGGCTTGAGAGTTCGTCTCAGGGATACGCGCGACGGCTCAAAGTTGTTTCGCAAACGATCAGCGCCATGGCCGCGGAGTGGATCGCCCAGCGCGCTCTGCGAGGGTGCGAGTCTGAGATCGATGCTCTGGCACGAGAGTGCGTTGCCAGAAAGAGGACTCCGTTGGAGGCTGTTGAACAGCTAATTGCACGGATGTAGATTGTTCGTGGCTTACCGTGCCAATTCCTTAGCTACGATGTTGCTCATAATCTCGCTTGTGCCACCGCCGATAGGCATGAGTCTTAAGTCTCGCCACCAGCGTTCGGGAGTGAACTCGGTTGTGTAGCCATATCCGCCGTGTATCTGCATCGCCTTGTCCGCTATCCAGACGGCATCATCGCACACCATTCGCTTCGCAGCAGCCACGTACGTTCGGCAATCCTTGCCTGACATGAGCAGATCGAGTGCGTGGTGCGCGAACGCCTCTCCAAGATGGATCTTGCGCCGCATCTCCGAAACATATCGAGATACCGCACCGAACTCTGCGATCTTCTTGCCAAAAGCCTGACGCTCTCCCGCGTATCGGCAGGCAGCCTCATAGCACATCCGAGCGCCGGCGAGAGAAGTCAGAGTAAGCATCAGGCGCTCCCAGTTTAAGTTAGCTGCTGCCTGACCCCAGCCCTCTCCGAGACGGCCGAGGATTGCGCTTTCATCAACTTCTACATCCTCAAACACGAGCTCCGCAGTGTCTGATGCATGCCAGCCTACCTTGTCGAGGGTTTTCGCTACCCGAAAACCCTTTGATCGAGCGTCCACCACAAAGGTTGTAAAGCCGCCATACCCGGCCTTGGGGTCGGTCTTTGTTAGGACAAGGATAAAATCAGCTCTGGCACCGTTGGTGATGAACGTTTTGGATCCATTTATGTACCAGCGGGCCCCACGCTTTGTTGCTACCGTTCGTATGCGAGCGAGATCACTCCCCGCCCCGGGTTCGGTGAAGGCATATGCCCCGATGGCAGTGCCCCTGGCAGCACGGGGAAGCCAAGTTCTCTTTGCATCGGATGTTCCAAATTTCTCAAGACCGTGGCTGATGACTAATGAGTGCATGTTGACCGCAACAGTGAGGCCGACCGATGGTAGCTCCCCGAATGTCTCACACCAGGCGCCAGCCATTTTATAATCACCTCCAACACCACCGTACTCCTCTGAGAGGAGGATGCCGAGGTACCCTTGTTGTCCCAGGATTGTGAAGACATCGTTGGGGAAGTGACCAGCCCTCTCCCATGCCGTCACGTGAGGGGCAAGCTCTTGCTCGACTAACTTAGCTACTGAGTCGATGAAGGGCTCATGCTCGGTATAGTACGGCGAAATCTTCATGCGACTCCTTTAGTTGAGCTACAGCCTTTCAGCGATTATCTCGGCGATATCGCGCACGTCGAGTTTTTCTTCATTACCTGTAAGTTTAACCCCATCCTCCATCATCTGCATACAAAAAGGACATGCGGTAGCTACTGTAGATGCTCCCGTATCGACTGCTTCTTGTGCACGAATTGAGTTGACACGATCACCGATCTTCAGATCCATCCAGAAGTGCCCACCACCGGCTCCGCAGCACAGGCCCTTTTCACGGCTACGCTCCATTTCGAGGATACGCAGCCCTTTGATAGATCGTAATCCCTCGCGTGGTGCGTCGTACTCGTCGTTGTAACGGCCGAGGTAACAGGGGTCGTGGAATGTGACGTCTTGTAGGGCGCCCTCCTGCAGAGGAAGCTTGTCTTGGGCGATAAGTCTCTTGAGTAGCTGCGAGTGGTGAATGATCTCCGGGGAGCGGCCCTCGCCGAGGTTTCCAAACTGGGGATACTCATTTTTGATTGTGTTGAAGCAGTGAGGGCAGTTAGCAACGAGCACTTTGAAGGATACCGATTTGAGTAGTTCGATGTTCTGTTTGGCCATGGTTTGGAAGAGGTTCTCCTCTCCGAGTCTTCGCGCAGGATCGCCCGTGCATCCCTCAAGACTTCCCAAGACCCCGAACGAGAGCCCAGCCTTGCGCATAATTGAAACAAGCGATTTCGCAATCTTTTGTTTGCGTGGATCGTAGGCTGAAACGCAACCAACCCAGTACAGGTAATCAACGGAGTCTCCAGGTTGTAGCATCGGCACATCAAGCCCAGAGAGCCACTGGATCCGCTCCTCAGGTGGTCCGTAGGGATTACCGCGGCTCTCGAGCGAGCGGAGCGTCGCTTGCGCTTCATGAGGTATCTTCCCCTCCATAATCGTCATGTGGCGACGGTTGCCGACGATCTGATCGACGTGATTAATTCCAACGGGACATGCTTCGACGCAGGCCATGCAGGTATTACATGTCCAAAAAACATTTGGATCCATCACATCGCCGGCGATGGTCGCGTCAGGCGAGCTGCCAAGCGTGCGCACCGATTGCTGTACAAGCGAATTCTGTGCCCTGTATACGCCATTCGAGAGGAACTGATTGTCCTCGCGTCTCACAGCGTTGAAAGGGAGGAGCACCTCCGTTGATAGGACTTGGTCGAGCTTTACGGCAGCCTGTGGAAGTTTAGACTCTCCGAGAGCGCCGGTAGCATGGAGAGCATACGCGTGGTTACGGGTATCAAGGATCATCCACTTTGGTGAGAGTGGCTTGCCGGACAGGTACGCTGGGCAAACATCCTGACAGCGCCCACACTGCGTGCATGCATCAAGGTCGAGTAGATTCTTCCAGGTGTAATCCTTAATTGTGCCAAGACCTATCGAGAAATCTTCGCCGCTCTCCATGAGTGATTGAATATCTCCAACAAACGGAAGAGCCCCCTTAGGCCTTGCGGTACGCGAGAAGAAGAGATTGAGCGGGCTGGAGAGGATATGAAAGAATTTAGTGTAGGGAAAAAGAGCAACGAAAGTATAGACCGTCAGCGTGTGAAACCACCAGGTAAGGAAGTGGATTGAGCGCGCTTGATCATCGTTTAGGAACCACACTCCTTTGGCAACGACCCAGCCAACGGGCGAGTATAGTGCCCAGGGATCGTTTGTGACGTGTACCCGTAGCCCTTCAAGGACGTAACCTTGAACCACCATCAGAGCGAGCATGGCGAGGATGTAATCTTCGTTACGAGAGAAGCTAGCGCCATCAGCCTTTAGAATATGACGGCGATATCCAAAGAAGAGGATACCACCTAACAGCAGTACTCCGAAGATGTCACTAAAGACGGTAACCCAGAGGTAGAAGGTGCCTTGATAGATCCGTATTCCCAAGTCGTGGTGAATGAACACCATCGTCGTTGTGAAGGTGAGTACAAGGAACCCCATATAAACGAGGAGATGCGCAACCGCCGTACCGCTTGTGCCTCGCATGACTTTTTTCTGGAATAGACCGCACTGGATAAGATCATCGAAGCGCGCAAGCCACGATCCGGTATACTCAGGAGCTGGCTTGCCGGACATCCATAATTCCGAGCGGCGTAGTACACCTAGGAGGCCGATGGTAACGGCAACAAACAACAACCCATAGAGCCCGATGACGTTCGGGAGGGTGTTTAGATTCCACATAATTTCGCGAGTCGCATTCATGCGCATACGTTATCGATAAGTTCACTGCGGCACCAGCGGCTTTTGCGGTAATTGGGGGGTAGCCGCACTCGTGCGAGACCATTCGGGGGGTGGGCGTGAGTCTTGAGGATCGAGCGGTTGGGGACAATTTTGTATGAGCCAGACCCCTTGGGGCGCATCAATATCGCAGCAGTAGTATAACTACCTATTATTATTGATGTTGTAGAGCATTCTCGGCGAGCAACAAAACTTGGACGAGCCAGGCAAGGCATCGCCGATCCGCGGATGTCAAACAAGAGCAATGCCGCATCGGCAAGTCGATATATTCCCTCTCCTGGTTCCGGCTCGTCCGGGTGAGGAATCAAATGACCCGATCAGCGCATCTAATAGTTCAGGTGTCTCGGATGTAAGGGCGGCAAAATCGACAATACTTGAGCAGCTTGTCGAAGCGCCTATGAGATTTGGCCATTCTACGTGCACGTTCACCTAGTTTGGCAAAATGTCAAAAGGGCCGCCAAAAACGAAATCGAAGACTATCTGGGGATAGAAGGAATGGCTACAGAGGGAGATGGGCTTCTACAGGGCGATAATGCCGATGAGAAGGGCCAGGAGCGAGGTGGTGGGGCGAGTACAGCTACCCCTGGGACAGCCGCCGCCACTGCCTCGCGAGTCGAGGTTAGTGCACAAACGATCGCCCGTATGATGGGCATAGCTTCGGCTACGGATCTTCAGTTGCTTGAAGGGCGCCTCGATCTGTTGGCGTCACGTGTATCAACTCTGATGATGAAGGTGGACAAAGTCATTGCGAGTCTCGGGACCCTTGCTACCACTGGAGACATCGGCCGACTTGAGACGCAGATCGCCTCGATGAAGTCGATTCTACGAGAAGCTGTCGAGTCGATCGGTGTTGCTCAGGAAGGGACAAAGAGCGGTGATCGTGAAGTGGGCGAAGCTCAGAGCCGTAGGCTCAAAGGCGGGATCCAGTCGAGCTCTGATTAGTGGTAGGCGAGAAGAAAATATGACGCAAACAAAACCCCCAAAAACCGAACAGGCTCAAACGTCCCTTGCTGGAAAGATCGAAAAGACTCGCTCAGCAAAGAGCAACTATGTGCTCGATCTGAAGGTCAATAGTCCTGCATCACTGGGATACCTCCATATCGATGGGCTTGAGTCTGCGCCAGCTATGGTGCGGCTCTCGCGGGTTAAGGGGCTTGATGTGATTGCTATAACTGACCTCTACAGCGGTGAGTTCATCGATCCGCTCGTGAAAGCGGCGCAAGGGGCACCGCTTACCGTTATTCCGGGAGTTAGTCTTCGTTGTCGAGTAGGACGGTGCGATGATGTTATCACCTCGTGCCTGTTTCCCGAGACAACGACCTCCGCTGATATTGCAGCATTTCTCCAAGCGCTGCAGATCCCGCCGCAGGCCAAGGGAAATATGAACTTTGTGGTTGCTCAGCCACTCGATCAAGTGCTGCATATCCTTGAGATTTTTCGGGGAGTGGCTATTCCGACTCGCGTCGATAAGACGCCAACACGTATGGCAGTCCTTGGCGATCTCGTTGACACGTATGGTTTTCGCGCTTTTGACCTGGCATACACGGATTCCGCAGCGCTCTTTAAACGACGTTGGCCGAAGCTTAAATTCCAGTTGTTCTCATTCTCGGATGCGTATGCGTTAGCCCAGATAGGAAGTCGTTCTGCGCGAGTGAAGCTCCCCACTCCCGGCTTTGAGGGTATTAAGCAGATTGTGGCGCGCCAGATCGCCACTACCTAATTAGGCGAGGTTGCACCTCTTCTTTCAGGGAATCGCAATTCTCCTGCTATCTACTAGAAACTGCTGGAAGTTTCGATAAGGATACAAATGCGTAGGCCAGTGCTGCAAAACTCAATCAAAACGGCTATTCCCGCGGATGTGTGGCCCTTTAAAATGGACGACAGTTGCGACGCCCTGCTCGTCTCTCCACCTGCTTGCTCCTGGTTGCGATGTAGGGGAAAATGCTTCCTATGGCTTTCTGGTTAGTAAAAACTGAACCGCACATCTACTCAATCGACGACCTACAGCGAGATGAGGTAACGGCGTGGACGGGAGTGAGGAACTATCAAGCGCGTAACTTCTTGAAGCAGATGCAGGTGGACGACTTAGTGCTCGTGTATCACTCGAATGCAGAACCCCCTGGAGTTGTTGGGATAGCTCGGGTAAAACGCGTCGCAAAACCGGATCCCACGCAGTTCGATAGAACGAGCGAGTACTTTGATCCGGCAGCATCGCCAGAGAACCCCCGCTGGTTCTGTCCTGATTTGGCCTTTTCCGCTAAACTCGCGGCGATGGTGCCTCTGGAGTCACTTCGGGGTCAAACATCGCTGAATGGGTTGCTACTGCTTCAACGCGGTTCACGGCTCAGTGTGGTGCCTGTTACGGAGACGCACTTTGAAATCATACGATCTATGGGAAGTGAGCGCTCGTAGTGGAGCCGAGTGCATGGTAAACGGGGTGCAAAGGAATACATCGTGTCAGATCGAATCGTAATAAAAACAGCTGAAGAGATAGATCTGATGCGCGAAGCGTGTCGCGTGACAAAAACGATCCTCGATGAGGTCGGCGAGATTATTCGGCCTGGGATAAGCACTGATCAGATCAATACATTCGTGCATAAACGAACTCTGGAGTTGGGTGCGATCCCCTCACCACTTAATTACAAGGGCTTTCCGAAATCGGTATGTGTCTCGCCAAACGAGGTCATCTGTCACGGCGTTCCGGCGCCGTTTACTATCCTTAACCGGGGCGATATCGTGAACGTTGATGTCACGTCCTACAAGTATGGATTCCACGGAGATTCGAGTCGAATGTATTTTGTTGGAGGAGAGGAGGCTTGCTCACCGGAGGCTCGTGATCTTGTAGCGACTGCGCGCAAAGCCCTTTATATCGGTATTCAAGCAGTGCATCCTGGCAACCGCATCGGTGACATAGGCGCAGCGATTCAGGATTTCATAGCGTCGACTGGCAAAAGATATGGGATTGTAAAGGAGTACACCGGTCATGGACTCGGCCGGGAATTCCATGAGGCGCCCCAGATAATCCACTCGGCACGCAGGGGAACGGGGGCGGTAATTAGACCGGGGATGACCTTTACCATTGAACCGATGATTAATGCAGGGTCTCCCAAGACCTCGCTGTCGAAGGTCGACGGATGGACAGTGCGCACCGTAGACGGCTCCTGGTCAGCGCAGTGGGAGCACACGATTGTGGTGACGAGCGATGGGTGTGAGATATTGACGTAAGGAAATAAACCCTTACTCTCCTAATCTGAACCTCATTGAACGCCTGTGGCGATCCCTGAAAAAATTGTCTTATACAATCGGTACTATGAGCGGTTTTCTGATTTCAAGGGAGCGATTCTCAAGTTTTTGCGAACATCAAACAGTATCGTTCAGAGCTAAAGTCTCTCATGACCCTTAACTTTCACACACTCGGCACTTAGGAGCTTGTTGTCTTCTCCGGCGCAACTTGGCTCCGCCAAGATTGCGCTCGCCCAGCTATTCTCATTCATTTTTTTGAAAATGAATGAGGCTGGGTTTAATTCATGAAAGTGCGCAGCGGGATCTGCTGCAGAAACTCCAGATATCGGGATGTCTGCGTACTCTATGATTTAATTCAGGGGCTCCGCTGGACCCTTCAAGCACCACCGCGCGAGCGGGTCAGCCGTTGAGTTAGGGATATCGGCAAGTTTGGCGGTCATGCGCACCACTCGCTTAAAAAGCTTTGAGCGACCGCTGGCCCCTAAGCAGTGAACGGTAGCGTCGCCACGCGCATCCTCAATGTCAAGTACCTCTTGTGCTTTAAAAGCACTACACTTGAGTAGAGCTAGTACGTCCCGTTCGTACGCCGTGCAGCCATTGATTCCCTGTGGTGGCCAACGGTCTTTGTTCTCTTTGTCTCGTACGACTACGCTGAATACATCTTTATATTTGCCCGAGAGGATAATCGCTGCTTTGCCTCCACACTCCTGCACGGCAGGGCGGTATTGAACAATTGATGGGACATCCTTGGCGCATACGCAGGGCTTGAACAGACCGCCTTGACAGTATTTGGGCTTCTTATTTATCTCTCGGAACTGTCGCTCGTTGAGGATCTCAGCTACCGTCCAGCGAGTTTTACCAGGAGTTGCCTGCGCCAATGCGCCGTTTGGTGCGACTGATTGAAAGACAGATATTACGAAAGCTAACAAGACACCACAGCTACGCACCATCAACAGCCTCCCGAAACTCCTTAAGCTCTCAGGAAAAGATACAACTGGTCGCTTGTAGAAATCAAGAGGAGCGGTCCGCAGCAGCGTAGTTCTTGTCTATTGCAAAAGGCCGTAGGCGCGCTGGAATAACAAGAAAGAAAGTTCATGAAAACGACCCATTAAGTAAGCGTCTCGGCGCACAACCGATCCAAACTTAGTGCATCGTTGCATACTGAGTTTTGCGGCGCTCGCCGCGCAATTGTACCCTAATAGAGCACCTCTTGAAGTTTCGTGCTAACAGCGGGAGAGCTACCACTCCCAACCAGCGGTCTTACTCCTCTTCAGCCTCCTCAGGGGTTTCGCGGATTATAGCGAAGCGTTCCATACCCTGGCTCTCAACAACAAAGCGCACCCCTTTCTTGAGGTCAGCTTTAGCCGTCGCTGCTCGGAAGTCCGCCGCAGAGGTCACTTCTCGACCGTTAATGCTAACGATAATATCTCCTGGTTGTAGTTCAGCTTTCGCTGCAACACCTTGTGGATCGACCTGAGTAATAAAGACACCTCGGTTACGCTCAGTTCGAGGACGTCTTTGGGAGCTTTCATCAAACTCCTCGACCGTCAATCCGAGGTCTTCTACTGAGTCATCCTCTTCAACAGCAGCCTCTTGAGCTTGAGCTGGAAGCTCCCCGATGGTGACCGAGCGGGTCTCGCGCTTGCCAGCACGGACGAGAGTGAGCTCGGTGGCGGTACCGGGCTTAATACCAGCTACCAAGTTGCGCAGCTGATTGACATTCTTAATCGTGTCCTTGCCGACCTGAATGATGATGTCGCCTTGTTGGAGTCCTGACTTTTTCGCCGGGCCCTTTGGGTCAACATGGCCAACGAGGGCACCCTCTGTTCCGGTGTAGTCAAAGGATCGCGCAAGGTCTTCGTTGAGGTTTTGGATTCCAACACCGAGCCATCCACGCGTAACCTTGCCGTTCGCGATCAAGCTGCTGAGCACCTGCTTGGCCATGTTGATCGGTATAGCAAATCCGATCCCCATGTACCCCCCTGACTTGGAAACGATAGCGGTGTTGATGCCGATAACTTCGCCCCTGAGATTTACGAGTGGCCCGCCACTATTACCTGGATTGATAGCCGCATCAGTCTGGATGAAGTCCTCGTACTGTGAGCCTCCGGACAGTGCGCGTCCCTTAGCCGAGACGATCCCAGCGGTGATCGTATTATCGAGGCCAAAGCTTGCTCCAGCTGCAACGACCCACTCACCGATCTTTAATTTCTCTGAGTCCCCCAGCTTGGCCGGTTTTGGCAACTCTTCTTTAACTTTGATTTTGATCACCGCCAGATCCGTCCGAGGGTCCGCTCCGACTACTTTTGCTTTGACCGTCCGCTCGTTCGACAGGCGAACGCTCACTTCGGTGCTCTCGCCGATTACGTGATTGTTGGTGACGATGTGACCTTGCTCGTCAACGATAACCCCAGTGCCGAGACCTCGCTGGGGAGTGGGCGCCATCTTGTCGAAAAAGTCATCACCAAAAAATTTTCGCAGAGGGTCTTCTCCCTGCTTTGCTTTAGTCTTTTTCGGGCTGCTTTCCGTGGATATGGTGACTACAGAAGGCGTGATGGTCTCAGCAACGCGTTCAAAGGCTTGCGAGAGCTCCTCCGCTAAACGGGTACCTGGAAGTTGCTCGTCTGCGAAGCTTCTGTCCGCCAGTACAACGTAACTAGTAACGAGGGAGATCGTAACCAAGGTCGCCGTTGCGCACCGAAGTAGACAGCCTCTTAGTACAGTATCTCCAAGACGCGGTGAGTGAGGTGTAGTAATGATTCTGTTCATATAGTGTTTATAATGAGATACGTATCTAGAGTTTATCGTCACGAAGCGATGATGAAAAATGCCGTCTCTTGTTTTGATTGTATTCGTGTATCATACATGACGAACCTTCGAAAGAAATATTCACGTTGCAGAGATGAATAAGGCGTTAGCAGTTGTATACTTACACGGTTTGGGGTCATCGCCAGGCTCGCCAAAGGCCACACTACTGGCGCGGCACTTTGCGGCAAAGGGAACCCGAACAATTATCCCTGCACTTGCCCTGCCGACGTTGCAGCATCTCTCGGTTGAGGCTGCTCTCAATCGGGTAGAGGAAACTATCGAGGAGGCAGCTCGAGATGCCGTTGTAGTTGTGGTTGGCAGCAGCTTTGGGGGGTTTTTAGCCCTGCATGCCTTGGGGCGTCTGTCGGAGCCAGCGGGGCGAAGTCTAGTTGGGTTGGCGCTCCTAGCCCCAGTGATCTACCCGTTTCATTCGGAGGAACCCGTTGTTTCGCCAGCCACCGAAGAAATGTGGCGTCGGTCAGGTGTGCTTCTGGTAGAGGAGGGGGCCTCGGGAGCTAGAGTACCCGTGCACTATCAGTTTCTGGAGGAGCTGAAGCGATGTGCTCAGAAGAAACCGCGAGCTGCTGTGCCGACGTTGGTAGTGCATGGAGTACGAGATGAGACGGTTCCGTACCGACACAGTGTTGAATTTGTCGCCCAAACCCCCACGGCATATTTGGTGTCCTTAGATGTCGACCATCAGATGATGAGTGAGCCGCAGAGGTTAGTATCGGTTGTGGGTGAGTTTGTGCAGGGATGTGCGTAAAAAGACTCTACCCCTCCGCATCCGCCGTGCGATAATAGAGCGATGGCACCCCTTCTAGCAAAGCGTCTCTCCGTTTACGTAGCCCTGCTTGTGGTGCTGTCGGCTCTCTTGCTTGGGGGGGAGATGGGGCTTCTCACAGATGGGACCTCGGGAGGCGCCGGGATATTCAAGCCCCCGAAAGATAAGACGCTCGCCTCATTTGACATGAGTGACACTGATGGTGAAAGGCGTGACTCGCCAGTGCCAACGCGAGATGCGTTCGAGGATGATCTACGACTACTCGCGGCCAATTCGGGACGAGATGGCCCGGCGGATGCGGCTGCTGGTTCCGTGCTTGCTCCAACTGCGGAGCCGACTGCCACCCCTGCTGGTGCCACTGCGGAGGCCAAACAGGCGCGGCAGTTTGATCCCGATGATGCGCGGAGTGTCTTCTCCGAGTTGCAGCCTACTGAGGGTAGTCAGGTGACCGACCCGCTTGGAGGAGTGGTCATACGCGCTCCGCGGGCGGCGCCAATGGTAGCTACACCGCAGCTGACTCCGAGCGGTCGCAGTTGGGTTCGTGGCCAAGCGCGCGGTTACACTATGTTGTACGCGATGCAACCACAGGCGCGACCAGTCGTGGAGGCGAATGTCCAGGCTCTGCTAGGTTCTCGGGTGCGCGAGCCCTACATTGGAGTGCTGATTGATGGCACATTCGGCCGGGATTTCGCGTACCTGAAAGACATTGCCTCACGGCTCTCTGCAGATGGAAGGTCGTTGACGATGGTACTGTATCTCTCCAATGGTCCTACGATGCGCAAGTGGGATGTTACTCCGATCGATCAACATATTTTTGCTCGGATCAGTCCGGAGGAGTTTAGATTGCAGATCCGGAGAAATATGGCCCTACGCGCCGAGTTCCTGGCAGTGGTGCTGCAGGCTAAGGACGTCTTTGCGTACAACATGAGTCTGGGCGCGGGTAACTCGAATGTAGCGATAGTAATGCTTGAGGATAATCTCGATGTACTTGCATATCGCGCTTTGCGAGAGATTGCCGCTGAACAGTTGAGCACCATGGCGGGATTTGTGCGGAATCCCTGCCTAGGATGCGGCGTCTCGGGGAACGACGACATCACTCTAGGAGATCCGCGCGAGGAGCACGCGCTTCAGCGCTTCGATATCCTGAAAGCAGGGGATGGATTTTCTCTCGATGGAGTGGGTTTTCGGTATCCTGATGGAGATGGAACGGGAGCAACGGAAGAACAGCTGACAAACTACCTCACCGAATCGATGCGT
The DNA here is from genome assembly GCA_044360225.1 of Bdellovibrionota bacterium. Taxonomy (GTDB): domain Bacteria; phylum Bdellovibrionota_C; class UBA2361; order UBA2361; family OMII01; genus OMII01. Next base: position 8,799 of record JBIKKR010000026.1, on the reverse strand, counting down.
CGGGAATTGCGTTATTTCGGGTTGTGGCGGGAGGAATGGCAGGGGGTGAAGGGGGGAGTACCCAATAAGCGACCTGAGGAGCGAACCTATGTCGCGCCATCTGCAGACCAGCAGAGTTTCGAGATCACTATGCTGCGAACGGGACTGATCGCTGAGACAGAGGAGGAGAGTGTAGATGAGAGCGCACCTTCGCCCTGATGCAGGGCGCATCGAGGAGACGGCACAGAATGTTCAATAAACAAACGAGTGTATGTGACATGAGACAAGGAAAGAGGTATGGCACGAGCTGAGAGAGATGCAGGTATGAGTTCGCTGCGCGAAGAGTTGGAGGTTTTAGTTCCCTCGTCGCGGTTTCCGCTCGATGCAGCAGTGCGGTGTATCCAACAGAAGCGAGGGGCGGCGGTTGAGCTACAACAACTTGGCGATGTGCTCGACCTCTTTGAGGTCACTTCAGTGAGCGCCGCGTTAGCGATTAAACGACTCGGCGGGAGGGCAGATGACATGTCGGGCATTCGGGACGCTCTGGTAGACCTTTGGGGACGGGCGGAAGCAGCTCGCAGTCTCCTGTTCGATGTTGACGCGGTTTGGACTGGAGTCGAGCGCGATGCTCGGCAGGGGGATCTCTGCGAAACAGCTAGACTTCTCGCCCCAGATGCCATTGCAATAGCTATGCGGCTCTCCGAGCCAGTGTCTCAATATGTTGAATTTGCTTCAAAAGTTGTTAAGCCGCAGGGGCAGGGGGCTGGATAAGTGCCGAGGCCTTGACCACCATGCTGATTGTGCTACCCTCTGCTCCCCGGGATAGTTCCGTGAAGTGTCGCAGAGTTAAGTAGTTATGAGTACCGAATTTCTATCAACAGAAGCCGCCCGTGAAGGGTCGAAGTGGTGGGTTATTGATGCAGCAGGGATTCCTGTTGGTCGTCTGGCAACAGAGGCAGCGAACCTGATTCGCGGCAAGCACAAGCCGACGTTCACGCCGAACTGCGACTGTGGGGATTTTGTTGTAGTTGTTAACGCTGACAAGGTTGTCTTAACCGGCAGCAAGCCGAAGACCAAGGTGTACTACCACGTGACTGGTTATATCGGTGGAATCAAGGGTGTCCCAGGAGATGAGATGCTTGCCGATCACCCAGAGCGAGCGATAGAGCGCGCAGTAGCAGGAATGCTTCCAGAGGGGATCCTTGGACACAGGCTCAAGGGCAAGTTGAAGGTGTATCGTGGAAGCGAGCATCCGCATGTGGCTCAGTGCCCGGCTCCCCATGCTGTTACGAGCCGTAAGAAGAACTAAGAAGATTTTCGAGGAGAGATGTAGTCATGATTAAAGGTGGTGGTTTTCACGCAGTAGGACGTCGTAAGGCAGCAGTTGCTCGGGTGTATCTTCGCCCGGGTTCAGGAAAGTTCACAGTGAACGGCGTCGAGACGCGCGAGTACTTTGGTCGCATAAGTCTGGAGTTGATTCTCAAGAGCCCCCTCGCAGTAACTGGGATGGGTGAGAAGTATGACGTTCTTGCAAACGTTTCAGGTGGTGGCAAGAGCGGTCAAGCTGGTGCGCTCAAGATGGCTCTAGGACGTGTTCTCTGCCAGGTTGACGGGGCACTTAGACCCGCTGTGAAGGCTATCGGCGCGCTTACTCGTGATTCGCGCGAGGTTGAGCGTAAGAAGTACGGACGTCACAAAGCTCGTAAGCGTCCACAGTTCTCGAAGCGCTAAGCGCACGAGGCGAAAAGCGGGGCACATGCTCCGCTTTTTTTTTGCTTGAACCTAGTCGCTCATGAGCGAACAGTACAATAAAAGCCCAGAATTTTAAGCTGTTCTGCATGCAGCGAAATGCGCCGAGTGGCCTCCTGAAGGGCAGTAGATCGGTCAGATAAGCACTCGATATCGATGTGGAATGAATATGAGAATGGGGCTCCTAAGATTGGGCGAGATTCAATCTTGGTCAGGTTCAGCCCCAGTTCAGCGATCTCTTTAAGGATTGCAAACAAGCTCCCCGGTTTGTGAGCGAGCGAAATGACAAGCGAACATTTTGTCGGATTTGTTTCGCCATGGGGCTCTCTGGCGATAGCTACAAATCGCGTGGAATTGTTTGGATGGTTCTGAATGCTGTGCTTTAAGACGCGCAGCCCGTGAATCGTAGCCGCTTCTTCGCTTGCAATCGCTGCAAGAGATGGGTCCTTGAGTTTGGCAACGTGCTGGGCAGCACCCGCAGTATCAGACCATACGGTAGCTTCGATCTCTGGATGTTTAGCGAAGAATGCCGAGCACTGCTCAAGTGCTTTGGGGTGTGAGTACACCTTTGATAGGTAGCCTTCGTGCGAAATAGCCATAAGGTGCAGCTGAACCGGAATCTGGGTCTCAGCAACGACTGAGCACGAATACTCCTCCAGCAGGTCATAGTTTTCGTGAACCGAACCGGCAACCGCATTCTCGATCGGCACAACTCCAAAGTTTGCACTTCCGTCCATGACCCTTTCAAAAATGTCACGGAACTGTTGTGTATGAATTGCGCTCGTATCACTTCCGAACAGGGCGCGAGCTGCCATGCTGCTGAACGAACCAGGAACTCCCTGGAATGCCACTACCGTGTTGTGTCCCGCGGTTGTGTATATGCTTGAGTTGTTTGAGGTCGGTTCAGAGCTGCTCATTGTTTAAAAAGGATACCTTATTGTAAACTGAGCGCCAATGTAACAAGGAACGCGTCACTATGGAAACAATCGTAGTTATTCCGGCCCGAGTATCCTCCTCGCGTTATCCAGGCAAGCCGCTCGCTCTCGTCGCTGGAAAGAGCTTGATTTCGCGTGTTTGGAACCTTGCGCGAGCTGTGCCTGGTGTCTCCTCGGTGTATGTTGCCACCGATAGCGAGGAGATCGCGGCACACGTAGATGCCTTCGGTGGCGATACGATTATGACCTCACCTGCGTGCCGAAACGGCTCAGAGCGGGTGTGGGAGGCGGTAGCGAAACTCGACGAGGCTCCATCAGTAGTGATCAATCTTCAAGGCGATGCTGTGCTGATGCCTCCGTGGGTGATTGAGGCACTGGTGCAAGAGATGCAGTCGGACCCGAGTGTGCAGATAGCAACACCGGCTACTCGACTCACCAAGGAGCAGTATGACTCTATGGTTGCGATGAAGTCCAAGGGAATCGTATCGGGGACTACAGTCACATTCTCAAAGACTCGGGATGCCCTCTATTTTTCAAAAGGGGTGATCCCTTTTATTCGTGAGTGGCCCGCCTCTGGTGAGTGCCCGATTTTTCAACACATCGGAGTATATGCCTATCGACGAGATGCGCTTCGTCGGTATGTGGAGTTGCCCATGGGACCGCTGGAGGGCGTGGAGCAGCTAGAGCAGCTGAGAGCGCTTGAGAATGGGATCTCAATACGGGTTGTTGATGTTACGTTGCGAGGTCGCACAATCTGGTCGATTGATAATCCCGAGGATGTTTCCCGTGTTGAGCAGATCATACGCGTTGAGGGTGAGCTCGTATGAGGCGCCTGGTTGTGTTGTGTCGCCACGGAAACACCTTCGATGCTGGTGACAAGGTGGTGATGGTTGGCGCAGGGCAAGACCTCGCACTGACTGCAGTTGGAAAGGCTCAAGCACTAGCGGTAGGGCAGGCTCTAAAGCAGAAGAGGCTTATCCCTCAGCGTATCGTAGCCGGTCCGCTACGTCGTACCCGTGAGTTCGCCGAGCTAGTGGCTGAATTGATCGGAGTTTCCTTTGGCGTTGAAATCGACTATCGCCTTACCGAACTTGATTACGGTGCTTGGGGTGGGCTCTCTGATGATGAGATACGCCAGCAGTGGGGAGATGACGCCCTTAGACGCTGGCAGAGCACAGGAGAGCGCCCTGAAAGTGTCACGTTTACTCCGAGCGAGGAACAGCTTGAGCGTGAAGTTCGAGGCATGTTGCGCGAGTTCGCTACGTTTGACGGCACAACCGTCGTAGTAACCAGTAATGGCAGGTTGCGTGAATGTGCTAGGATTCTCAGTGGTGTTCCCAGTAAGGTGAGAACGGGGCACCTCTGTCTTCTCGAAGTACTGCCTTCGGGCGCGTGGCATGTGGTGAGCTGGGATTGTGAGCCGGGGCAGCTACCTGATGGGCTGACGTAAGCAGAGCAGTGTCCCGCAGCGCAGCGATGAAGTGTGCGCAGCGGGATCCTGGTCAGACTCGGCTACCGGGTGGTTCGGTCGCTCGTTTCCTTTATCGTTACGGTTCGTTGTGAGCCATCGTTAAGGGTGATGACAACGATTGCACCATCTGGGAACTCTCCGCCAGCCTTACTAAACCGAAAGTGTTCACGGTCCCCATTGCCGACACCGGCGTTCTTTCCTTTGCTGAGGACTTTTTTGCCGTCAGGTGACAGGATCTGAACTCCTTTGACAGTGCCGGTAAGCGCCTTTGGAAGGAGGATCGCCAACTTGCCGTCCTTGTCTGATTTAGGCTTCCAGAGGAACTCTCCATTGCTTTTCTTCAGGGTTGTTTTCTTTGGAGTCTTTTTTGTCTCGGTCTTCTCAGTTTGTTGAGTGTCACCGGCAACCGTCTTGCCATCAGAGCCACTCGAAACTGCATCGTTGAGCGTCTCTGCTCCGGGTCTCTTCGCTGGCGCTTGAATGACCGTCACTGGTTCTTCGTCGACTTGACGGAGAAAATCGAACTGACCGGCACCATGTGTACTGGGTGTAGCTGTGCCGGTTTTGGTGCCGCTAGTGCCGTTGTTGCTTCCGAACAGGGAGCTGATTGAGGCCAAAAGGTTTTGTAGCATGGTCAGCAGTCCGTTCAGGGTATCCGTGATCGAGCTGGGAGCGCTCTGGGTGGACGCTGGAAGCAAGTTGTTCGTTATTGTCTGAGTGGTCGCCGTTGTTTGTGGAAGCACTGAGGTGCTGTTCTGGGTTACCAGAGCAGCGCCAGTGTTCGCCGGATCAATTGATGAAATCATAAAAGCTCTCCTTGCATAATCAACGCTCGGCGTGTGGTAGACACCTCGCCGTGCCATGTGCGCTCACCGGCTCCCATACAGAGCGCCGGAGCACGACTACGATCAAGCCTCTCTCTCCTCGAATGAGGATAGAAGGCTCTATAGAGATGTTCGAAAAAAGGTGGGGAAAAGTTGCTTGAACCCAGATTTGGCGGTTGCCGGGGGCCTAGTAAGTGCCAAAAAGAGAGGGGAAGGCGTGTTTTGAACGAGTGCCCAGGGCCGGAATCGAACCAGCGACACGCGGATTTTCAGTCCGCTGCTCTACCAACTGAGCTACCTGGGCATACCGCAAAAACTAGAGGCAATGGTTACCACGGGTAGGTTAAAATAACAAGAGTTCCAGGTAGCTTACAGGACATCGCACTTCTCCCGCTATCTACTCAAAACTGCCGGAAGTTTCGTTCAGGATACACCTGCGCGGACCAGCGCTGCAAAACTCGATAGAAACAGCTATTCCCGCGCAGTTGTGGTCGATTACAATGGTTGAGAATTGTAACACTCTGGGTAGCTTAGCCTCATCGAGCTTTCTAGTGGGTAAATCAAATGACTCAGGCGGGAGGCGCCAGTATTAAAGGCTTTTTGCCCGATTTCGGACGTTTGGGGGTATCAGCAGGGGCTTGGAGGGCCTCTACAGCTGTGTCATCGACCTTGTTGACGTTCCCCCTGACGGTAGCCGCCGCTGGGCGCTCCTGTTGCGGGAAGGGGGAGAGGGCGGCCCCCGAACGCTCGATCATCGGCTCAAGGGAAGGTGCAAGAACCTTCAGGAGCTGCGCCGCAAGGGCACTGGTAAAATCGAATTGGGCTGCCTCCGGTCCCGGCACGTGGGCGGATATGACCCCAAAGAAGCGATCCCCCACGTAGAATGCGAAGGTCGCAGTGCGGTTAACGACCCTTGAAGCGATTACCTGTCCACCTGGACCGTAGGTTTCATGGCGGTGATCACCAGTTCCAGTTTTGCCTCCGATAACATAGGGCGCACCATCCGAACGCTTAAATGCCTGGTAGACGCGGCGAGCTGTGCCAGATGACACTACCATGCTCATGGCACCTTTGAGTGCGTTGGCAACTTCAGATGTAAGCACGCGCTCATCCTCGCTATGCGGGGTACGTTCCAGGGTCACATCATAGGGGGTCTCGGAAGCAAAGTGCAGATTATCGAGGCGAACAAGTGGATATCGCATGCCGTCGTTTAGAATGATGCCGACCAGCTCCGCCAGAGCTATCGGTCTATCGCCTGAACTACCAAGTGCTGATGCTAGTGATGGGACCATCGAGTTAAATGGGTATCCCATTGAGCGCCACTGTTTGTGGATCTCGTTGAAGGATTCGTTCTCAAGGAGCGATCGGATTCGAATATCCTGAGCACGCGTATTCGGTGTCTTGAATAACCACTTGTACACCAGTTGGCGCTCCTCCTTGCTTGCGGCAAGGATCTGATCGATTCCGACGTTCGGAGTGTCCTGTAAGTACTTAACTAACCAAAGCTCCAGAGGGTGGGTTCGGGCAAGGTATGCTTGGTCATTCAGGTCGAACCTACCGGGAGCAAACTCGGCATACCATTTGTCGAGCGTTTCTGGTCCGAGCTGCGCTTGTGGCAGAGTTTGTGAGAGAAATTTCTCAAATTCATCTCGAGAATCGTTTGGGCGGACATATCGAAACATGACTGCCGCATGGCGCGCAGATGCGCGGGTGCTCAACACTAATCCGGGGAGCATATCTTGTCGCAGTTTATCGCGATACTTTTCGTAGAAACGGCGAGTGAAATAGCTTCCCTCCTGATCCGCAAATTTAGCGAGAAACTGCTGACGCATAGTGCTTTGCCGGTCAACTTTTGCTCCACCGAGTTTTACTCCAAGGCGCCACTGATAGTGACGGGAGATGTCTCGCATAAGGCGCACAAATGGGAGGTTGATCGAGTTGATAATCGACTGCCGGATCGTAGGATTGCCGCCGTTGTCTTCCTTCCTAAAGTTCTCAAAGGTATGCAGACCTCCGCCGGTAAAGAAGCTCTCATACGGGCTCGCGGAGTAGCGTCGATCGAGGGCCATCTCTAGAACCTGCGCGAGCGAGATACGTGGATTAAGAGCGCACAGTTTAGCTACAAACTCCGAGATTGGATCGAGGTCGCTGTCGAGTACTCGTTGGAGCTCAGCCTTACTCTTGCCGGCATAGCGATCGTACGACTCGCCGACGATTACCAGGTAGGTTGTGAGGGTGCGGAGTTTTGCCGTTGAGCCAAGGTCGAGACGAGTGCCTTCATTGATGCTGAACGGGTTATCAAAATTGTCGGTCTGTACGCGTAGCAGGTTGGCAGCGCCAGCGCGCTCAAAAAGAGTGAGGCTGTAGATCACCTTGGAGGGATCTCCCTTAGCGAGGTTCCTTGAGCCGCCGAGACCAAGCTCCTTTACACTGTCTTCGTCGGAGATGCGACGAAGAATGTCGGTCACGCGCTCATTGGCGTCGTTGTCCATGGTGCTCTTGACGGTGAGATCGACTTGGTCGAGGTCGTAGAGCTGCGGATACTTAAGGAGTGATAGAAGTCTTGTGCGGATCGCGTTCGCAGCTTTTCGTTGGACAAAGGATATCGATTGGGCTTTAGGCGCAGCGCGACGGAGCTCGAGTGAGATTGTTTTGGCAGCGTCGCGCAATGAGCCGGTGATGATTCCCTCGTTGGCGAGGAGATCAAGGTGAATATTGGTGAGAGCGTTTAATTCCTTGAGGCCAGCAATGAGATAGAAGCTCGGCCGACGGTGCGCAATAAAGAGGCTGAGAACTTGCTTGTATGCTTCCGCGTACGGAGTGGGGTCGGCACCCGACGGAAGGTGCGCCAGGGCGTTGAGTTTCTGATTTACATCCTCAAAGTCAGCGCCGTACCAAGCCCATAACCCATCCCCAAGGCCGTTTACCTCACCATAGCCGCGGAGAGCTGCCAGCGGTATTGAGTTGATGTAGTGCATGGTGATGAGTCGACGGGTTTCGAGGGTGTTGCGGCCATACATGTACGCGCGGAGGCTCGCTGAGCCCATCTGACGCAGTTTGTCCTTGATGCCAGATGTGCGCCCCTCGTTTGAGTGACGATACTTCTCAAGTTGCGTGGCGATTGTGCTGCCACCCGGGGCGTTAATGCTCGGGAAGATGATCTGCTTGGCCTTCTCAAGGATCGCCAGAGCAAACCGGTCCCACTCGACGGCCGGATTTTTGTAAGGCTGTGACTGATTGAGGATTTCGCGATTCTCAATAAACAAGAGAGATTGAATAATCGGCGCAGGTATTGCGTCGAACGCCTCGTACATCCGTTCAGGTCTGTACGATGAGTAGATCGTGATGTTGTTGCGATCGAGGATCGTCAACCCAGCTTTGGTTTTTTCTGGATAAGGGGGATAGAGTCCCTTCGAGGTTATTGAGAGGAGCTGCTCTGACTGTCGGGCTTGCTTGGTGACAGAGAAGTCATTCGCGATCAGGTTCTCTACTATCTTTGGAATGCGGGTGTAGCCCAGGCGCTCGTCGTAGGGGCCGTGGGTCGGATACCAGGATTCTATGGCAGCTCCAGGCTCCAGGGTGAACGTAGATCTTTGGGCTACTGTGGTGAGGTACCGTGACTGGAGGTATGACGTGCGCAGCTCAAAAACCAATCCAATCGCAGCTGCAATCGTGAGTATGAACGCTACAGCAAGAAGGATGGTTGTGCTTCTTGAGCGTTTGGGGCGCGGTACGCTGCGGGGGAGCGAGCCGGTTGCGTCGCCTGACGGAGAGTCTGGGTGAGAGCCTGGGGCGATGAGCATTTGGTCAACTGTGTTGGGGCCTATTGTTTCGCTCACAA
>JBIKKR010000139.1:0-8014 GCA_044360225.1 Bdellovibrionota bacterium | reverse complement strand
GCACATCGCTACCTACTGGTTTAAAAGTCACATGGGCCCCCGACCAGGTCTTACGCCACAACCTTCACTCTAAAATTCCCTGTACGTTTGATCCCCGGAAAAAGATGGGAGGGTTCCAAACCATGAGTGGCGTTTGCTGCGTATTTCCTGGACGAGCGATCCATTCTGCACGAATAGTAGCTGGGTCGTACGGGTTATCTCCCCGGACCACTACATCAGTAGCTATCTTATAGGCAAATAGGTCAGATCTGATGTACGGTGATCGGATCGGAAAAAAACGCCCCACAACGATAGCTACTATGCCGACCACGAGCCCTATGAATACGAATTTCGCGACGAAGGGGGCTATCCGGAACTTAGCAGAGAGATGGATCATAGGAGAGTAGCCCGCACGGTGATCTCCCCCTTCAGTATCGACTTGACCTCGTCTACTCTGAATCCAAAGCGTACGAGTGTCTCTTTGAGCGAGTCAAGCGTGTATGGTGAGATATGCTCCTCTGCGTATGCATGTGGCAGGAGTATCCCATAGATCTTTTCGATGGTCGGCCAGATCCATGTACCGAAATCCACGGTGCCGATTATCACGGTGCCCCCAGGGCGCAGAACTCGCCGGATTTCAGAAAAAATAACGTCGTCTTTGGGGAGGTATTCAATCAGTTGGGAGTGAATCAAACAATCGAACGAACCATCCTTAAATGGAAGTGCTAATGCACTTCCACACACTCTACGAGTATTTGTCTCACCAAGAAAACGGAGCTTCTTGACAGAAGTGTCGAGAGCGACGGCGTGCTTAAACGTTTGAATGATTCGACTACTGCCGGATCCTACGTCGAGCACGTCTCCTTGAAACCAGTATGCTTGCATCATCGCGCGGATGTTTTTTAGGCGAGTTCGTTGCCACCAGCGCTGGATGAGGTTCAAACTATCGTATGCTCGATGATCGTAGTCCGCAGCACCTGCGTCATGGCGCAACATCCACATACGCTTTAAGGTGATCAAATAGGATAGGGCAAAAGCTGCGAGTCGGGCATGAGAGTTTCCCTCCTTTCGCTGCTTATACCTCAAAGGTATCTCGCGAATGTTGAAACCCTCCATTCTCGCCCGCACTAATATCTCTTCAAGTATGCTGAAGTCTCGGGAACGGTAGTCTTGAGGAAAAAGTGTTTCGCGAGCGTACAGGCGGTAGCCACTCGATATGTCAGTTGCCGGCATATGCAGAATAGCCGTAAAAATACGACTCAGAAGTCTTGAGAGGATCTGACGATGTAGTGGACCCTCGAATGAGCCACCTGTCATCCAGCGAGAGCCGATGACGATGCAGCCGGAAGTTGCCGCCCGAAGGAGCTCCCGTATAAGGGTAGGATCGTGCGAGCAGTCCCCATCAAGGGTAATTACATACCGTCCACGTAGACTTTTAAGCCCTTGAATCAATCCTTCAGCGTATCCTTTCGAGGTCTGAGGAATCACGCGAGCCCCAGCCTTTGTGGCAAGATGTACAGTGTCGTCGGAAGAGCCACCATCGATAACTACGATTTCGTGGGTCACTGCTAAAGATTGCAGCTCTTCTACGACATCAGACACAACAAGCTCAATATTCCCCGCTTCGTTGAGCGCCATGATTAGTACCGAGACTTCTATGGCGGCCGATAACTCTGGTCTGGTCACTGCTTCGGGTTTGTAGAATACTGGGAAGCCACTCGTAATGGGATACCTGTGACTCGATTGCTCACATTCAACGTAGCGGTGATCAGTGGATTCTCGTAGTGGAGCCTTGCTCGTGGGGCATTGCAACTTAGCAAGAAGCTGAGGATCGAGTGATGTGTTTTCCAGGCGGGCGATGAGTCGACTCACAAGATGCTTCCCTTCACCATTGAATGCTCTCGTATTGAGCATCACATAGATAGTTTCTGTCCGGAAACACCGATTTCCATGCTGATACGCGTCTATTGTTCTTATGAAGAAGCGAAATGTTTATCGGTGATTCGTATTGTAATCGCAAAAAGTGCTCATTGTTGGGATTCTTACACAGTGAGGGCATATTGATGATGAAAATCGAAGCGTTTTGTGGGGCGAAAACCTAAATGTTATCTCCCAATGTTACCTCCGGTTTCTGTGCTGACGGACAGAGACTAGATAGCCACTCCCGGGCTGAACCTGAGAATAGTGGGCCAACTCGCTACTCGCAAGTATCCGATCTGTATTAGTTCCTTTTCCGACCTCGATGCCTTTACTGTTTCCTGCTGACGCACGCCTTAGTGATAGAAAAGTAGCCCGCAGATTGGCAGGGCATCGCAATTCTCCCGCTATCTACTCGAAACTGCTGGAAGTTTCGATCAGGATACAAAGGCGCTGGGCAGCGTTGCGAAATTCAATAAAAACAGCCATTCCCGGGCATTTGTGGCCCTTTAAAATGGACGAGAATTGCGACGCCCTAACCTCGCTTAATCGACATTAGCTCCATTGGTAGTCATCAGACACCAAGTCCTCTAAGCCACCTGCTTGGTATCTCTTTACGTAGTTGGCGACCGTATTTCGGCTCAAAAAAAATACTCTGCAATACTCTCTGGTGACTTGCCTGCGTCGAGCAACACAATGCAATTCATTCTATCTAAGAAGCGCGCATAGCGCTCAACCCGTAGCTCTTTCTCCAGTAATGTGCGTTCTTGCTCGGTTAAAAATCGACCCACACGTCAATAGTCTTACTCTTTGTAACACCTAGAAGCCATCTCAAAAATCCCCTGGGCAGCGGCTCGCCGCGCTACGAGATCGCGTCGTCTTCGGGAGAAAACGTGCTCGCTGTATCGCAGCGGATACACCTGCGCGCGTTTTCTCCCTGCATTTTCGCGCTCTCGTAGCTCGCAGAGCCTCGCCTGCATGGTATTTTTGAGATGGCTTCTAGATAGCCCCTTTTTGCGGTCCGAGTGTTTTTTTGTCTTTTACGGCGCAACTTGGCTCCGCCAAGATTGCGCTCGCCCTGCCCTGCTATTGCGAGTGATTTTTTTTCAAAAATCACTCGCGCAGGGTTTAGCTTGGATTGTCACATGATTTGAGGCTGAAATCAGGTCGCATAGTTAGCTCCTGCTTGCCTACACTCGTAATGCTCGTGAACGTTTGTGGTTCTCCAGAGTCAGAGTACGTATCGTACGAGTAGGTAAAAAAGTTGCGGCTCTTCCGTGTGAACGTACAGTTGTAGGTAAAAGGTAGCGCTTCACACAACTCTTGAATTCGATCAAACGATACAGGGGTATGACTTTTGACTGTTCAGATGAAACTTTAGATCGTAGGTATATCGCCCGGCGCGAGCACCGAGAGCATGAGGTGGTGACTGGCGTGCAGTTTACCGCGCATGATGTCGCTATGTGTTCAAGCGAAGATGCGCGTACGTTTCTGACGCCGCGCGATGCATTCGCGTTGCGGGCACTGCCACTCGCTCTCGTGCGTGGTCGCACACAGCTATCGTTACATATCGCTGTTGCCGAAGACTCGGAGCATATTCGTTCAAAGCTCAGATTTCTGTGTGGTCTCGATGTGGTGCTCACGGCGGTGTCGGTCGAGATCCTAGAGCAGGCGATACCAAAGGCCTACTACGGCTCAGAGCTTCGATTGCGGCGCTATATCGATCGAATAGCCGCGGCACCGCGCGGCACAAAAAGCGCGACGAATGATGGACTGTTAGGGGGGCGTACAGGGCTTGCAGCGCCCGAAGCCAAAGGGGATGCTGCTCAGTTTTTGACGGCGATCCTTGAATTTGCGGCAGTGCGTGGTGCAAGCGACCTGCACCTCTCTCCTGGGCAGGATTCCGTAGTAGCGAAGATGCGCATCGATGGTGAGATCTGTAGCCTTGAAGGAGATCCATACGCAAAATCGTTTCATGAGCAGGTGATCTCGCGACTGAAGGTGCTTGCGGCGCTCGATGTGACCAATCGACGACTTCCTCAGGATGGTGCGTTTCGGTTTATGGTGGGCTCGACGGCGCGTAGCGCTCGTGTGAGCACACTTCCTTCAGTGCACGGAGAGAGCGCGGTTATTCGCTTACTTGATGGGCACTCGATTCCTGAGATCGGTAGCCTTGGTTTTGAGCCAACAACACTCCTGGTACTTCGGGCGGCTCTCGACCGCACTGAGGGGCTTATCCTACTTACTGGCCCGACCGGCAGTGGTAAAACAACAACGATGTACTCCGTGGTCCGTGAACTCGCGCGTCGGGGACACCACGTAGTGACGGTCGAGGATCCGGTTGAGAATCCCCTACCGGACACCGTACAGGTGCAGGTCTGCACCGAGCAGGGGCTCGATTATCCCCGGGCGATCCGATCGGTTCTTAGGCACGATCCCGATGTATTGCTGATTGGCGAGATGCGCGATGGAGTGAGTGCATCGATGGCGCTCGATGCTGCATCGACTGGCCATCTAACGGTCTCATCGCTGCATGTCGGTTCGAGCCTCCAGGCTATCGGTCGGCTCGAGGTGTTGGGTGTACCCCGCGCACGCTCGGTGCCTGCCGTGGCAGTTATCGTCAACCAGCGACTACTCCCCAGACTCTGCCAGGCGTGTAAAGAGCGCGATGATGGTGCTGTAGGGGGCGGTGCTTCAAAACTCGGGGCTGTCGGTGGGCTGTTTCGAGCTGTTGGGTGTGAAACATGTGGTGGAACTGGGTATGTCGGCAGAGTGCTCGTGACTGAACTGCTCGATATTCAGAGCCAGCGAGCAAAAGACGCCTGCTACCGGGCGACAACGACCGCTGAGCTGCTTGAAGCGCTTCCGGTCGGTGCGTGCATACCGTGGAGTGATTCGCTGCAGCACCACCTCGTCCGTGGTGATATCTCCCTTGCTCAGTTGGAGCGTTTTGTGCAGGCTGAGATGGTGTAGTTAGCCATTTCGGTTCTTATGCCCTTACGTAAACGCACCTTGCCACGAAGCCCTCCACCTCGCCCGCGACTCCGGCCCAATGTCTGCATGCTCGTGTATAATCGTAAAGGTCAGCTCTTTCTCGGTGAGCGGCTCGGGAAACGTGGTCACTGGCAGTTTCCGCAGGGAGGGGTCGAGCCTGGTGAGTCGCTCAAGCGTAATGTGCTTCGGGAGCTACACGAGGAGCTGGGAATTACTCAAGAGCAGGTGGGGCGAGTCACGAAGCTGCGCGCTCGCCATAGCTACCTGTGGACCCGTATCCCGGCCTATGCCAAAGGGCGCTGGGAGGGGCAGCAACAGACGTTTTGGTTGGTGGAGTTTATCGGTCGTGACCGTGACATCGATCTCGTAAGCGCCGATGATCCTGAGTTCTCGCAGTGGCGCTGGTGTGCAGTACGCACCGTGAGGCGACTGGCTGCAAAGGAGCGGTTGCCGGGATATGAGCAACCGCTTGAAGAATTTGCTGAGTTTTTAGTGCGCACAGGAAGGAAGTAATCAACGCGCACTCTTTTGCTACCTGCGACATCTTACGTAGGGTGGCAGCTAGTTTAAGCAGCTTAAAGTTGTGACTTCCAGGCAGGGAGGTGATATCTTCTCTCTCCGCCACAGGAAGTAATCAGGAATAACATGGCGATTTCAGCGTACAGGTCAGATAGCCAGGGCGCGTATCAACGAGGATCTACCCGCGTGCTTAAACGGATCCGTGTTCGTGCACAACACCGTGAACGAGCCAGAGAGATCGCTACCGCGCTCGGTGTCAGTGAGGTAGTTGGGAGGGTGCTAGCGGCACGTGGATTCGAGCCCGGTATCGATCTCGATAATTACATTACTCCAACGCTTAAGAATGGCCTTCCCGACCCTAAGAATCTAAAAAACCTTGAAGCGGCAGCAAAGACGATCGCGCAGTGTCACGCATCTGGTAAGGCTATCGCTATCTGTTGTGACTTCGACGTTGACGGTCTCTCTGGAGGCTCGGTTGTGCATGATTTCTGTAACGCAGCCGGAGTTGTCTCCAAGGTGTTTGTTCCCGATCGTTTTGTTGATGGGTACGGACTCAATGAGGGCGTTGTGCGCGAAATAGCCGCGGCAGGATACGGACTCCTGCTCACGATAGACTTTGGTACCACGAATGCAAAGGAGCTTCAGGTTGCAAAAGAGCTCGGGCTCACCACGGTAGTGGTTGATCACCACCATATGAGTGGGGAGCCACCACCTGCTGATGTCTTCATCAATCCGCACCAGGAGGGGTGTGGTTTTGCTAAGGGTATAGCATGTGCGGCGGGGCTCGCCTGGTACCTGGTGTTAGCGCTAACTAAGGAGTTTACGGGCGCAGGGCTCGATGCCAAAGACTATCTAGAGCTTGCGTGTCTTGGGACTATTTGTGACATGGTGCCACTTGTTGGCGTCAATCGCGTCATTGCAAAGCGTGGTTTAGAGTCGCTCTCTGTATCGAAGCGTCCCGGTTTAAAGGCGTTGCGAAACGTTATCGGCATTAAAGGTAGCGTTGGATGCGGGGATGTCTCGTTTGGAATCGGGCCACGACTGAATGCAGCTGGAAGAATAGTTCACGGTGAGCTTGTTGTTGAGCTATTAACAACGCGAGACTCAATTCGCGCTGATAAGTTGGCCCGTGATCTTAACGAGCTAAACGCGGAGCGTCAGGCGATCGAAGGAGCTGTGAAGGAGCAAGCGATAGAGCAGATTGAGCAGCAGATGAGCGAGCTACACGCCAAATCAGGCGAGAGTGAGCTGTGGGGGCTTGTGGCTTGGCATGAGGAATTTCACACCGGCGTAATCGGCATCGTTGCACAGCGACTTGTTGAGCACTTCTATCGACCGGCTGCCGTTATGGGGATGGATTCTCCTGGAATATGGAAGGGCTCGGTTCGTGGTATTCGTGGGTTTAGCGTTGTTGAGGCGCTCGGTTCAGTGAAGGAGCATCTAATTAAGTTCGGTGGGCACGATGGAGCCGGTGGCTTTTCAGTTCGTGAGGAGAACGTAGGCGCATTCAAGGAGGCGTTCCAAGCTGAGTGTGAGCAACGTCTGCGAGATATCGAGCGCGAACCGTTCGTCGATGTAGACGCCGAAGCGGAGCTTGAAGAGTGCTCGGTGCAGGTTGTTCGTGAGCTTGAGGGGCTAGCACCCTTTGGTATGGGGAATCCAACACCCGTGGTGCTGATTAAAGATCTCCTTGTCAAAGAGGTCCGAGTGCTTAAAGAAGCGCACCTTAAAGTGCTCCTCAGTAACGGCAAGCGTTTTATCACAGGTCTTATGTGGCGTCAGACGTCACATCCAGCCCTTGAAGTTGGCAAGCGGGTTTCGATCGCGTGCAAGCCTGACATCAATACCTACGGTGGCAACCAGGAGCTGCAAGCAACTCTTCAGGCAGTTGAAGAGGTGTAGTGATCCTCAGGAAGGCCGGCAAAACCCCTCGCTTTTCTCGCTACGGGTAGGTTTTGCCGGCCTTCCCTAAGCGAGAAGTGGCTAGCGCCGCGATTGACGCTCAGCGGTCAAGATCATCCGCGGTTGATCAACAACGCTGCGAATCTTATCTTCAAGAGAGTTTACCACGCTGGACATATTAGTCGCCGCGCGTTGAATTGCGCTGAGAGCTTCTTCAGCGATCGGCGAAAGCCCCTCACTTGAGGTCGCCACGAATGCCATGGCAACGATCTCCTGGAGAGGGTTATTAAGATCATTTCGAATATTGGCACCGAGCGTGGTGATCTGAGTTTCATTCGAGCGATTCTCTGTTGGCGCGTACGGTGAGCGCGACTGCACCCTTCGAAGCTCAACGAAGCGATACCCAGGGTGCGAACCGAGGTCTGCTCGTGTGGTGGTTAAATCACTTAGGATTACCAGCTCTGGTGGTGGCGACATCGTTTCAAGAGTTTCATGTAACTTGCTGAGCGGACCATCAGGCAGCACAGCACTCGATAGGATAATGTCGATTGAGCGACGCTTGAGGATCCAGAGAGCGAGCTGAAGTGTCGGTGCAAAGAGAATTGCACAGCCGGGGAGTGTGCGTGAAAGCTCAAGGGTGATCTCTTGTGCGGTCTGCTGGCTAGCGTTTACTACAAGAACGGTGGCTCCAGTTTGAACAGCG
>JBIKKR010000138.1:0-8203 GCA_044360225.1 Bdellovibrionota bacterium | reverse complement strand
CTACACCTCTACGGAACTTAAGATGCAGCGCCCTCTCAAAGCGAACGACCTTCGAAAATACCCCAGTCAAATCATGCCACTACGCACGCCCCAGCGTTCGTACTAGCCACCCTTTGAGGGCGCGAGTTCCCTCGATACCAACCTTGTGCCCGACCTCCTCCTCAACGTACTGCACCTCAATGCCAAGCTTTTCTAGACCTGCGACGCCCTCATGCGCCTGAGCTACCGGCACACGCTCGTCGAGCGAACCGTGCGCAATAAAGAAGCGAGGTTTCTTCCGGAGCATCCGCGGTTCTGTTGGTAGGAGGACAAAACCGGCCAGCACAGCAATCCCATCGAATGGAAAGAGGTCGCGGAGCGCCACAGCCGATACAAGCATGCTCCCCTGAGAGAATCCGATCCCGACAACATGCGAAGGGTGTAGATCGTGCATAGCGATAAACGCCTCTAAGGCCCGCGTCAAACGATCCGCTGCGTGTAAAATCGCTTCCCGTTTCGAACCGGGAGCAGCCATATCCCACCAGCTCCATCCGCCGAGGGGATCTGGCAAGAAGGCTTGCAATGAAACAACATGACAAGCCTCTGGCACGCTCCGCTCAAACATCCACATCACCGATCGATCCCCTGCGCGACCATGAACAAGAACTACGAGCGGCGCAGTTCGACTAGTACCTGCACGATAGAGAAATGAAAGCCCAATAGTTTGCTCTTCTGTCGGAGTTGATGCATGACGTGCCATACGTGTCTGCATCCTAACCTTTGTTTACTGAAAACGGAATTCTCTCGGTTGGTATCCGTGGAACTCGCCGTCCATGTGAGGTACAGTCATCAGTAATGACAACGCACAAATCTCTGCCGATATATAGCGCAAGCAACGAGCTGAGTATTGACTGCTCAGCGTATGACGCTCTGCTCCAACGAAAGGGTATGCGCTCAAAGAGTGTGAAAAACGGTGACAAGCCGCACCCGTTCATGCTCGCACTCTCTGCGCTCAATCAAAACCAGGCGGAGCAGAAGCTCCGCGCTCCGGCAAGGGCGCAGTCTACATGTAACGATGGTCACAGCAGCCCGCTTATCTCCCTAAAACAGATGCCGCCACTTAGTACTATGTGCTCGGAGCATCGAGTCATTCGCGTCATTGAGAGCCCTGGCGAAATCAAGAAAGAGCTTCTCTAGTAGCTGCGGATTGTTGCGCAATAAATCACGAAACTCGTCTCGGTCGAACACCATACAGTCGGAAGACTCGGTGGCAATAACCGTGGCAGTTCTCATTCCGCCCTGGGTTAGTGCCGCGAATGCGCCAAACACTTCATCCTCTCGGATCTCACCGACATGAGCCCCCTTAACCTGCACCGAAGCTGCCCCGCTGGTCAAAATGAAAACCTCGTCACCCTCCTCGCCCTCACGCAGGATCGTCTCGCCGGGTCCGTAGTGACGGTATTTCGGGGTCGGCGCTACAGTATTCACCTTTATCTCGGCGAAGTTGGCAAAGAACTCTGAAGTCAAAGCTGCCTGGAATGAACACCAGAGGTGTAGCTTGCTCTGATCATCCGCAAGAGCCTTCTCTATCGCGCTCCACGAGAATCCCACGAGTTCACAGGCACCCAATTCTTCGGTCGATACCGAGAGCGGGGACACCGAGCCAAACCAGGGTCCCAGAATATCCTCAGGCTCGAGGGTTAAAATAGCTCGCCCGTGTTGCTGAAGAGTAGCGGTGCCCGTATCCACGAGCCATATCAACCTGGGATCAAACTCCACTACAGTGTTCGCGGCGACCGAACGGCGGATGCCCGTATCCGCCAGAGGATAGAGGATCTCGCGGATGACTAATCTTCGTAGCGATTCGATGTCGGTAGCTCCCTCGTACGACATATGTCCCTCACACGGTGTACTCGCTGGAATAATTTCCCTCGTAACCCGACTATCGACCGATGAGCGCGCAAACTTTAGACGCTCCTCTAGCGCTTCTCAATTGGAATGTAAGGAGACAGCTCTGGTCCCGTGTAAATCTGCCGCGGACGATTGATCTTATTGCCAATCTCTTCCCCGTACTCCTTAGCGTGGGCGATCCATCCTGGCAGACGACCCAAGGCAAACATCACCGTAAAGGCGCGCGTAGGGATCTTCATCGCTTTGTAGATAATACCACTATAGAAGTCGACGTTCGGATAGAGCTTACGCTCAACGAAATACGGATCCTTGAGCGCTGCTTCCTCCAGCTCTTTGGCGATATCGAGCAGGGGATCCGAGATCTTCATCGTTTTAAGCAGTTTGTCGCACGCCAATTTAATGATCTTCGCCCGGGGATCAAAGTTTTTATAGACACGATGTCCGAATCCCATCAACTTAAACTTTGCATTCTTGTCCTTCGCCATATCGACGTATTTCTGCACTTTGCCACCATCGGCACGCATCTGCTCGAGCATGTCGATAACCTCTTCGTTGGCTCCACCGTGACGCGGTCCCCACAAGGCGCAGATCCCAGCGGTGATTGCAGCAAAGAGATTCGCCTTACTACTACTGACCATGCGCACCGTTGATGTTGAGCAGTTCTGCTCGTGATCTGCATGCAAAATAAGCAAAAGGTTGAGGGTATCAACCATAACCGGATCAACCTCGTAATGTTCTGCCGGTGTGGAGAACATCATGTGCAGAAAGTTCTCGCAGTAACTCATCGAGTTTTGCGGGTACATGAAGGGTTGCCCAATCGATTTCTTGTAGGCGAAGGCAGCTATCGTTGGGAGTTTGGCTAACAAACGCACCATATTGAGCTGCAACTGCTCATCTTCAGGACGATCGTTTTCGTGTTGATAGAATGTCGACAACGAAGAAACTACCGAAGCCAGGGTCGCCATCGGATGAGCATCTCGCGGAAATCCGTCATAAAAACGCTTAATGTCCTCATGCAACATCGTGTGGCGACGAACCCGCGTGGTGAATGCCTCTAACTCAGACTGAGTTGGGAGCTTGCCGTTGATGAGAAGATACGAGGTCTCTAAGAATGTGCTTTTCTCCGCGAGCACTTCAATTGGAATCCCGCGGTACCGTAGAATCCCCTTCTCACCATCGATGAATGTGATGGCGCTGGAACACGCCCCAGTGTTCATGTACCCGTTGTCGAGGGTTACGTATCCCGTCTTTTGACGGAGACTAGACACATCGATGCCCTTCTCCTGCTCCGTGCCGACCACTACTGGCAACTCGATACTCTGATCGCCTAACTTTAGATGGGCTACTTCTGACATGCATATCTCCTGTTATAACCGTGTGGCCACAAATGCTTCTCCCATTAGACTCTGGAAGCACTCAAAACGATACAATTTTTAACCATCCAGGACAAAAAGTTGCAACAGTCTGCTGCTCGTCTCGGCGAGCTCCGGAGAACCAGTCTTTATCCGGTTAAGACTAACGCTGTGCTGTTTTATAAAAAAGGGAATTGTACAGGCGCGCCGTTACCCAGTACGATAATGCCGTTTGGGTAATCTTAAAGATGAAATCAAAGAAACCACACATCACGGAACTGGTCGACGACGAGCAACCTGCGTTTGAAATGGATATCGGCGGCGGAAAACCTATGAGGCGCCTACACCCTTTAGGACTGCGCGTTGTTGCAAGAGTGGTTAAGGATTCCAACGTGACCGAGGGCGGGCTCTACCTTCCAGAAGGCGCCAAGGAATCGATGCAGGAGAGCGTGTTAGCACAGGTGATTGAGGTTGCCAGCGCAGTGGACACCCGAACAGAGGAAGAGACGAATATAAGCGGAATTCCTCTGGGCTCCATGGTGCTCATACCCAAGACCATCGGAGTAAAGGTCCCTTGGGATGACTCCCTGCGGATCATAGACACCCGCGAGATTCTAGCCCTGGTTGACGAGATCCGCCTGACCTAACTTTTGCGCACCGATCATTATAGCTTCGTAGTCTATATCTATACCTACTCAAGAAGCACTCAAAGGTGTCGCATGACAAATGGACTCGCCCTACCCCTCATTGCATTGTTTACAGCTGTCATTTCAAGCGGATGCGGCTACCTACGGATTGATCCGGACCACTTCCTGATTCGGAGTGATGTAATCCAATCAGTTGAACAGGAGAGAGAGATTCTTGCGAAGGGCAAAGTAGGCTGGACCGATGACGGCAAAGTTCGAGTGCTCTACGTCTCCGGAACTCCCTACGAGCGCGGCTACCAACACGGCGCGCTGCTCCGTGAAGAGGTCCGCGACAACCTCCTCTCGATGTACGAGAAGTTGCTCGATAAATTTCGATTCGAAGAGCTCCTCGACGAGAGCTATGAACGCCAGCGACCCTTTATCCCTCAAGAGTACGTCGATGAGATGCACGGACTCGCTCACGGCGCACGGATCCCCTTACGCGTGATTCATGCGATCCATGCCCTTCCTGAGATAACCGAGTGGGGTGGTAAGAAGAAACTCAAGAAGGTCGTCAAAGATATGATGGAGGGGGTCTACGGAACTTCCTGCAGCAACTTTAGCGCTGCTGGCTCTGCCACGCCCGATAAGAAGATGTACACCGTGCGGATCCTCGATTGGGGTCTACACAAGATCTCCAAGCTCCATGAGTATCCATTGATTACAGTGACTCTACCTGAAAAAGGGATTGCATCAGCGAACATCGGCTGGATTGGGTTCCTTGGTGCAGTCTCTGGAATAAACGCCGAAGGGATCACTCTCGGTGAGATGGGCTACGGAGACCCTGAGGGGGAAACGATGCGTGGGACTCCGATGCCGTTTGTATTGCGTGACGTTCTCACCTACTCCAAGAACCTGGCAGACGTTCGGAAGCAAATCAGCTCGAAGCCTGGAACCAACTCGTTTGTTTTCCTAATGAGCGATGGCAAAAACAACACCTCTGAGCTGTACGTGCGCGACCGGAACCGCTTTGAGGTGCACAAGCCGGGTGTGGAGTTGAAAGATGACAAGAAGACATTCCCCGCCATCAAAGAGGTGCTGTACGGCGGCCACTACGAGGATCGTATGACAAAGATACTCGCAGAGCGTCGGGGAGCCATTACACCGGAGGTGATCATGAATGAGGTCATTCCGTTCATCGCCATGCCATCAAACTTCCAGAATGTGGTGTATGAGCCAAAGGGGCTTCAGATCTGGTTCAACAATGCGCACGGCCCGGGTGAGCGTGCGGCAGAGCAACCGTACACGTACTTTAATTTTAAAAAGGCCCTCGCGGAGTTCACTCCTTCCAGAAAGTAGCGCCTAGTCGCGCGACACCTGGGGGAGCGGCAAAAAAAGTGCGTAAGCGAGGTTTTGCCTCGTCTCCCGAAAACCATTTTGCCGATTGTTAAAACCTTGGTTCGCTCCTATCGTACCAGTAACCTCACTGTTGTGGTCGGTAGGAGTTGATATGTATTGCTTCTCAAAGTTCAAAGCACTCATTGTAGCCTTGTTAGTTTCTCATTGCATGGTTGCCCAAGCAGCCACCATCGATGGCTTTGAGGTACAGGCCAGCGTATCATCCCCTGAGACGGTGGGCTCCAGCCTCTCCATCTATACTGCTCACTCCAGAGCTCTGGGAGGAGGTAGGACTCTCACCGCCATGAAGACTTCGGCTGGCACTGGCGTCGGAGTTACACGGATTGAGACGGTCACAGCGGGTGGCATTCTGGGCGTCACTGAGGGGGACCACGGTGGATTCGCAAGTGTTGTTTGGGATGGCGACAGCGACCCAACGACGTTGAAGGCCAACGGCCTTGGATCTCTTGATCTGACGCAGGATGATGCAGATGCATTCCAACTTCAGCTCCGGTCGTTTGACTACGCATACAGCGAGGTAATGCTTATAACTCTGCGCATCTACGATCCTGCCTTCCCGATGGGGAACAAATTTTCGCAAGTTGAGATAACGATAAATCAAGCTATTAATCCCGCATCGCCTAAGCTGCTGACCATACCGTTCTCCCTGTTTACCACGGCCGGAGCCTCGACCGTCTCAGGATTTACCTCTAACTCAGTGCTTATCGGCGGCGGCGCATCCGCAACCAATATAGGCGCACTAGCCCTTGAATTCCGTGGATTTGCGGGGGATCTCACCGCCGGTTTGCTAACCACAAACGGCCGCTGCGCATCGGTGCCGAACACCAATGGCACCGTTCTCGATGAATGCGGCGTGTGTCTCGACGACACCGCAAACGTAAACAAGGGTAAGGACGCCTGCGGAATATGCTACAAGGGTCCTCCAGGCTACGACTACAATTCGAGCAAGGTGTTTGACGATTGTGGCCTGTGTCCTTCAAATCCGAACTATCAGTACCCTACAGGCAAAAAAGACGCCTGCGGCGTCTGTCCAACTCAAGCTAACTGGGGAAATTCAAAAGATCCGTGCGGAGTATGTTTCGGTGATGGCAGCTCGTGCGCCGATTGCTCAGGAACTCCCAACGGCACCAAGAAGCTCGATCAATGTAACGTGTGCGGCGGCGATGGCACGACCTGTTTAGACTGCAAAAAAGTCCCGTTTGGCACTGCCAAATTCGATGCATGCGGGATCTGTGGTGGAGATGGCAGCTCGTGTAAGGACTGTGCCGGAGTGATTAACGGCTTGAGCAAAGTCGATGCATGTGGCGTCTGCGGAGGCACGATCACTGATCCAACTAAGTGTAGGGTCGAAGCGAGCCAATGTACGATAGTCCAGGCTACAGAAGACGTGAAGAAATTTGAGCGCCAGCTTGTCTCCAAAGCTCGACAGCTAAGAACCCGCTACATGGCAGAGCGCGCTCGTTCCAAGCGGACCGGCTGTAAAATCCCCGTCGCTGAAAGCGATGAAAGGATATCAGCGGCATTCCGTCACATCATTACCCGCGGTAATGAGATCTTTTCTGCAGGTGTTGAAGTGTGCGGAAATTCCTGTATTACCACTTCATATGCGGCTCAGGTTGAGGCTCTCAAGCCAGAATTTAAGGTTTTGGAGCAACAGGCGCTGGGCTTAGCCAAAAAGGTCAACGCGTGCTACAACAAGCTCGGCGTGCCGCGGTCGTCTCAAGGCGATAGTCGTGGCGTTGCTGGCACCGTGAGTACAGTTAGTCGTGGTCTAGCAAACCTCATTGAGCAGTGCCGCAGGAAGCAGGTGTGCCCGCCAGGGTCCAAGTAGCCTGACTCTTGTCACAGAGACGTGGCGCTGCTGGGGGTGTCCCAGTGCCGTAGCTGCTCTTCGCTCTGCTCCTGCGGCACTGGGGTTTTGCCTCGTATTCGCTCAATGAGTGAGCCGAATTCTGCAAGCCCCTCAGCAACTAGATTGACGGGAAGCGTTACTATGTCAAACGGCAGCGCCTTCCAGTTCCAGGTGTCATCGAACTTGCGCTTGTAGAACGAGAGCGCTGACTGCTCGATATACGGGAACGGAAATAGGCCGCTTTTCTCCTTGCTTGGAGGCAGTAGCGATACGGTCTGCGTAAAGGCCAGACTCACGTAGTGATCAGCGAAAAGGAAGATCGTCTCTGGACGCCCGATCTGCTCTCGAAGCTTCATCCCATATGAGAAGGGCACCGTGCGATCGAGGATTCCAAGCACGAGCAGAGTATCACGCCCATCAAGGTACTGAGCGGTATACTTCGGGTCAGTTCGTAGCTGCTTACGCAGCGCGGCAAAGAACTGCTCCTCCGAGTAACCGCGATTGTCGCTGACGGTGCGAATATAGTTTTCAATACGAGGTTGATTTGAGTCTCGAAATAGGTTGACGAGATCGGTGCCTCCCATCGCCAGTACGTTGTAGCGTAGTCGTGGGTCAACCCCTGCCGTCAGCGCAACGTTGATAGCTCCGCGACTAATTCCGAAACTGCCAAATGTATGTTTGCCGTATTCAGCCTGAAAAAAATCGAGGGCCAGCCGATCCCGGATGATATTGGCGCGGAATATCTCCTCAAGCTGCTCAAACTTGCTGGGATCCTTAAACTCATTACTGCGATTGACGATCGCTGCATCGACTCCAGACTCTACCAGATAGCGCGCAAAGTGTTTCTCGATAAAATTCTTTCCACCGAGCACGGGGAATACCAGCACGAGTGAATCTGTAGGTTTCTCGCCCTGAAAGAAGTCGATGACGATCGGGCCAGCGTACGAGTCAATCGTCACATGCTTATGGGTATACTCAGCTGTGGTTTGAAGGATCTCCTCTCGAAAGGAGCCGTATGGTTTCTCAGGACGGTAGTACCCCTCCATCTCTGCGGGCCGAGCCGG
>JBIKKR010000167.1:0-6260 GCA_044360225.1 Bdellovibrionota bacterium | reverse complement strand
CGAGTTATCCACAGGGTAGCCAGGGGTGGCCGATCTTTCTGCGAACAGGTGGCCGATCTTTTGAGAATAAGCATTGCTAACACCCAACGTATTGGCGATCGTCTGCAAATCTGCTTTCTTTTGTCCCTGCAGAGCTACCACACAATAGGATTCTCTCCCTTCCTTCTTGCATTTCAAAAGGAGCACTTTTACCTGCTGGGTAAACCGAGTCCCCATTGTTTTATTATAATCCTCAGCGCTACCAGCTGGCTCTACTCCTGGTACATACTAGATTAAAACCCTGTAAATTCAGTCGTCATGCATTAATAGGCAAACGTACCCCGCGGAAGTTGCTCACATCGGGACTTACTTGATGTTTTGCCGATAACTTTTCTCGGCGCGAAAGATCTTTTGGAGCTGGCTGGCTAGCAGGACTGTGGGGCGGAAATTTAGTAGGTAGTAGCGGAGCTGGGCTGAATCGTACGCGGATCCGACGCCGCGGTTTTGGCGCTATGCCCGCCGCCTGACTTCGCGGTCTATGGTTGCACCGTTATCGATTCGCGCTAAGTCCAGATCGTAGTCCATTTGGATTCCCAACCAGAAATCCGCCGAGTTGCCAAAATATGCAGACAATCGGAGGGCGGTGTCAGCAGATATCCCGCGCTTTCCTAAGACAATTTCGTTAATCCGCCTAGCAGGGACGCCTAAAGCCAGAGCGAGGCGATTTTGGCTGAGGCCCATAGGCTTAAGAAACTCCTCGCTAAGAACTTCTCCCGGGTGGATAGGCACCAATTTAATTTTTCTCATAAAATACTCACTAATGGTAATCAACTATCTCTACCCTAAACGCATGCCCACCATGCCATTCAAAACAGATCCTCCACTGATTATTAACTCTAATACTCCACTGCCCGCTTCTTCTGCCCGACAACTTCTCTAGCCGATTAGCTGGCGGAATCCTCAAATCCCTGATGTTGCTCGAGCGATGTAACATGCGCAACTTCCTCAGAGCTATTTGCTGGATACTGGGAGGAAACTTCTTTGAGCTCTCTAGGTGAAAGATTCTCTCAGTTTCTTTACATGTAAAACTCTTGATCACCCTATCATACTATAACGAGGTGCGTTTAACGGCAAGCGTTATATTAAACCCCGGATCTTTCCCACCGAATCCTTTTCTCAGACACCGCGCGGAAGGACCTCGCCCAAGTTAGAACCAAAAGCTCTGAATCCAATTCATCCTCCTTAACTGCCGAATCTGGGTTAAATTTATGCATAGGCAAGAGGGGCTAAAAGAGATCTTGTAACGTGGATCATTGACGCAAATAGCTGGTAGACTTATGTGATCCCTGACCCTGGTACATCCCCACCCCCCTGGTACATACTAGATTTAAACCCTGTAAATTCAGATTGATTTGACCTACATTCCAATCTGGAGGATCGGTCTCCTGGCCGGCCGCGATGAAATTGTAATCACAACGCTGCACCGAGGACGGCCAACACGGTCGCCCTGGAGACCGATCCTCCAGATTTTAAGCAAAGAGCTAAGTTAAAGAGAGATACTTGAAGCTGCGGGAGTTAAATCTAGTATGGGGACGATGGACGCCTTTATTTATGCTGCAACTGTTTCGTACGAAAAATCTAACTTTCCCTGTGCTTGCTTTGCATGCTCTATAGTCAACCCAACGACCTTACCATCCTTATCGAGCTCCAAAAGCACATTGTCGTTTAGCTCTTCAGTTTGAGCAGGCTCTCTGTCGCTTAGTTCAATATAAAGAGTATCGGTGTCTTGAAAATATCTGACTTTCATTACCCTTACTCCTTAAACTTTCGGTCGAAAAACGCGTTGTGTACCGTTTCGCCATCCTCAAGAAGGACAACCCTGAGATACCTGTTCCCTGCTTCAACAATCTTGCCCTACATTCTTATTCTACCATCATCTTGAGTTGTTCTTCTACTTGGATTTCTTATAACCTCTCTAATCCAGTCATCTTGAATAGCGCCACGGTCGGGGAGAGTGCGGCGAAATTGGAAGTACTGAGTGACTTTCATCTGATACTAGTATGAGCTATTTCAATGAGTTAATAGCCGATGCAAGACGATTCAATCTACCAGACTGTCGCGCGTGAATATCAGCATAATATGAGCTCAGTTAGCGCGCGACAACTGGTGATTTAGACGTCATACGCTAAAGAGTAACGTGCCAGTCTGAAATATATTCCCCATCCGCTGGTACCCCATCCGCTGGTACATACTAAAATTCACCCTCACCCAATCCAGCTAGCCATCCACCTCCAAAAGATCTTTCCCGCCGAAGTGTTAACACCGAGCAAAGATATCCTCAGCGCTCAAGTAATTTCCGATGCAAAGCAACTGAATTTACAGGGTTTAAATCTAGTATGTACCAGGTGGATGGGCCTTATACGCCTTGTTTGGATAGGTAGCTTCGCCAATCTACGTCGCAGTTATGCCTCTCTTTTTGTCTGCGCTCCCGCTCTCTTTGTGCTTTTTCTTGCTGTTTTTAAGCTACAAGAAGCAAACTCTCTGCTCTACGTAGAGACAGCTACCCCTTAAGCACTAGCTTAGCAAAGCGAAAAACTACCTTCTTAGGTTCCTCAAAAGAATCAAACTTGACTGTCACCATCGCCGATGTTGATTGACCGCTCATCGATACGACCGCACCAGCACCAAACGTTGGATGGATCACCCGTACTCCTGTGGCTAACTGCTCAATCGCTGCAGGGGATTTATTGAAGTACTCCTTGGGGGTCTCTGGCTGCTTCTGTATTGCATCAGCAGGAGCTAGCATCGATCGAATCTTATCGAGCGAGATCGCTTGGCGCGGCTCTGGCGGCGGAGCGCGCCGTCCGCTTCCACCATAGCCACCTCCGCCGTATCCACCACCGCCGTACCTATCCCCAGAGCTGCCCCTCTTTGAGCGCCCCCACCGCGAGGTGCCTTCATCGTCGCTATCACCACCTGAGTGATCGCCATCTTCATCAAACGAAAACCGTGGGTAACCCCCGATAAACGTCGCTCCCTGCGAACGCTCAGTACCCACCGCTATCACCGATTTCGGATCGATATCCTTTGCAAAACGGCTTACGATACGTGCTCCGCCACCACCAGCTCCGCCACCTGCGGTAAACATTCCGCGGTAGTAGGCACGCGTTAGGTAGAGCACCTGCATCGCGCGCGTAATTCCAACGTAACAGAGCCTGCGCTCCTCTTCGAGCCCTGGCGGATCGTCTAGCGAACGATAGTGCGGCAAAAGCCCCTCTTCGAGTCCTGCTAAAAACACCACCGGAAATTCAAGTCCCTTGGCGAGGTGCAGGGTCATCAGCGACACGGTATCAGGTTTCTCACCTGACTGCTCCGCCCCGGTCTCGTTCACCGCCATATCTGCACCGGAGGTGAGCGAGATGCGATCGAGGAAATCCTTTACGACAGTCGCGGGCTCTTCGCCTGGTCGTTCCATGGTTCGCCCGAGCGACTCTAACTCTTGTAAGTTTTCGATCCGTGAGAGTGCAGTCGGATCCTTCATCGCCGCGAGCTTCGGTCCGTACTCACTCTTGAGAACGATGCGGCCGATAAGTTCGCCCAGTTGAACTGTCTTGAGATCGTTGGTGAGCTCCGCCATCAGCTCAACGAACCCACGCACACCTTTGTGGCTCGCAGCGACCTCCACGGCGGCAGCCAAAAAAGGTACGCCCCGTTGCTGCGCTTCATCGATTACCGTCTGGAGCGCCTGTGCGCCGATTCCTCGTGGTGGTGTATTAACGATCCGCTGAAAGGCCTGATTATCGGCCGGATTCACCAAAAGCCGCAGGTACGCCAAGATATCTTTAATTTCCTTTCGATCGAAGAACTTTAAACCTCCAAAGATCTTGTACGGGATCTTGGCGCGCACGAGCGCTTCCTCAAGTGCGCGGGTCTGCGCATTGGTTCGATAGAGCAGCGCCATAGTGCTGTACGCTAGCCCCTCCGAGTGCAGCTTCTTGAGTTCAGAGGCGATAAACTCGGCCTCCATATTCTCGTCGTACCCGATAAACGTGCGAATATGCTCGCCGGCATCTCCCGAGGTCCAGAGCTTCTTGGCCTTCCGCGCTCTGTTCTTCTCGATCACTGCGTGCGCCGCGTTTAAGATCGTCGCGGTCGAGCGGTAGTTCTGCTCAAGTTTAATAACCTTGGTGCCCGAGTAGTCCTTCTCAAACTCCAAGATGTTGCTGATCGTTGCACCTCGAAATCCATAGATCGACTGGTCGTCATCACCGACCACAAACAAGTTACGCCGCGGCTCCGAGAGAAGCCGTATAAACATGTACTGAACTTTATTGGTGTCTTGAAACTCATCAACTAACAGGTAGTGTAGCGCATGCCGGTAGTAGTCGAGCACCTCGGGGAACTCACGCAGCACACGCACCGCGTTCACCAAGAGATCGCCGAAATCCATGGCGTCTGCCTGGAGGAGATACTTCTGATACCGATCGTACACCTGTGCCTGCAGATCGCTCTCAATACTTGATGCTCTCTGCGCTGCTTCCGCTGGAAGGATGTAGTTGTTTTTAAAGCGGTCGATAGCCCGAGAGAATGAATCAACTGGATTTCGCTCTTCATTAATCGAGAGCTCCTTCATGACCTGCTTTAAGACCCCTTTCGTGTCTTGATCATCGTAGATTACAAACTGCTTGGTGTACCCCAATCGCTGCGCGTTGTGTCGCAAAATCCTCAATCCTGCGGAGTGAAATGTAGAGATCCAGATCTGCTCGGCGCGCTGCCCCAGAAGCGAAAAGAGTCGGTGGCGCATCTCACCTGCAGCTTTGTTGGTAAAGGTTACCGCAAGGATGCGACTCGGCCATATGCCGTGATTGAGAACCAAATTTGCAACCCGGTGCGTAAGCACCCGGGTCTTGCCACTGCCTGCCCCTGCCAGCACGAGGATCGGGCCGTCCACGTGGAGGACCGCTTGCTGTTGTGGGGGATTTAAACCTTGAAGGAGGTCTGGTGGCCCGCCTTGACCGACGTCCCTATCGGAACCTCCATTCCCAGAATCCTGTTCAGTGTCAAAGAGATCGTTCTGTTCGCCAAGCATCACATCACTATACCACTAAGATGTCGAAAGCTCTAACGACTCTCTCTCTCTCTCTCTCTCTCTCTCTCTCAGCCTCGCGTGTACGCGAGTTGTTCATGAATCGCTTGGCCTAGCGCCCTCGCCGTACTACCTGCTGTCCCTGTAGCGAGATCTTTGCTACGCAACACGAGGCGGCGATGACATTCGAACAACCAGCCGTGTGAAACACCAGCCTGGCGATGTACGCCAGGGTAAGCGCGACACAGATAAAGTCGATTCCGATAAAGTTCACCCCGGACAGGAGTATGCCGTTATCAATAATACCACTATCGATTATTCCGCTTTCAATTATTCCGTTCTTCATACCTTACTTTATGCCTCTTTGACGACACGCTTCTTCTATTCTTTTTCTATATCGCACAAAGCCAGGCTTCAAGTCTTTTTCTATATCTAATCGAAAATCTAACACGAAAAGTTGCGCGCTCCTTGTTGATTCAATCAGTTGCTGGGGCACTATCTTGGCGAACGGAGTTTTGTAGGGGCGGAGGGGGGGCTTTTTGAGCCTCCCAAAAGTGCATTTCAACCTTAATCCTGCTAGCCTCTCGGGTGTGTCGAGCAAGTACAATCGCAAAGATCACCTCTACCAAAAAGCTAAGGAGGCGGGCTACCGCTCGCGCGCTGCGTATAAGCTAAAAGAGATCCAAGCTGCCTATAAGATTATACAAAATGGTGCTTCCGTGCTCGATGTGGGAGCCTGGCCAGGGGGCTGGTGTCAGGTGGCGCTGGAGTACGTGGGACCTTCAGGGAGTGTCTGGGGGGTCGACCTACAACCACTTGAGCCGATAGACGACCCGCGCTGCCACCTGCTGGCTGGTGACGCCCGAGACCTCGCTAGCCTGCTTCCAGACCCAGCGCCGCGCTTTGATTGCGTCATCTCTGACATGTCTCCCAAGCTCACCGGCATCAAAGAGGCCGACCAAGCGGGAATCGTCGGCTGCGCCGAGCTTGCGCTGTGGGTTGCGCAACAATTTTTGAAGCCCGGGGGTAGCTTCGTCGTCAAAGTCTTTAAGGGCAACGAAGTAGAGGGGTTTGTCAAATCGGCGCGCCCCATGTTTAATAAGGTTGTTCGCTCAGAGCTCGACTCGACTCGAAACACGTCTAACGAGTTTTACGTCATCGGCTTGGGCTACAAACCTACTACGTACCCCCTCTA
>JBIKKR010000047.1:0-18503 GCA_044360225.1 Bdellovibrionota bacterium | reverse complement strand
CTCATGAACATACTCACGGCCACCGAGAACTTTGGATCCTTTATTATAGATACAACTGAGCAGTGGGGCCGTTCATGGATCTTCCTCACACGCACGATTTCAGCCGTTGTCCGTCCGCCGTATCGCCCCTATCTCTACCTGCAGCAGATGCTACAGATCGGCGTCAATTCTTCAATCGTCATAGCACTAATCGGCCTCTTCACTGGCGCGGTGCTCGCCGTGCAGGGGGAGTACACGCTATCAAAGTTTGGGGCAAACGCCTACACAGGTCCCGCTGTGGCGCTCAGTCTTATTCGCGAACTTGGCCCGGTACTTACTGCCCTTATGGTAATCGGGCGGGCCGGCTCCGCAGTAACCGCCGAGATCGGTATTATGCGTATCACTGAGCAGATCGACGCGCTGCGATCAATGGCGGTTGATCCGATCAAGTACCTGATGGCCCCACGGCTCGTTGCTGGGATTCTTGCCATGCCACTCCTCTGTGGCATGTTTAACGTAATCGGTATTTTTGGTGGGTACATCGTTGCGGTGGGGCTGCTTGGCTTAAGCGCGGGGACGTTTATGTCACAGATTGAATCCGCGGTGGGACTCGTTGATATCTACTCCGGCTTTATCAAAGCCACCGTGTTTGGTCTTATCTTTGGATGGGTCAGCTGCTACAAGGGATACACCTGTGGTTTTGGGGCACAGGGTGTCAACAAGGCGACGACGCAATCGGTGGTTACGGCTTCGGTGGCGGTTCTCATCGTTGATTACTTCCTCACCAGCGTGCTCACACGTGTATTCATGAAGTAAGTAGCACTGGGATGATCTCTGTTCGCAACGTGTACAAACGCTTCGGCTCTCAGGTTGTTCTCAACGGCATCTCAATCGATATTGAGCCGGGCAAGACTACTGCCGTCGTTGGCCCCAGCGGAGTAGGGAAGTCTGTGCTCTTAAAGCTCATCATGGGAATCATGGTCCCTGAGCGTGGGGACATCTACATCGGAGGTGACAACATCACCACCGCACGCAGCGAGCGTGCGCGCAACGAGATCCGCGAATCGCTTGGGGTTCTCTTTCAATCAGCAGCGCTCTTTGACTCGCTAACGATCTATGAAAATATCGCGTTTTCTCTCCGGGAGCGCTTACTCCTGCGTCCATCGCGCGCCCACAAGCGCGTCCTTGAGATGGCTGAGGCTTTGAGCCTTGTGCCGTACCTCAAAAACTACCCGGAGCAGGTCTCAATCGGTATCCGCAAACGCGTGGGTATGGCGCGAGCGCTAATCACTCGACCCAAGGTGCTGCTCGTTGACGAGCCAAATACCGGGCTCGATCCACTCGATGGTCAAGAGGTGTATGATCTTATCAATGCGTGTAAGAATCAGTGGGGTTTTACCGGGCTCGTTATCAGCCACGAGCTGCCCGAGGTCTTTCAGGTCTCGGACCGAGTTGCTATGATCCTTGGCGGGGAGATTATTATCGAGGGAACTCCCGCTGAACTCATCGCCTCACCGCACCCCGCCGTACAACAGTTTCTGAATGGGAGAACGGATGGACCAATCAAAATTCAATAAACCAGAGCCTTCGACACAACTCACGGTACCACGACGCACGTTCTCGCTAGAGTTGTTTGTCGGCGTTTTTGCTGCTGCAGGCGTCGCTGCGGCTGCGTATCTTGCTGTTGGTCTCGCTGGGCTAGAGCTTGGAGAGGGCAACAACTACACGATCTACGCCGAGTTCGATAATATCTCAGGACTAAAGTACGGAGCCTCGGTTGAGATAGCGGGTGTTCCGATCGGTGTGGTGTCGGATATAGTGCTCAAGGATCCGGTAGCCAAGGTTGCGCTCAAGCTTACCCGCGCCGTAAAGATCAAAGATGACGACATCGCCTCGATCAGAACCAAGGGTATTATCGGCGACCGGTACGTGAAGATTTCCCGTGGTGCCTCCGATGAGTACATCGCTGAAGGCCAAACGATGCTTGAAACCGAATCCGTTATCGATATCGAAGATGTGATCGGTAAGGTCGTTCACAGCCTTACCGGCGACAAGGAAGATGATAAAGAGGTCGACGACAAGAAAAAGAGCAAAGAATAACCGAGAGATGTGGATAGATTGTTTACGTGAGGTTGTATGATACAGAGAGCTGCGTTGTTGATAAGCCTAATAGTAATTGCGATGTGCACATCTCTGCCATCCGCCTACGCGTCCCCTAAAGCTGAGATGAGCAAAACGATCGATGATATCATTACTATCGCCTCGGCTCACCCAGGAGACGAAGGCAAGACCGTCCGTCGACAAAAGTTACGCGAGCTTATTAATCCTAAGTTTAACTTCGCTGAGATGTCCAAGCGCTCGCTTGGCGCAAACTGGAACGATCTATCACCAAGCGAGCAGGCTGAGTTTACCGAGGTATTTTCAGAGCTTCTGGCCCGCACCTACCTCTCAAAGATCGAAACCGTAAAGCCGGGCATGGTAAAGGTCGAGAGCGAGCAGGTAGAGAATCCGCGAGCGATCGTCAAAACGGTTGTCATCAGCAAGGGCGATACATTCCCGATCGATTACAAGCTTATGAATTCAAACAACTCCTGGCAGGTATACGATGTAGTGATTGAGAACATCGGCCTTGTCGCCAACTACCGCAATGAGTTCTCAGGAATCATACGCAAAGAGAAGTTCTCTGGCCTCATGGAGCGTCTCAAAAAGAAGATCGAGTAACACCTGCTCGACGGAGATCACATGACGTTACAAGAAGTGCTCGATTCATACTCTGAAGGCCCCCAAACCGGTGTGTTCACTGATGGAGGATGCCAACCAAATCCTGGGCCCGGAGGGTGGGGGTACGTCTATGTTGTAAACGGAGAGATCGTTCGCCAAGAGCACGGACACTCACCACAAACGACAAACAATCGGATGGAGCTCACCGCGCTGATTAAAGCCTTTTCATCACTGCCTGATGATGCCGCGGTAGAGATCCACTCTGACAGCGAGCTGTGCGTTAAAACAATCAACGAGTGGGCCCCCAACTGGGAAAAGCGTGGCTGGAGACGCAGCTCTGGACCAATAGCGAATCTGGAGTTAGTTCAAGAGCTCTACGCATTACACCTCAAAAAACCGAAGGTAAAGCTTCGGTGGATTAAGGCTCACAATGGATGGTTGTGGAATGAATATGCCGATGCACTCTCAACAGCCTGGACGAGAAGGACCTTGTAAACAAACAGGGTGGCTCAGGCGCCTGCGAACCGCTCTCGTCGCCTCTATCGCAATCGCCATATCCGTTTCCGGGTGTTGCATCCACCGAGTGATGCTCGATCTTGGGTCTCTAGAACCGCAACCGGCACTCAAACGACTTCAGGTTGCGCACCGCGGCAATATCGCACGCCCGACACTCCCTGATAACTCTCTGGCTGCGCTGCGCGCCTCGCTTAACGCAGGTGTAGAGTTTCTTGAGGTTGATGTTCGACAAGCT
Source organism: Bdellovibrionota bacterium (assembly GCA_044360225.1). Taxonomy (GTDB): domain Bacteria; phylum Bdellovibrionota_C; class UBA2361; order UBA2361; family OMII01; genus OMII01. The sequence continues at coordinate 15,052 of JBIKKR010000047.1, read as the reverse complement.
GATGATGGCACACTCTTTCTCTTTCACGATGGAAGTTTCTCACGCTCTAACTCAACCGCCCCATCGAACGTACGAGGTGTTCCAGTCGCCCAGATCGCAAGCTCTCTCCGGAGTACGATCACCCTCGATGCCGATCACAAAGAAGTGATCCCTACGTTAGCGGACGCTCTCAGCCTTATCCACCAGAGTTCAAACTCACGTAACCGCAGCACGCTACAACTCGATCTCAAAGGAGAGTCAGATGCTCTGGCTCTCGCGGTGCTCGAACTGGTGCAGTCGAGAGGATTACTTCCTAGGGTGCTCGTGCAGCTGAGAACCGCTGAGCGCGCAGCGCTTGTGCTCGCACACTATCCACGCGCGCGCATACTCGTCCGTTGTAAGTCCCATGCACAGCTTACTGAGGCTCTCAAGCACCCAGTAGAAGTAGTAGAGCTTGAACGGTGGGTCTCATCTGATGCGATCCGCGAGGCGCATGCACGCGGGGTGCTCATTGCAGCTAATGTTGCCACCTCATGCCTCGATGAACCAACTGCTCATGAGTACCTACGCTCGCGTGGGGTTGATATGATTATGACTGACGTTGCGAATCGAGGCTTATGAAACACAAGAGAGAGGTGTGCACAGATAGCGGCGAGAGATCAATCCAAGTGCTGACGTTTACCGGATCTCTGGTCAGCGCAGGTGTTAGTCGGCTCGTACTGCTTCTGGCGCTCTCACTGTTGTGCGCCTCGGCATCGTACGCCCAGGATTTAAAGTGTACCGGTGTATCACAGAGCGATGTTGATGTCGTTTTTCATCAAGCGCTCTCAACGGTTTCAACCCTCTGCAACGCCGCAGTACGCGCGTACCAAAGGAATACGTGGCGTCCTGACGGTGGGTTTAAAGCGCCCTTCTTTGCACAAGCGAGTCGTTCTCTGCGATCTATACGCAATCTTCTTCAAAAAAGCTCTCAAACAAGCTCGGCCAACTCCGCTCAGTGTATTACCGCGGCAACCACCGGATGTACCATGAACGCCGTACCCAAAGGTGAGGTGTTACGGCAGTTTGACTTGATATTTAAGGTTTCGTTCCCACCGGGATTACAAGGGCTACGCACATTAAAAGGGAGGGAGCGGATAAAGTTTATAAAGACCCTCCAATCCCTCCCTGAGAGCTATGCTGTTTGTGGCTGAGCTCTCTCAATCTTTTAAAATTGGGGCCCCCTTTTTATTTGACCACTCCTTCTGCACAGCACAGCCATCTATTCGGCTCCACAACGGAGTTCGAAAACAAGAAGGAAAAAGTTGCGTCGGAAGGATAGCTAGCCTTCAGGGACTTAATCAAACAGGCGTTGCGGTGTGCTGCGATGCAGTCGCCCCACCCCACGCCGCCTCTTACCAGAAATTATACGCCACCCCGACCACAAAGGAGCGCCCTTCAAGAATTGGGCTCTCTAATCCAACGCTCTGGTCATAGGTAAAGTCGCGATCGAGGATGTTATCAACCCTGGCAAAGACACGCCCTCGCTGCTCTGCAAAACGGTACGAGACCCCCGTATCCAAGAGCCAGAACCCCTTAGCGTCATCCATATACGCGGCACTCTGATCTCGGTAGGTCGCCTGCAACCCCAGCGAGAGGTGCTTACCAAAGAAATGCTTGTACCCAAACCTATGTCTCTGCGTCTGCACATCAAAGTCAGAATCTGCACCGGTATCGTGATACCAATTATTGAGCGTCTCACCGGTTAAAACCGACTGTGATGAGATTACAGCAGATACGTACCCTCGGAGGATATCGGATTCTGCGTGCGAGTCATAAAAGCCTCCAGAGATCTGGTCGAGTGACGACACAGTCGATCCATCAAACGCTACGCGGTCACTCACATCACCAAACGACTCACGGATATTACGATGTGTGTACTGTGCACCGGCGTAGAGTCGGTTCGAATCCTTGACATCGACTCCGAAACCGAGATTTCTGCTGTATGCTCCGGAGAGATCGTTAAAGCGCTGATTAATTCCGCCAATAAGCGTTGGCTCAAGGCTTGTGAGGTCCTCAAGCACGGGCTTCCGGCTGAGCGACTCGAAGTACGCCGCGCGAGTTGTCAGCCACTTGGTCGGTGTCAGAACGAGTCCAACTTTGGGCGTTACTGCGGTTTCAAGGTTCTCACCGCTCTTAAACGGCGGGACCTCTGTGAGATCCTGCTGTACTGATGTCGCCGCAACGCCCAAGGTGAGGTTGGCTCTCCTTGGAACTTTAAACGAGAGGTACTCATACGCCTGCCCAGAGGTCAGCGAGCCTGCGCTACTGCTTCGCAGCTCCCCCTGAGCGGGATAATTCGAATCAACTGATACTCCGTGCACCGGCGAGAATTCACGTCTGCTCGTGTCTGCATAGAGCGCCTCGGCGCCAGCAACCGAATCAAGGTACTTTGAATTAAACAGAAGCTGCGATGATATACTGTTACGCTGAATACGATCGCGTGTGGCCTGAAGGGTATCGAGCGTGGCTGGCACGGCCTCCTCTTGGCCTGCGACTTGAACCGTGGCGTCACGTTGCGTATCAAATGAGGTCAGATCGCGATCGCGCCCGATCTCTGCCTGTGTCATCCACCTCCACGATGAGGATATACGTTTGTTGTAGCCGAGACGTAGCGTTCCAATGTGCACATCCTCTGAGTAATCTGCATCGCGCGGACCCTCAACATCGGTCATGGTAAACTTTCCATCAACAATCAACCGATCGTCAACGGTTGGCTCGTACTGGAGCGCTGCCCTAAAGGTATTTGATCCTGAAAACGCTTTGTGGTGAGAGCCTGACATATAGTACGGCTGGTAGCTTGCAAGGTACCCCCAGTCCTCTCCCTTGCCGGATGCGATTAATTCGCCTCCTATCTGGTCACGGTTACTATTCCACTCCAGTCGTGCTCCCTGGCGAGTCTCCTTCTTATCAAACATCGCATTGTAATCGCCAAATGATGGCTGTTCGCCAATGCTGTTAAAGAGATTAAAGCTGAGCGGCGACATGAGATCAGCAATGCGCTTCTCAGAGAGGTTTGCCTCTGCGTCTAGAACAGAGGAGTACGACTCGGCAAGCAACCGGTGCGCCGAAAAATTTCCATAGTCCTCCGTGAGCGACTTAATCGCCTCAATTCGCGCTGCATCACCAAAACCAAGCTCAGTGAATACTCGCGAGAGTCCTGCGCTACGCACTGCGGTATCGCGGTCTAACAAGAGGCTTGAGCGGTAGACTGCACGGCCATCATTGAGCTCTATCGAGCGCTCAACGTCCTCGAGAGCCTGAATCGGCTCGTTATTTGCCACTCGCGAGTACGATCGATACAGATACGGCGAAGGATCATTGGGATCGAGTGCTATCGCGGCCTGAAACTCTTCAAGCGACTTAGGGGTATTTTCATCCTCAAAGAAGAGCTTCCCGAGGTACGATCGATACACGGCACTACTTGGATCGAGTTGAATAGCTTGTGATAGAAACGCAGAGGCGCCCGAATAGTCGCGATCCTTGGCTTTAATCAGCGCCTGACCGAGGTATGGTAACGATTGTGAGCTATCGAGCTTGAGTGCTTCGTTGAATCGCTCTTGAGCACGCTCGTACTCCTTGCGCTCGAGCGCCGCAAATCCAGCTAATGTAGCGCTCATCGCCGTTGCTCCGAACTTCTCATTCCGTGCCGTGAGGACTCTATTCGCTGCTTTCGCGTTATCGGTTGAGAGTAAGAGCTCAGCTTCCCTATCCATAAGGTCGGGGATCTCCGGATTACTCTCGCGTAGCGCCTGAACCTCTTCAAGAGCCTCGTCTACATCACCGCCGCTCTGCGCAACGTACGATCCAAGAAGCCCAACATTCACCAGGTTGCTATCAGCAGCGCGCGCTGCCTCAAAGAGTTTTTTTGCCTGGCTCGCATCGCCACCTATGATTGCATCGTATCCACGTAGCACCTCGCGTAGGGCCGCTGAGCGTTTGTCGATATGTTCTGGAAGGGTGTCGAGTACTGTACGGGCTGCCGCTGCATCACCGACGCGCCACAGAGCTATCGCATGCACAAGCTTGCCACGAGGCGACTGACGAAACGCCGCCGACTCGCCGTGCAGCGCGGTGAGCATCGTTTGATTCTTGCTTGTTCGCTCAAGTACCCTCTCGATCGCTGCCTGACACTCAGGGTCGCAGGCCGTATCGTCATCTCCGAGGAGGTCTCCACGAGTAGCGATACATGGGAAGCGAATCATCCACTGCACTGATTCAGCCGGTCGTACCAGGATTGAGCGCTCAAGCGCTGCCCCTTTTCTTGCACGAACACGTTCACCGATCGAAAGATTGAGCGCTCCGCGATCGTTACTCGCCTTAATTGCGCCATGCAGAACATCTATCGTTGTCTCTTTGTCAGAGACATCGACGACCAGCTCAGTGCCGTAAATAGCGGCATTCACCATCGGAGTTCGTATCTCCGGCTCATTCTTTGCCCCACGCGAGAAGAAGAATGCGCGTCCTTCAGATTGGGTTACGACCGGCACGCCTCGTGAACGGACATCACTGAATGTTATCGCCGACAGCCTTCCTAGTCGAACGAGCGTTCCATCAACAAATTTGAATGCGACTGCTCCATCTGCTCCTGTGCGTACGGTATCTCCAACACGAAAGCTCGTGCCTACCCGTACATCCTTCCACGTTGATTCGCCCGCACGGCGAAAGGTCACCGAGCCTTCTACTGAGTACGGCGCGGCAACCACTGTGGCCGACTTCTCCGTCTGAGCAGCGACGGTCGTCACGTCTCCAAGGAAGCTAATAAGAGCTGCCACGGACAAGGAGCAGCTGAGAAGAGCGATCACGTGGTAACTAACCCTGGCGCTCAATCGAATGATAGGGGAGGGGTTCTGTTTCATAATCTTCTTTGTACCTAGGCCAAGCCGGCTCTCTGTCTACCGGCTCTCTGTTCCAGCCCCCTCTATCCGAACGGGGGCACGCCGTTCTGACATCTAAGCTCCACACTCCCAAGTGTTTTTAGGCCGTTATGGACGACTTAGGGTCGTTTCTGCGCATGGTTACACCTAAGGTTCCATAAGAAAGATGCTCCGACGAGCCTAAAAAAAGCGGCAAAAGTAAAAAAAAGCGGATTTTCCCGAGAAACCTGCCGATACCTCCCCCTGGGAGCAGGGATTAGAATGGTTCAAGGTCAAACTTCATCAGGCGGCGCGTACCTTTCACCGGGCGCAGTGGTTGCTGAGCGTTACAAGATAATTCGCACCCTAGGAGCTGGGGGTATGGCCTCCGTGTACCTAGCCGAGGACATGGTTCTCGGCGAAACTACTGTTGCCTTAAAGATCCTTAAACAAGCCGGCTCTGTCGCCGATGGAACCTCAGAGCGTTTCCTAAGGGAGGTCCGTCTTACCCACCGTATTAATCATGAGAACGTCGTACGCACCTTTGACTTTGGTCAAGAAGGCGCGATGCGCTTCTATACGATGGAGTACCTGAGCGGCAAGACCCTCACATCTCTTATGGAGGATGAGGTGCTGCCGATCTCGACGATCCTACGCATCGCCTTGCAGATTTGCCGAGGTATCGCTGCCATTCATAGCGTAGGAGTAATTCACCGGGATCTTAAACCTGACAACATCATGGTTGTTGACTCAATGCGGGTAAAGATCACCGATTTCGGCGTTGCTCGCGGAGATGTCTCGAAGCTCACGGGAGGAGCCGAGCAGATCCTCGGAACGATCGCCTACCTTGCCCCTGAAACACTGATCGGCGAAAAGGTGACACCAGCAGTCGATTACTATGCATTCGGCGCAATACTCTACGAGCTATTGACTGGGCACCTACCGATTGAAGACAACGTTCCAGCTCGCTTGATTATGCGCAAAGTTGAGGAGCGTCCCCCTGATCCACGGTCGTACCGCGAAGATATCCCGCCGTGGCTCGCTGAATCAGTTATCGGCCTCCTTACGCCGAATCCACAACAACGGATGCAATCGGTCCGCACGTTTGTCCAGAACCTCGCAACACATGCACCAACGGACGAATCTCTCGATGTTGTGACAGCAACCGTAGGGGTGAGCATCTCTGAACTTCCAACGGCTGCATTCCGCAAGCTTCCGTTTATTAACGCCCTCTCATCCCTGCACATTCGCCCACCGTCGCTCCGAGAGCTTGTTTCTACCACTGCGCTTGCATGCGTTATTGCTATTGCATACCTCTCAACTCCAGGAGTGGTAGCTGATCGAGTAAATCTTGATGGATTGTTCATCGCTCGTGGCCCACGCGCTCCTGCGAATGATGTGGTTGTGGTGGCGATTGACGAACAGAGCTACCTCAACCTTGATGTGCCGATGGCAACAGCGTGGCCGCGACGACTGCACGTACAACTCATTAACAAACTGCTAAACGCTGGTGCTAGACGAGTCGTCTTCGATATCCTCTTTGTGAACGCCTCAGATGACCCAGCTGCCGATGCTGCCTTTGCCGAGGCTCTCGGGAAGATACCAACGATTCTCGGGGCGAGCGTGGGATTTTCTCAGCAGGCAACACTCAACGGCTCATTCTTCCTTGAACAAGTCATCCGGCCGGCTCCGATGTTTGAGACACGCGCCTCCGGCCTGGGCGTTGTTGGACTACCACAGGATGGAGGCCGAGTACTACGCTTTCTCACCGAACGTTCGGCGCTCTTCCCCGATGGTAGGCCCCTCGCGGAGGTAGCGCTCGGAGACAACGGGCCGAATGCAACTCCCGGCCCACGAGATCTGATCAACTTTTACGGCCCCGTTCCTACTATTCCGCGCTTTTCCTACCACGATGTTATTGCTGATGAGCACCGTATTCCTCCTGAAGCATTTAAGGACAAGATCGTTTTTGTAGGGCTGACACTGCAGAGCCGAACTGGCCCCTCTCAGCGAGAAGCTTTTGCCACGCCGTATGACGAGGGGATGTTTGGAACTGAGATCCATGCTACCGCTGCGTCAAACCTGATCAAACAAGACTGGATTCGCAGGCTCTCACAGGTTGAAGACTGTGTAGTTGTGTTTACCCTAGCTACTGTCGCTGCGTGTATGGTGGTCGTTATCGGTGGACTTGCTGGGTTACTCATTCCTGCTGGATTCGTTGTAGGCGCTGGACTCTGTCAGCTCTACTTATTCTCAGCAGGGCTCTACGCTCCTGCACTTGCGCCGATCTTCCTTGGCTTTCTCGCCGGTTTAATCGTGCGTCTCCTGATCGCTCCGAGTGCTGTGCTTGGGCGAAGACGGTGGTGATGAGCATTCTCTGCTTGAGCTGCACACCTTTTTGTCTTTCATCGTCCCTAGGTATTGTAACAGCTCGCCTATCTGCACATCTCCAAGCCAGGCGAAACTAGGCATACGCGATCCCCAACGAAAGGACCTTGGCTCTTTAATAAACGCAGCGAGATTATTCTGAGTCCAGTACTCCGTTACGTTTCTGGGAACGTTTAGTTCGGGGCCAAGACTCCCTCCAACCTTGTTGATTGAGTGGCACTTTGAGCACTGCTCGCGAAATAATCCAAGGCCCTTCAGTATCGCGGTCGTCGCGCGAGGAGGAGCGAGCTCGTGTGGAATCTGGTCATCTCCAACCTCAACACGCACTACCGACCAAGGCCTCGGCAAGTGGGCTGCATCGCTATAGTCCCCCTCCCACACCACTACAAAGGGGCCAGGGTTGAACGTTGAGCGATCCACCGTTGCCTCTGGAAAAGGGTTCTCTCCCTTTGCGTCAACGAGCATAAACGCAAGAGCTCCGCTTTTCTGGGCGCTCAGGAGATCTCGGGATTTAGCGCTTAAGCGATACCCATCGGATGCAACAAACGTAATGACGGCTGTGCTCGAATCAAGCCTCGCTCGGTTAGTAATCCAATGTACAAAGGCGCGAATCTCGTATCCCTGGTAACTCTGGGTGTTTTTGTACAGGATATCGTTTTTGGTGTGTACGGTTATCGTCGGCAGTGTGCCAAGCTGCTCGCGGTCTCTGGGATCGCTGAGGCTAAGAGAGTGAGCCGTGCGGTCTTGCTCAAGAGCCTCTTCTGCATAGCACTCCCTAAAGACGCCCATCTCAAAAATTTCTTTTGATGTATCATTCCCGGCGATGCGTGCTGCACTCTCAAGACTAAAAGCCGTCACATAGGTTACAGCGGCCCATAGCCCTACCAAGACAAGTCTCCTTGAGGATTCCATCCTAAATACCCTGGCGCGATGACGTAGGGGCAGGAGAGCGGCTTTTGGTGTTGGTAGCGGTCGGGTCGGCATTGCTTACTTATATTGTATAGACGCAAATACCTAGTTGCAGAGCAGAAGCTCTGCTGTCCGAATACCGTGCTGTACTCGGCTGATCAGACCGAGGCTACTTCTTCTTTGTGTTAAGCTTGTTAGCTTTTTTATTGCGCTTCTTCAGGAGCTTTGCGTCACGAGCGTCACGTCGCGCCCAGGTAATCTTTGTTGGTGATGGCATGGTACTACTCTCCTCGCTTTAAGAAATCTCTACCGAATAAAAATCTGTTAACCAGAGCCTGTAAGCGTACTAAAACTGAGGACCTAAGGTCAACCTTGGCACAAGCAGTGTGCACTCACAGGCAGGGCGGACTAGAAAGTCTAGCCTCTCCGCTACACGTCCAAGTTCCTGATCTTTAAGGCATTATCCTCTATAAACTTACGCCTCGGCTCTACCTCATCGCCCATCAGAACGGTGAATATCTGGTCAGCATCGATGGCATCATCGATGGTAACCTGCAAGAGCGTTCGCGCTGTCGGGTCCATAGTGGTCTCCCAGAGCTGCTCTGGATTCATCTCTCCAAGCCCCTTGTAGCGGGATATTGAGAGACCTTTGCGTCCACGAGCATCGATCCACTCTGCGACCTGCTCGATCGATTCCTTCTTCTCTAGTTCCTTGGAATCGCCCAACGCGGTGATTGTGTATGGCGCCTCACCGACGAGCTTGCGCGTATCGGCGAAGACGTTTCGTACCGCCGCAATCTTGTCAGAGATCCAGAGCCGTCTCGTTACTGTTGTAATTAATGTCGCACCACGTCTACGAGAGGTTATCTTAAACGCGACCTCGCTCTCGTGATCATCGATAATCTCAATCGTTGGGTCAATCGGAATACGCTTGGCCAGCGCCTCCTTCACTGCTGGAAGCGCCGCAGTGATCGCATCCCTCTTCCACGCAGTCTCATTAAACACAATTCCTGACTCAGAGAGCGCTACAATAACTCGCTCATCAATTCGCTCCTGCTGAATCTCTTCGAGCGATATCTGGATATCGCGCACTCGCACGAGGAGATCTTTAATCGTGTCTGCCTTGGTAATCTTGTTGTCCTTGGCTTCGATCGTCACGCTATCAACACCCGCACCGACAATGATCTCTGTGAACTCCTTCTCGCTCTTTACGTAGCGCTCCATCTTGCCTTTCTTAAGCTTATAGAGCGGCGGTTGCGCGATGTAGAGATGTCCTCGTGCGATTACGTCGTGCATCTGACGGTAGAAGAAGGTGAGCAGCAAGGTTCTGATGTGGCTTCCATCGACATCGGCATCGGTCATGATTACCACCTTGTGGTATCGGAGCTTACCAACATCAAAATCTCCGGCTCCGATTCCGGTACCGAGCGCGGTGATGAGAACCCGTATCTCTTCAAACGAGAGCATTTTGTCAAATCGAGCTTTCTCAACATTTAAGATCTTTCCTTTGAGCGGTAAGATAGCCTGGTTCTTTTTATCGCGGCCCTGCTTCGCTGATCCACCTGCGGACTCTCCCTCGACTATGAATATCTCTGCTTCCTCAGGATTCTCGTTCTGACAGTCTGCCAACTTGCCAGGGAGCCCTGTGCTGTCGAGCGCTCCCTTACGTCGCACAAGCTCGCGCGCCTTTCGGGCAGCCTCTCGTGCGCGGGCAGCTTCGAGTGATTTGTTGACGATCGCCTTGGCGATCGCTGGATTCTCCTCAAAATACTTGGCTAAATGCTCGCCGACCATCTGTTCGACGAAGCCCTTCACCTCGGAGTTTCCAAGTTTTGATTTCGTCTGCCCCTCAAACTGCGGCTCGGGGATCTTTACGCTGATAACTGCAACGAGCCCCTCTCGAGTATCGTCGCCTTGAATCCCTTCATTAAACCCCTTGAGAAGGTCGTTTTTGTTCGCGTAGTTGTTGAGCGTTCGTGTGAGCGCCGCCTTAAATCCGATCAGGTGCGTGCCTCCCTCCGGGGTGTTAATGTTGTTTGCGTATGTGTAGATGTTTTCTTGGTACTCGGAGTTGTACTGCAGCGCTACATCAACGCTGACTCCATCGCGTGCGGCTGACACGGAGATCGGCTCTGGGAAAATCGGCGTCTTTGCTTTGTTGATAAAGGAAACAAAGCTCCGAATTCCACCTTCAAAAAAAAACTCCTGCTCTTTATCGGTACGCTCATCGATCATTGTGAAGCGTAGCCCCGCGTTCAAGAACGCCAGCTCACGCACACGGTGAGCCACTGTATCGTATGTAAATCCCTTCTGTTCTGTGAAAATAGTGTGGTCTGGATAAAACGTAACCTTTGTTCCCGATCCCTCCGCTTCGCCGATCACCTTGAGCTCTGCAACGGGATCGCCTCGACGAAACTCCATCCCATGAAGCTTGCCGCCCTGCTTGACCTCTACCTTGAGCCACTCTGAGAGCGCATTAACAACTGAGACACCAACTCCGTGGAGACCCCCCGATACCTTATAGGCCTCCTTTTCAAACTTTCCTCCCGCGTGCAACTTGGTCATAACAACTTGCACACCACTCACTCCTTCTGTGGGATGAATGCTCGTTGGGATTCCACGCCCGTTGTCCTCTACCGACACCGATCCGTTTGTATGAAGTGTAAGGGTTATCTTGGTACAGAAACCAGCGAGCGCCTCATCGACTGAGTTGTCGAGCACCTCCCAGATCAGGTGGTGGTAACCACGGTAGAACGTATCGCCGATGTACATCGCTGGACGCTTGCGCACCGCTTCGAGTCCTTCGAGGATCTTGATCTGCCCCGCGTCATAAACGAGGTCAGATGGCTGTGAGGTTGGCGCTGTACTCATGCAAAACTCCGTATTACGGACTCTATAGAATCCACGATCCGCAATATTGTAGGTTAGTTAGATGCTTTTAGCAAAGAGGAAACCTGCTCTTCAGGGCGTCGCAATTCTCTCTTCTTTAATGGGGCCAACAATGCGCGGAAGTAGCTGTTTATATGAACACTAGTAGTTTTGCCCGCGCATTTGAATCCCTTTCATAAATGCTAGCGTTTTCGATTAGATAGCGGAAAAATAGCGATGCCCTGCCTGCTCTTTTGTGGTTTCACACTATCACCCCTCCCTGCACCTCTACACGCTGCACTGCGGGCCTTTCCGGCTGCGAGAGCTCCTCTGGAGGAGTGGCTGTCCCGGTAATAAATATCTGGCGTTCGTGTTGGGCTAAGGCGCGGAAAAGGTGTCGCGTGCGCTCTGCATCGAGCTCCGAATCAACGTCATCGAGGACAACTATGGGTGGCTCGCCAAGCCGCTCCTCCAAAAGCTCTATAACCCCTAGTTTTAAGGCTAAAACGATGCTCCTCGTTTGGCCCTGGGAGGCATACGCGCGACTATCAACCCCGCTCAGGGTGATGGCGATATCGTCCCGATGCGGTCCTAGCACACAGCTCCGGAGAGCGATCTCTCTCGCCGCCACCTTTTCAAACTCACGCCGTAGGTCATCGGTAGCGCACACTTGCCCATCCGGTTGGAGCAGATCAGACTCAAGGCTGAGCTTGAGCTCACCATCTGCCCGAGCAAAGTCACGGTGGAAAGAGTCACCCTTTTTTATAAATGATTCTATAAAGTTACGCCTGTTATCAACAATTTTTCCACCATATTCAACAAGCAACTCGTTCCACGGCTCAAGATCGCGCGCTGTAACTCCTGGTGACTTGAGTAGGGCTGATTTGCTCTCTAGAGCCCGCTGGTAGGCCATCAGCACATGTAAAAATGCTGGTTGTAGGTCTACCATGTGGCGGTCTAAAAACTTCCTCCGCCCCCCTGGTGAGCCTTTAACAAGGGATAGGTCAGCTGGAGAAAAGGCGATTATGCTACATGAGCCCATGAGGTCTGCTATCGATCCCTGGGGCTCACCGTTTTTAAACGCCGTTCGTTGTCCCTGCTTCTGACCGAGCGATATGGCGATCCCAAGCTCTGTAGTTCCTGTTTTGGTCACTACGGTGCCAAATACCGAGGCCTCCTTCTTACCCCACTGAACGAGTTCGCTCTGGGTATTCGTGCGAAATGAACGCGAGCCCGAGAGGAGGTAGAGCGCCTCAACGAGGTTTGTTTTACCATTACCGTTCTGTCCGGTGATGTACACCGGTCCATTGTGAAGCTCTACGGTTTGGTCGCGCAGATTTCGGTAGTTGTAGACCTTGAGTGTGGATACGTACAAAGAGTCTCTCGCCCCTAATAGCTCTTCTCTGCACTAGATGGTGCTATGTTAGAGCTCTCATGTAAACCGACAAACCGAGTCGCTACTACTCGAGCCGTAGTGGCATCACGATACCGATAGCTGACTCATCAGCTTCTGCGTACATCTTTCCTGGACCACTCTCTCCGGTTAGCTCCATGATAAACGGTTGATTCTCGCCGATCGTTGCGAGTGTATCGATGATGTAGCGCGCATTGAAACCAACCGAGAGTTCGCGTCCCTTGTACTGAACCTCTAGCTCTTCTTGCGCCTCTCCTACCTCTGGAGAGGAGCTTGAGATGCGCACGAGGTTATTAAAAAAATCGAGACGGACCCCCTTATTCTTGTCGCTCACTACCAATGACACACGCTTGAGAGCATGCGCAAGTTGCGAGCTCAAGACAGCCACCTTTACTCCCTCCGCCTTCGGAAGGACCTGCTCATAGTTCGGGAACTCGCTATCGAGAAGCTGCACAACGAGCTTCCATGTTCCACTCTCTACCACAAGAAATCCGTTAATAACATCGACCCCTACCGGTACGTCTCCAACTGTCTCAAGTGCCTTGCGCACCTCTGATAGGCCTTTTCGCGGAACGATCACATGATCCACTTCCGCTTCATTCGTCTTTGCGCCCTTGGCAACGAGACTCGTAAAATCAACACCTTCAAGGGGGCGAGTGATCATCGCTAGCCGATGACCATCAGTTGCTATCATACGGAGCGCCGATTTTTTTCCATCTTTGACAAGCTCTACACACACTCCGTTCATGTTGTAGCGGCCTTCATCGAGCGAAACTGCATAGAGCGTCTTGTTGATCATCTCTACCAGGGTCTGCGCCGAGAGCTTACATGAAGTAGCGAGATGTACACTCGTTGGCACAGGGTACTCCTCTGCGGTAACCCCCATTATCTTTAACTTTGAACTTCCGGCTATTACCTCTACTCGGTCACGCTCTCCGGTTTTTATCGTCACATCTCCATCCGGGAGCTCTCGGACGAGGTCGCCAAACATCTTTGCTGCAATCGTTATCGATCCTTTCTTCTTCACGGTTGCTTTGGTTAAAGCAACAGCTGTTACTTCAATATCACTCGCTGTTATCTTGAGCATACCGTCCTCTGCGACGAGGAGGAGGTTTCCGTAGATCGGCATCGTTGTTTTCTTCTCTGCTATCGCGAGGGTGATGTGAAGGAGCTTTGCGAGCTCGGTCTTTGGTATCGTTATCTCCATGTGCCTCTTGTTCGTCTCTCTGTTTTTATCTTCTGGCTGTATTTATTAAATTATAAATATAGATAGTGAATAGTAATAAGTAAGGCGTTTTTCTGGGGAAAATCAACTTAAAAGTCTGTTTTTTTTAAATAAGTAGACCCTGAAAAGTTGTTGGTATCCTCGTGGTAACTTCTCCTGTTGTTCACAACGAGGCGAGTTCTCCACACATTGAAAGAATACTTCACAAAGAGATAACAAGTTATCAACAGGGTTATCCACAGCAAATAAGCTTGCACCGAGCCTTAAAACTGGGCTCCTATGCGGTAAATTTAGCTTTGTACCAGCAAAACAACAGCTTCCCCTCACGTTATCCACAAGGGCTGTGGATAACTTTGCGACGTTCCCTTGCCATACACCGAATAGCCAACAAATAAAGCAGAACCACCGACGCAAGAGGCTGTTGAAAAGTGTGTTAATAACGTGGGAAAGTGAGTTAGAAACACCCCGGTACAAACTGTTGATAACCTTATTACTATATTGAAAATACTTTATTTATCCAAAGATTATCTTCTCGATATTGTTGATAATCTCTTTAACTGCTGCATCTGTGGATAACTTAGTCGATACAACGCTTGCAGCATGGATAACGCTTGAGTGATCACGACCGCCAAAGTGTTCGCCTATCTCTGGATAGGAAGCGGTTGTGTGTTTGCGACAGAGGTACATGGCGATGTGTCGAGGAAACGAGAGATTCTTGGTTCTGCGCTTGGAGATAATTTCAGATACCTTGATATTGAAGTGGCTCGACACCGCCTTCTTAATATCATCGACGGTGACATTGACGACCTTTGGTTGCAGCAGAGGCTTGAGCGCGGTCTTGGCCATCTCAAGCGAGATCGGAACGCTCTGAATCGAGCTCATCGCGTGAAGCCTCGTGAGGGCCCCTTCGAGTTCGCGCACATTTGACGATATCCGCTCAGCTATCAGGTGGCTCACTTCGTGTGGAAGTTGGAACTCTTCAAGAAGCGCCTTTTGCTTCAGGATAGCGACGCGAGTTTCGAAATCGGGGGCTTGCAGGTCTGCCGTGAGTCCCCACGAGAAACGGGTTTGGAGGCGCTCTTCAATACCGGGGATGTCCGTAGGTATCTTATCAGATGTGATAACGATCTGACGCTTGGCGCTGTAGAGTGCGTTGAAGGTATGGAAGAATTCCTCTTGGGTTCGCTCTTTTCCGCTGATGAATTGAATATCGTCAATCAGCAACACCTCGATCGTCCGGAGCTTTCGCTTAAACTCCTCCATCTTGGCGTGGCGTAGGGCGAGGATCAGCTCGTTCGTAAAGGTTTCCGACGACATGTACAGAACGCGCGAATTGGGAGAGCGTTCGATAACGGCGTTACCGATAGCGTGCAG
>JBIKKR010000137.1:0-8296 GCA_044360225.1 Bdellovibrionota bacterium | reverse complement strand
CTCGGCCTAACCGGAGAAAATCAGTGGACAGGTGACGTCAAAAACCCGTTCGACGCAAATAGACAGAGCGGTGGCTCATCAAGCGGCTCGGCTGTAAGCGTAGCTATAGGTGCATGCGATTTCTCAATCGGCACAGACACCGCTGGTTCGATCCGTGTCCCTGCTTCTTACTGCGGAGTACTCGGATATAAACCGACCTACGGCGCTGTATCATTGGCGGGGGCGGTTCCTCTAGTGCCGAGTTGTGATCATATCGGTGTGATCGCCAAAGACATAGATCTTCTTGTGAGCATCCTTAGAGTATGGGACATCCCCGTAGGTACACTTTCAGATATTAGCAGGCCAGTGTGTGCCATACCCAAAGCATACCTCAGAGGGCGACTGTCCGGCCCTGTAGAAGAATGCTTCGATACGTTTTGTGAGCGATATGTACCAGATTCCGTGGAATTAGAGTTGCCAGATCCTCTACGGTGTATGGATATGTACGGCAAGCTGCGAAGGGATACCTTCAATTTGTACAAAGCCACAATTAATAATAATCCTGAGCGTTTCTCACCACGAGTGTTAGAGCTACTTCAAAGTGGTGACGTTCTAGAGGAAGAGTATCTTGAGGCACGGCGCTGGCAATACGAGTATGCAAGCGAGATCGCTGGACTACTCTCCACGTGCGATATCCTGATTCTACCAACAGCCCCTACGCCGGCACCTTTAATTGGAACAAATCAAATTGAGTTGACCTCGGGGCGAGTACCGTTGCGTGATGCTTTGATGCCCCTAACTCTACCTTTTAGCATGGCGGGAGTTCCGACGATCTCTTTACCATTACTATCAGCTGAGGGACTGCCAGTCGGAGTTCAACTGGTAGCGCGGCGAGGTGCTGATAGCGCGCTCGTAAGGTTTGCAAAAGATCTCATCACGCGCGTCAAAGGCGCGTGATAGCCTTTCTAGAGCGCATCTGGACCCGCCGGTCAACAAAAGCTTAATCGGACCCCAATGGCTCGTCACGCAGGCTTGCTCTAATCGTCATGCACTTACGCCAAGATTTTGCAGCCACGACGGTTGTGAAGACGATGTTAGTGATACCCATTCCAAGCGGTGATATTAGGGTCGCGTACGAAAATTCCTCGACCGTAACGGCACTTCCTATGAGCGATGCTAAGAATAAAGCATACGGCACAACCGGTAGCCAAGCTTCAAGTTGACGTTGGGTTAGCGAGGCATGGGGCTGTTGACCTTGCTGGTCTTTATCTTTCTCGTTCCAGATATCCTTAAGTAAGGGAACCGATGCGATGGCATTTACAGATACTCCTATAATTGCGCCTAACATCGCTACTGATGATGGCTGCATAGTATCTGCCACTGTGGGTATTTTAGAAAGGAGCATGAGCGTTATGCCCAAACCCGCACATACTGAGCACCACTTCTCATAGGTCTGAAAATCTCCCCATACCTTTGCTATGCGCTTACTAAGGCCATTGCATTCAGAGAAATTGGTCTGCTTTAGGAGGTGTGAAGCGAGCACCAACCCATATCCCGCATAGACCGTGTATACCAGCGTAGCTGATAAACCTTGGTTCGGTGTGAAGCAGGCTGCGAGGATAAGTGAGAACTCGTTCACAGCATACATAATCGTAGTAGAGAGGTTGGCGGGGGTCTTTCCCTTTGCTGCCTGCCAGCAATACATGCCGTAACCCACAATCGCCAATACTGGCGACACCAAAGATTTCGGATCAAATTCGTTAGCTTTCTGTTGACGAACTTCACGTGTAGCACCCTCCTGAGAAGCCGCAAACAAGATAGGATTATCTTGTTTGCTCTCACGAGCGGGAATTACCAACCCCTCAAACGCCATGTTCTCATCTGGTGTGTCGGATCTCTGACCCTGCCTACCAGCACTAGGAGGCTCCGCGGCGGGTACATTGTTCTCAGAGCAAGCCAAAGCCCCCGATACTAAAGCTACCCGGAGATAATGCGGCCATGGCTCCTTGTGATGCTCCTCCACCTGCTGCGCCACGAAGTTCCTCCTAAACTGAAATCTTAATCTGGCAACGAAGTCCCCGACATTATACGGCGTTCGGACGGACTAATAAACCCGCGCACATGATTTACAGGGCGTCGCATTTCTCGTTCATTTTAAAGGGCCACAAATGCGCCGGAATAGCTGTTTTTATTGAGTTTTGCAGAGCTAGCCCGCGCATTTGTATCCTGAGGGTGCCCACTACTTGTGTCGATGACCCTTTATCCTAACCCGGACGAGCCGGAACGAAGAGAGAGAACAGAACTACTTGATGGACCTTGACACAGCACAGATCAACAAGCTCATTAAACTGGGCCTCCAACTAAGAGCTACTCAAGAGCAATATACGTAACGCTTAGTATCTCTATCTCCTGCTGTCCCTTGGGCGAGTGAAAGGTCACGAAGTCCGCCTCATTGGCCCGCATCAACGCCCGCGCCAAGGGAGACATCCAACTGATGCGACCCTTGGCAAGATCAACCTCATCGATACCAACAATCGAAAAGGTCCTCTCAGAGTCATCCTCATACCTAATCGTTACCGTAGCACCAAACTGTACATACGTGGCTGTGATTGAGAGCGGGTCAACGATCTCAGCGGACTCAAGTCGCTTGGCCAAAAAGCGCATCCGTTTGTCGATCTGACGCAAACGCCTTTTACCATAAAGATAATCGCCGTTCTCGGAGCGATCTCCATTTCCTGCTGCCCACGACACAACACGAGTAACTTCAGGGCGCTCTTCATAGCGCAGCTTACGCAGCTCCTGGCGCATCCGTTCGGCGCCTGCTGGTGTCATGTAATTTTTGCCTCCTGGCACTACTGGCTCGGCCTCTACCTCATTATCGGGATCGTCTTCTCCGTCGCCCTTTACAAACGCTTTGCTCATACAGATGTGCTGGGTCGCGCCCGTCTATTCGTGGACCGCAATATTGTTATGAATCCAGGATATCACATCCTGAGTGTGTGTGCCCGGAATGAATATCTCCTTAACACCCAACTTTTTAAGAGCATCTATGTCATCTTTGGGGATTATACCCCCTCCGAATACAGCTATGTCATCTGCTCCTTCCTTCTTGAGCTTATCCAGTAGGTCTGGAAACAGCGTCATATGCGCCCCGGACAGGATACTTAACCCAATGCAGTCAACGTCCTCCTGAATCGCTGCCCGAACGATATTCTCAGTGGTCTGGTGCAACCCAGTATAGATGACCTCCATACCCGCATCGCGGAGGGCTCGAGCAATAACTTTAGCGCCACGATCATGACCATCGAGCCCCGCCTTTGCGATCAGAATTCGAACTGGACGAGATGCATTTTGGGAGATGCCCATAAACCGCCACTATCCCCTTACTCACGGGGACCCTTTAGAGAACGCTACAACATACCAGGATCGGAGTATACCCCAAAAACCCGGCGGTAAACATCGGAAACCTCACCAAGGGTTGCGCCATCTGCGACCGCATCGATAAGGACAGGAACTACATTTCGATTCTCGACGCACGCCCGCTCAACGGCCACGAGCGCCGCCTGATGTTTCTCTGGATTACGCGCAGCCTTGAAGGCCTTAATCCGCTCTACCTGCTTCCTTTCAGCTGCGTGGTCTATTTTGAGCGTCGGAATCTCCTGCTCACCACCCTCGGTGTACTTGTTCACGCCAACTATGCACTGCTCTTTTGCATCAACATCAAGTTGGAATTGGTACGCCGCTTCAGATATCTCTTTCTGCGGAAAACCAAGCTCTACCGCTTTCAGCATTCCACCAAGGGCATCGATCTGCTGTATGTACGCCATCGCCTCTTGCTCAATCTCGGTAGTCAGCCGCTCTACGTAGTACGAACCTCCCAACGGGTCCACAACATTAGTGACCCCACTCTCCTCGGCGATAATTTGCTGCGTTCTGAGCGCAACCCGCACCGCATCCTCTGTCGGCAGCGAAAGGGTCTCGTCCATACTGTTAGTATGCAGCGACTGCACTCCACCAAGCACTGCAGCCAAAGCCTGTAGCGCTACCCGCGCTACATTGTTCACCGGTTGCTGAGCGGTGAGACTGACTCCAGCAGTTTGAGCGTGCGTGCGCAATTTACACGCTGCATCAGTCTTTGCGCCGTACCGCTCACGTATCAAACGAGCCCAGAGTCGCCGAGCAGCACGAAACTTCGCAACCTCCTCAAAAAAATCATTATGCACGTCGAAGAAAAATGAGAGTCGGGGCGCAAAATCATCGATCTTCATTCCACGGCCTAAGCAGTGTTCTACATACCCCAACCCATCAGCGATCGTGAACGCCAACTCCTGAACCGCTGTCGCCCCAGCCTCGCGGATATGGTAGCCACTAATACTTACCGGATTAAATCGTGGAGCTGACTCTGCACAGAACTCGATCACATCACAGACCAACTTCACTGAGGGTGCGGGTGGCGAGATCCACTCCTTCTGGGCGATAAACTCCTTAAACATGTCGTTCTGAATCGTGCCGCCTATTTTATCAAACGACATGTTCCTTCTTTTCGCCAAAGCAAAGTAAAACGCAAACGCCACAGTTGCAGTGCAGTTGATGGTCATCGATGTCGTGACCTGATCGAGGGCGATCCCATCGAACAAGACCTCCATGTCATCGATTGTGGCGACACTCACCCCCTCACGCCCCACCTCACCTAACGAGCGTGGATGGTCGGGGTCATACCCCATCAGGCACGGCATATCAAACGCTGTGGACAACCCTGTCTGCCCATGCTCAAGCAGGTACTTGAATCGTTTATTGGTATCCTCTGGGCTACCAAAACCGGCGAACTGACGCATCGTCCAAAGCCGGCCGCGATACATAGTTGGCTGTACACCCCGAGTAAATGGGAACTCTCCCGGGTAGCCCAGGTCTCGCTGGTAGTCGATCGTCCCCCCATTTTCCGGAGTTACCAGCTCCGGCTGCTCCCGAAAGCTGATCGAGTTAAACTTCGCCCGTCGCTCTCGTTGTGCCGCATACGCCCCACTCTTCCACGCCTGGTAGGACGGACTCGCTTGGAACTGCTTTTTAGTATTGGACATAAACTCAGTGGCAAAACAAAAATCTCGGCGTTTTAGCCGTGCTCGCTCAAGACTACTCTTTTAACAGCTGTGTGGCTATCAATATGCGCTGGATCTCACTCGTCCCCTCGTAAATCTCTGTAATCTTTGCGTCTCTAAGATGCCGCTCTGCTGGATACTCTGTCACGTACCCGTATCCACCATGAATCTGAATACCCTTTACCGCACACATCATCGCCGTCTCTGAGGCAAACAACTTAGCCATAGCCGCCTGACGGACATACGAGCGGTGCTGGTCTTTTCGCTTTGCAGCATCAAGCGTCAGATACCGTGCGCTATCGATGTGACACACCATGTCTGCTAGATAGTTCTGAATAGACTGGTGTTCACAGATCTTCTTGCCGAAGGCCTTACGCTCCTGCGCATATCGCATACTATCATCGAGCGCTGAACGCGCGATGCCAACGGCCTGAGCCGCAACTCCTATACGACCACCATTGAGAGTCGTCATCGCAACGAGAAATCCACGATTCTCATCGTGCAACATCGCAGACGCGGGCAGCCGCACATTTTCATACGTGATACTCGAAGTGGGCGATCCACGGATACCCATCTTATCCTCACGTTTACCACAAGAGATTCCGGGCAAACTCATATCGTGGACAAATGCAGTGATCCCCTTGTTACCCTTACTGGTATCCGAGGTGGCAAATACAACACACACACTGGCCTCAGGGCCGTTGGTGATCCAATTCTTGGTGCCGTTAAGTACAAATCCATCTCCTTCTCGACGATACGTGGTGGTTATCGCTGCCGCATCACTCCCCGTGCCAGGCTCAGACAGTGCAAAACATCCGAGAGCTTTTCCAGAGGCTAACGTAGGCAAGAAATAACGCTTCTGCTCATCGGTTCCGTAATCCAAGATCGGAGTGACACACAGCGAAGTATGTGCGCTCACAATAATCCCGGTCGACGCACAGGCCGCGGAAAGCTCCTCGATAATCAGAGCATACGCCAGTGTGGATAGGCCTGCGCCCCCGTATTCTTGGGGCACAATAGCACCCATCAAACCTAGATTACCCATCTTCGGCAGAAGCTCGCGAGGAAAGTAGTGCTCCCGGTCTATCTTAGCCGCCAGAGGCGCGACCTCATTCTGTGCAAAGGTGGTCGCCGTCTCACACGCAAAGTTCTCTTCCTCGCTCAACTCAAACGCCACACTATCACGCCAAACCATATTCACCTCTCCTGTAGAATCTCGCCATTCGGCCTGGCACTATCGTCCTGTAAAACTAGGCTTTCGCTTTTGCAGGAATGCATCCATCCCTTCCTCTCTGTCGGCCGTCCCGAAGAGTCTAAGAAACTCCTCTACCTCAAGCCGCAAACCTGAGAGGAGCGTTGTATCCTGCGAGCGGTTGATCACCCTCTTAGCACCCTGCACTGCCAGTGGCGCCTTACTTGCGATCCCCTCAGCTATCGTCTGAATCTGTTCGAGAAACTGTGAATCTGGAATTACCTTATCAGCGAGCCCTATCGCAAAAGCCTCCTGCCCTGATACCAGGTCAGCCGTGTAACACAGCCGGCGCGCCTGTCCAATTCCGCACCGATGGATGAGTCGCTGCGTACCTCCAAACCCAGGAATAATGCCGAGGTTAACCTCAGGCTGCCCAAGACGGGCACTCTCAGCAACAACGATGAGATCGCACGCCAAGGCCAGCTCCAAACCACCACCAAGAGCAAAACCGTGAATTGCTGCAACCACCGGCACGGCACACGTCTCTATCGCTCGCAACGCGCGCTGCCCCAACTCCACGTAGTCTGCTATCGGACGAGGACCTAACTGTGCCATTGACCTTATATCAGCCCCAGCAACAAAGGCCTTTGTTCCACCGCCACGAATAAGCACCACGCGAATCGACGAATCGCGAGCGATGTCATCAAACTCCAGCAGTAGGCTCTGCAGCACATCTGGATTGAGCGCGTTTAAACTATCAGGTCGATTGATCGTGATAGTATGAATCGCCCCAGCTCTCGAAATCTCTATGCAGTTCTGCTCCGCCATACCACAATCTCCCTATGTTCACTCGCTCACTCTCTATGCCTTACAACAAGAAACTCTCACCCCGGCGGCCACTCTAACTTACGCCCACCCAGGATATGCAGGTGCAAGTGAAATACTGTCTGGCCTCCATCGCCCCCAATGTTCGTAACAACACGGTAGCCTGAATCCGCAAGCCCTTCACGGCGGGCTATCTCTGCCGCGGTCAGCATGAGGCGTCCCAAAATCGCCTCATCTTCCTCAGATGCGCAGGCTATATTGCGGATCGGTTTCTTAGGAATTACCAGGATATGAACCGGCGTAGCAGGCGCGATATCCCGAAACGCAAGCACCTGCTCATCCTCATACACAATAGCTGCCGGTATCTCTTTGCGAATAATCTTGCCGAAGATGGTATCTCCACCTGGCACCTTGGAACCTGTGCTCATGCCACATCCTCACCCTCAAGTAACCCCGGGCTATGTTCCACACCCAGAATAAAATACAGGTAAGAATATCACGACCACCCAGTAGCGACCAGTACGAATTAGCCTGACCGGTGGGCTCTAAACCCACCTCCCCTACAGAGCGCGCCAGATAGAGGCCTATGTATCGGGTAGCCTTTCTCGCTACACATTCAACACCATTTCAAGCTCACCATGAGCATCACCTGTTCCGGCGATCCGCGCACTCCCGTCACCATCATCGTAGTCAACTTGAATAAGGTGCTGCACTCCGTCTTTGATATCATCGAGGTGGGTAATGATAATGATCTGCTCAAATCGACGGCGCAACTTCTCTAAGAGCGCAAGCACGTTGCCGCGCCTCCCCTCATCGAGCGACCCAAACACCTCATCGAGCATCAACAGCGAAAAACTCTGCCCTGCTCGCTCCGCGAGCATATGAGAGAGCGCGATCCTCATGCAGAGGTTTAAGATATCCTCCTCTCCTCCACTAATTACTCGCTTGGCTTCCCCATCCTCTACCACCGTCGGCGTAAAGTCCTCACCCAATTCTACCGCCGAGTACCGACCATCAGTGAGGTCGGTCAGGTATTCACTCGCTAGCTCCGCCATGCGCGGCCGTATCGATGAGTTCACAAACTTCCGAAAATCAGTCACAATCCGATCACACTCATCGAATATGCGCACCTCTCGACGAAGCTTCTCAAGCTCACCTTGCCGCTCGTCAAATCGCTCGCGGTCACCAAGTGAACGTGCGACGA
>JBIKKR010000019.1:0-27623 GCA_044360225.1 Bdellovibrionota bacterium | reverse complement strand
GTTGAGAACTGGCTCAGTGTAGCTCACGAGGTGAAGTTCACGTTCCTTGTCTCCAAGATTCGTGATCGTAATGCGACGAAGCTCAACATCATCCTCTGGCGCTACTGTGATCTCAGTGTGCGTAAAGATCTTGTCGTCAAAGCGCTTGAACTCGGCGCGTCCGGGGCTAAAGATCGCTTCGTACGAGTCTGGCTCCCTCTTGGATGGCTGATAGGCGCACGACCATATTGCACCTTTGTTTGAATCGTGGATGTAGATAAATGTGCCGTACGGCGACGTTGTGGGATCTTCGCGCCAGCGGGTAAGCACGTTTCCGCGATCGAAGAGGCTACATCCTCCGCCCGCAGAATCAATGAGTACAGAGTAGCGACCGTTGGAAAGGAGACGCACCCGAGGAGCAACGGTGTGAGGTGAGGTAACAACTTCGAGTCCAGGGGTCTCGAGTTCGCCTTCTTCACGATGAATCATCGCCAACTCTGGCTCATGGGGAACGATTGCGGCGACTCGCTCTGGGAATCGTTCGTGCAGGAGCAGCTCTGCAGAGCGGACGATCGGTTGGTTATGGAATCGTTCGCACATTATGTTGTTGTTGAGAACATTATTGATACTAACCAGCGACATTCCCTGGTGATGGGCAAAGAATGACTGCACGATGTGCTTGCCCTCCGTTCGTACGTGTCGTGAGGTGGTGTAGTCGATCGCTTCGTAAAATCCGAACTCGCCGCGAGCCCCCTCCGCTTCGAGAAATTTAAGATTTGATAGCGCAGACTCCAGTGAAGGTGCGAACGAGAGCGCCAGGAGAGTTGAGTATGGTGATACCACGAGGTCCTCAGAGAGGCCTCGTTTGAGGCCTAGCCCTGGAACTCCGAAGGCGCGGTATTGGTAGGTCTTCTCAAAATCGACTCCACTGTAGGCGGACTCGGATATACCCCAGGGGGCTGACTGGCGTGCGCCGTAGTGGATCTGAGCGCTGACCACGGCTCGTCCTGTTCTGCCCAGGATTGTAGTCGGGAAATCGCGCATGACGATAAACGGCATCAGGTACTCGAACATCGTACCGCTCCACGAGATAAGCGCTTTGCCACCTGCGGTGTTTGCAAGTGAGCGGCCCAGCGAGAACCAGTGCTTTTGTGGCACCTCTCCCCGTGCGACAGCGAGGAAGCTCAACAGGCGCGCCTCTGAAGCGAGAAGATCGTAATAGCTCGGATCTCTACGAGCATGCTCTGCGTTGTATCCGATGGTAAAAAGATTCCGCTCTCCATCATAAAGGAAAGAGAAATCCATCTCTGATATGATCCGTTGAAGATTCTCCATCGTGCTTGCGCACTCCACCGCGAGCGAGTCCATCGCCGTTAGAGAAGCTGCCACCGATGAGTTAAGGTGGCTGACCGCAGGCTGCCACTGGGAATCCAGATCTGCTTTCAGCGCTGAGTCGCTTGCACGGGCTAGCTGTTCGAGGGCACCTTGGACTGAATCGAGCGAGAGTTTAACACGCTGCAGCGAACTCAGGAGGTCAACGCACAGAACGAGCAGGTGTTGGAGTGGGTCGCTCGACGTGTCATGTCGCAGCTGTATCGTCCGTGCAGACGCAGCAAGCTCCTGAACGGAGAGTAGCCAGCTCACAAATGGACGTAATCCCTGCAGATCTGTGAGTAACGAGTGAATCCTCCTGTACTCGAGAGTAACAGCGGTATCAGTGTTTAAGAGCTGAGCAAGGGACTCCGTTAATCTAGCTATAGGCTCGCCCAGAAGCAGGGTGACCTGAGAGACGGCATCGGTTGCTGGATTGAGAGTGAGCTGATCCCGGACAGTGCGCAGTGCGCTAGCGATAGGTGACTCACGCGGAAAATCCTTGTGTGTAAATAGATCTTCAATCGCCTCAACAAGCGCTTCGCAGTGCTTGTGGTTCACGATCGGCAATGTTCGCGCGTTCTCATACACCGACAGGAGAGCGTAAAAATGGCCCAAAAGGTTTCCACTATCTACGCTTGATATATACCGTGGGTTGAGGGGGGCAAGGTTGCGAACAGCATACCAATTAAAGAGGTGACCTCGATACTTATCCATCGCAACGATAGTGGAGGTAATGTGACCAAGCTTTTCAAACGCGGTCGGTAGGGGAATGAATCCCAGGTCGTAGGCTGACTGCACACTGAGCATCGACAGCGATATATTCGTTGGGCTAGTACGTTCCGCTACCACACGAGTCGGTATAATCTGTAGATTGTCGGGCATTAAGTAGTTGTACTCAGAGCACAAGTACTGGCGAAAGAATGACCACGTATCAAACGCCAACCTGCGTAGATATCTCTTCTCTGAAGGAGATGCACCGAGATGAGCGATTCTTGTTGGACGTGAGGCTCGTTCAGCAATAAACGGCGATAAGAGCCATAGCACTGTCAATGGAGCAGCGAACAGGAGGTGTGTTGGCTGGAGGTAGGCTGTAAGTCCCAGGGTGGCTAGGATTACGATTATAGTTGGAATGAAGAGCTTTAAGTACTCTCCACGTTCATTTTTAAGGCGGCGCTCTGCGCGCTCTGCTGGCTCCCATTCCAGGAGATGCTTCCTCTGTATACACACTCGATACAACGTGATGCTGATCGCGTGGAGCATGAGGGCGGCTTGGTGTGGCAGAAATGCAATACCCATTAAGGAGCGTAGAGCATTACGCCATAGGTCTCTGCCGATATCTCCGAGGAATCCACCGATTGATATTCCTACACTCGGAAGTGCAAAAACGGCAGCAAGCCCCGTGAATACGGGGAATGCGATGACGATGAGCACAATCGTTGTCCAGGTGAGTGGGCCACCTGGGAGAAATAACCAGCCTCCGAGGATGGCGGCGAGGCATGCCGGCGGGACAAGGCTCCTCCGTAAATTGTCAAACATCTTCCACCACGAGAGCCACGAGATCTGGCTGCGTTCATAGCCTGTCTTCGTAGGAACGCGACCTAGTAACCACGGTAGTAACTGCCAATCGCCGCGCACCCAGCGGTGTAGCCGCTTAGAATAGGCCATATAGCGAGAAGGAAAATCGTCGTACAGTTCAATATCAGAGGCGAGAGCCACGCGAGCGAATGAGCCTTCAAAGAGGTCGTGGCTGAGCAGGCTATTCTCTGGCACGCGGTTGCGCAGAACATGCTCAAAGGCATGTAGATCGTAGATGCCCTTACCCCAGAATGAACCCTCTCCGAAGAGATCCTGATAAACCTCTGATACGACATTCGTGTAGGGATCGAGACCTGCTTGTCCTGAAAATAGTTGAGAAAAGAACGAGTTTCCCGCCGAGGTCAAGGAAATAGTAACCCGTGGTTGAATAAATGCGTACCCCTGTACGACTCGATTGACAGTCGGGTCAATAACCGGGCGATTCATCGGATGGGAGATCGTAGCGACGAGCTTTTTGCCAACATCACGCGCAAGCTGAGAATCGCTATCGAGTGTAATAATGTATCGAACATCCTTCAGCTGTTCCAGCTTTCCCACAACCAGTTGTAGAGAGGTACTTTGATCTCCAAGAAGGTATCGATTAAGCTCCTCAATTTTTCCGCGCTTACGTTCCCACGCCATCCACACGCTCTCGCTGGGGTTCCATTGGCGATTGCGGAAGAAGAGGAGAAAGCGAGGGTCTCCACCGCTCGCGTGTCGCCTATTTAAAGTTTCAATGCCAGCTGAGGCGACTTTTATAATCTCCTGGTCGTGCGGAGTTTCCTCGCTGGGGGCATCCGGGAGGTCCGCCATGAGTACGAAGGTGAAGGCAGGATCGTCATTACCGAGAAAGCGGATCTCGAGGCCATCAATAGCGCGCTGTATTGAACCTGTCGCGGTGAAAATTGAATGGACGATTACTAACGTCTTCGACTCAGATGGCACTGGCCCATCGCTCTGAAGTTTGGGAAGGGGGCGCGGTCTAATCCACCGTGAGACCAGGTATTGCACTAAGCTTGACGCAAGCTCGGACATCGGCAGGATCGAGAGCAGGAGCGCAACAACTACAACGAGGTGAGGGGCTTCAACCCACTCGGAGATGAGACACACATAGCCGCCCAAGACTAGCGTTACAAGAGCGATCGCTCCTAAGTAGGTTGGGAGCGCGTGTCTACAGAGAAATCTCTTCGCCGAAGTGCGTAGTGGTGGCTTGAAACCGAGCTTATGTTCGAGAGTGGAGCGACCATCGCCTAAAAGAAAATATCCGACGTACTTCTGTACTCGCGATTGTTCGTCTGATCCAGGCCATGTGCTCTCCGCCTCTTGTGCACACTCCGTGACAACAGATGCTATCTGTGAATCAGTGCGCTGCAGGGATTTGGCGAGCTTCTCAATTTCCTGCCGCAACGTGTCGCGGGAGGTGAAATCGTTCTGCCCGTAGAGACGAGCTGGATCTTTACGCAGGGCAGCCTCGCAGAGGCTGACACTCTCGAACCACTCGCGCCAGTTCATCTGGTCAACAGCATTAAGGGATGTCAGGGTATTGCCCACTGAGATCTGCCGGGTAGCCTGTCGGTGGTCCTCTGCCCTCAGGAGGTCTTCTGGATCGAGGCCACGTTCTCGTAGTTTTTCCTCTAGGAACTGAAGGGCCATGAATGCTTTGCGGCCGCGACTTCTCAACCTTCTTAAAAGCTCAAGCGCTCCATGGAGCAGGAAATTTTCTCGCTCGCTGATTCGTCGAGCCAGCTCGACCATGATCTCCGTTCCGGTTCGAGATTCATCTCCAAGCACCTTATCAACTAGTGACAGCACCTCGCGGCGCGCCAGAAGCTCTCTCTCTGCCTCCTCAGTTAGATGACGTAGGTTCTCTAAGAGAGCCAGTCGTAGCATAATGGGGAATGCCCACAATTCACCGGAGGAGAGTTCCGCTCGCTGTTGGTAGGCTGATATAAAACACGAAGTGCGCTCTGCGTTAATACTTCCGTCTGTGTGTACCACGCACTCAATCGCCAGGTGATAGACGCGCGGAAGGCCCCGCATTTCGCCCCGCGTAAGCTTGGGCAGGATTCGATAGAAACTTCTCGGTAGATATTTCTTGATCTGCGCCGCGTGTCGCTCGACGAGGTGGTAGTTGTCGAGTAGCCACTCGGCACCCGCCGTAAGAGTCTCATTATTGTGGGCCGCCTCTGCTAAGCGGAGGTAAACACGCTTCAGTGCCGCGCGATTTGATCTGTAGCTCCGCAAGAGACGACTGGAGTGAAACTGTGCAACACCCTCTCGATGAGAATCAGCCAATTGTGCGGCAAGATCTTGTAGGCCCTCAATTGATAGCACTTCGGGCTGCCATGCCTGCACGGGTTGGACAAAGTCGTTGACGTTTCCACGTGAACTGCTAAGGCTGCGGAGGAGATCCTTAGCACGGCTAATAATTGCCTGAAATTGAATAGTCACTCTGGTCGATTCCTTGCCTGGTCAAAACTTAACCTATATTCGGCAGTTGCGGGTCTGAAAATGGCGCATCCACCCAAAATCACTTCGGCTTTTAAATTTTTTTTTTGGTGCTCACCCTGACGGTGCCAGGGTTGTCCCTCCAAAAATTTCAAAATCCTTCGTGCTTTTCAGCACCTGCACTATGTTCATCCTCCTTAACTGCCGAATCTAGGTTTAATCCTCTGCGAATCCTGATTATCTTGCCAGTTTTACTGGCATGGACTTTTGCAAATCGCTATACACACCGCCAGGCACTATACGCTACTTGAAGATTTTCTGCACGAAATAGTCTGCGGCTAGGGCGAGACAATTCTGTATTACTTAGCGCTGAGTAATTGTTGAAGGCGCTCGCTCCGCAGGGTTCCGAATGTGCCGTTGGCTAGGTCATTGAGAGCTACGGTGTTCGACCAAATGATTGGCATAGCTACAGCAGTTTCAAAAAAGCGGTTCACCAGGGTTCGTCTGACCGAATCGTGCAGATCAGGTGTCAGCGGGTTGATCTGGAGCAGGGCTAGTGATGATATGTAACGGACCCCTGGTGCGCGCATCGTTCGAAGGTGCCACAGCCGCGAGACAAGAGGGATTGCTTTAGTGCCCAACGCGCCGCCAACGAGGGCTGCACCGATGAGTCGCTCTGAGTTCTCGGATTCAAGAGCCGGGAGGACCTCAGCGAGTACAGCATCAACAGGCATGACTGCGATCACGTTTGCCGTTTCTCTGCTCAGACTTCCCTGAGAAGCAGCTTCTATCGCTTGTTTGACGTAGTCGCGCCAGGGATAGTGGGTGTCCCCGGTGTACGCAAGTGCCCGCAAAAGTTCCGTTGCTGGTTGTGTCTCCGGGAGCTGCGTCTTTGAGAGGTTGTGGATGGCATCGCGTATCTCTGATGAGACAACACGGGGGGCAGTTAGCCCGCTGAGGATCTGTTTTTGAGTTGCGGGTGGACAGTTGAGCAGCATGTGGGCTACTAGGGGCCCGCCCATCGTCGAGTCAGTGCCTATTTCCCGGGTTGCGAGTTCCGCAAGGGGGGCCAACGCAGCTGCATCAGCAGCTGCCAAACGGCACATAGAGCCTACTGTTTCGGATGCCATGAAAATGAGATCCTGGTTGCAGGCGGCAACCTTGGCAAGCGCCTCCGATTTGAATGAAGGTAGACAGCGTTGTGCGACGTGCACAAGGTGCTGGGTGATGTCAGCATCCTCAGCTGCGTAGTGACTGACAGTGCATAAGAGCTCACTGCGGTCGGAGATAAAGGAGCAATCTTCAAGTTCAGCCAAGCTCTTGGATAGACCGTAGACCTCTAACTTTGTAGCTGCTTGAAATGCCACCAGGAGTCCAATGACTGAGAGACGTGGCGTGCCACTTGGAAGTCTCGGAAGAGCCTTGCGCAGGGCAGTAACTGCCTGTTTTCCGATGGAAAGAATCGTTCTTTCAGCAGCAAGCGAGGATTCCGGTTGTTTGAGAAGCTCGATAATTTGCGGCAGATGTCTCTGCGAGATATCCCTTCGAATCGATACCGCATTGAGTACCGAAATGCTTTCTGCTGTCGGAGGCGTGGTTAGTGCGAGTGTCAGAATAGCTGGATCAACGGTTGGAGCTTGTTGCGCCAGGTCAAGAGCGGCTGCCAGCGAACTGCCAGAGTGTGTTGACTGAGCGATGAATGCCGAAAATCGACCGTACTCCTTTCCTAGAGGAATTGCGTGGAGCAGCTCTAGAAGAGCGTTTCTGAGTTCTTGGGGTTGCGCCGAGTCGCTCTGTTTTGGTTTGGTTTTGCTCAGCTGTTGAGCGATCGACAAGATATCCGCTTTGCGTTCCGGGAATGCTGCAAGGGCCAGCAAAGACTCTCGCCACACGGATGACGTTAGGTCAAGAGCGAAGCGGCGTAGACAGGAGTATGCTTCGTTGCGGATCTCTGGTGGGCTCTTCTCAATACCACGAGAACAGAGCTGCACCAGAACGCCTGGATCTCCGCCCTTCAAGTTGCATAGCTGCTCGGTCACCTTGTGCGCTAACTGTGAGGAGCTCGACATGAGGCATTCGAGGGTCTCCGGCGGCAGAAAGCCGGGGTCTAGTATGTGCGGTATACCTGCAATAAGCTCCTGGATGGATGGATCTGCTGTTATGCCACCCAGGGCGATGCATGCGCGACCGAGGAGGGGAGCAACGATGTGAGACTTGTTCGGGTCTGAGGAAAGTTGTGCGAGATCTCTGATGAATGACGACCAGGCCTGGGGTGCCGGTGCCGGTAGAGCTGCAATCAAGTGTTGCGTTTGGTCAGCGGGCAAGGCCGATAGAAGGTTAATCGTTGCTCGCAGCATCAGAGCCCCGTCCGGATCGAGCGAATGTAGGTAGTGTTGCATATCAGAAGGCAGCGGCTCCCTTCGGGTGGCGATACGGGAAATCAGGTAGGGAAGCGCCTCCTGCTTAAACTCGTGAACGAAGTTTCTTGCAACGAGCGTTCGTTGCCCAAATGTGTGCGGCACAATTGACTCGATCTGTTGAGTTTCGGGGATGCGCCCTTGAAGGTGCGCCGCCTCTGCGATCGATGCGGCTACCTCTTCTAGGTTTACTGCGACCTCATCACTAAGAGCCTGCTCACTGTAGGTAGTTACGAGGGAGGGGAGTATCCCAAGAGCAAGAGGGCCAGCAAGGTCAAGCAGCTCTAGCGCGCACTTCTTGGCGCGCAGCTCACGCTTGGCATCCATGCTTTGCCACAACGTGCCAGGGATCAGGTCGGCTCCGCGTGGAGCAGTGAGGCCCTTGGTATCGCCGCCATGTAGCTGACTTCCAGGCGCTACGGCATATGCTTCTGGAGCTGACGGAGACTCGGTGTTTAGAGCGATGACCCTCGCAAAAAAATCGAGTAGTGTAGACTGCTGTTCGACCGAGAGGTTTGAAAACTCAGAACGGGCTTGTTCACAGTCTTCGAAGATGGATCGTTTCACAGATTCCTGAGCACTTGTGATTGATGGCATGAGTGCCAAGCTGAGAAGGATAACGATTACTCGAAGCGCCATGAGCCGTCCCCCTCCAACGTCAGTACATGTTCGTGAAACTTGCGAAGCTCAGTGATCTCGCCCGTGCTTACGTACTTGTCAACGAATGTCGGTAGGGTCGAGTAGAGCGTTTCCGCGATCGTCTGATCCATTGCTGTTGTGGCTTCGTCCAGAAAGACGATTCGTGGCTTGATCACGAGCAGGCGAGCGAACGCAAGTCGTTGCTGTTCTCCAGTTCCGAGGACGTTCGGCCAGTCGAGTATGGCATCGAGGCCCCCGACGCGCTTAAACATCTCAGTTAAGCGTACTCGCTCAAGTATGCTGATAAGTTCTCGGTCAAGGAGCGCTTTTCGTGGTGCGCCGTAGAGTAGCTGTGAACGCAGCGAGCCCAAAATCATATACGGGCGCTGCGGGAGAAATAGCGCGTCGCCCAATCCTGGCCGGACGATCGTCCCACTCCCGGCATCCCATAGACCAGCGATAGCGCGGAGAATCGAACTCTTGCCACTGCCGCTTGGTCCGCAGATCAGCAAGGATTTTCCGGACATGGAGAACGAGAGGTCCTTAATCAGAACCTGCTCACGCCTTGGCGTCCAGATGGTTACCGAACGGAAGGCCAGCGCCTCACCCGCACGGGTTGCTATCTTATTGCCAGGCGAAAATGGTTCATGCGCAGCATCGAGGGCTTCAGAGAACGAACCAAGGCGGTTGATGACCGCTGCAAAAACACTAAGATTACCAAAGTGATTCACCACGATAGAGAGCGCATTGATAACAAATCCAAATGCTGCGCCCGCTTGAATGACAACACCGAACTCGATCTGTCCATTGAAGAATAAAGGGGCTACGATCACTGTTGGCAGAACCGTTAACAGATAGTTGTAACCAGTCGTAAAAAACTGGAGGTTGCGATTCCAATTGATAACGAGGAGTAGGTTATTGAGCGCCGATTTCAGTCGTTGTCGCGTTCGAGTAAATTCCTGACTCTCGCGCCCATAGAAGGCGATCGACTCCGCGCTATCTCGGACGTTGATGAGCTTGTAGCGATAGTCGGCCTCCTTCTTTAGCTGGGCGAAATTCAGGCCTACTAATGGCCGTCCTAAAAAGTACGTAACGATTGAGCCGATAATAGAGTACGTAATAGCTGCGATAAGAAGCTTCCACGAGATTGACCAGAGGACGTACACGTAGAGAAAAAGCTGGACCGAAGAGTTGAAGAGGATTAAGCAAAACGTCAAGCTTTGCGCGCAGAAAGAACGAACATCCTCCTCAATACGCTGATCGGGGTTGTCGATATCACCGCGCAGATTGAGACGGTAGTATGCGCGGTGTTCGAAGTATCGGGAGAGAATGCTGTGACTCAACCATCGTCGCCATAAAAGCCCCAGTCGTTGCTCAGAATACGAGTAAAAGACAACAATCGGAGTAGCAATGGCGAATGCTACGATGTACTGAAGGAGTTTCCAGCGAAACAGATCAGCATCTCTGGTTTGCAGGGCTGTCATGAAATCACGGCCGATGTAGCTCATCATGACGCCTACACCGTTTATTGTGAGCGATAGTGCCAGAACAAGCGCCACAAGGGCCCACGCGCGATACTTAAGCTCGGACTTGAAAAACGGGCTCGCCAATTCTATGAAGCGGCGAACAACATTGCGGTCGAATGTGGCCATTGATCCTTCGCTTAATTCGCCTTACACACCGAGTTCTTGCGTCTGAGGGATTGCATTACGCCGCAACCCCTCCGTCACGACTAACAACCGTTCTTTCGTAATCTGCCCATGCTGCAGAAAAGCCTCTTCCCGCAGTACGCAGTTCCGGAAAGGAGCCTACCTCCTCAATCCGTCCATCCTTGACATACACAATGGTGTCGAAGAGTGGGACCAGCGCCAGGCGATGGCATGCCGTTATGACACAGAGGTCTCTGAACTCATGGAGGATGCCGGCGAATATCTGCTTTTCCGTTAGGGGATCAAGGCTTGAGGTGGGTTCGTCGAGTAAGAGGATGTCTTTGCCAGGTACTCGTAAGATTCCGCGAGCCAGCGCTAACCGTTGGCGTTCGCCTACGGAGACATTCAGTCCAGCTTCCTCCAGGTGGCTATCCCATCCATCAGATAATTTCTCAAGGATGTGTTCAATTCTACAGATTTCAACGGCTTTCTGCATCTGCTCTTGGGAGAAATTTTGGTCAAACTTGATGTTGTAGCGAACGGTTTCGGAGAATATCTCAGGCTCTTGGGGCACGAGCAGGCTCACACGGGCGATGTCGTCAAAACTCACTGGCGTGCCGTTATCCGTAGCAGCAGTGCCCTCTTGAGGTGCAAGCATACCCGCGAGCACCTTGAGTAGCGTTGATTTGCCGCCTCCACTTGGGCCAACGAGTGCGATCTTTTCGCCACGGCGAAAAGCAAATGATAGGTTTTTGAGGTTGGCTACATTACTTCCATATGAGAACGAAAGATTATTGAGCTGTAATGAGCCCCAGTTCGACTTTAAATTTCCCGAAAAAATTGGAGCGGCAATCTGCTGCGAGTCGCGTAAAACACTTGATGCGTCGTCGTAGGCTGTGGCCGCCTCTATGATCCCTCCATAGTATCCCGTGAATGAGCCAATCGCTGCGAATATGCGGTCCAGGTAGTTCAGTAGAACGTATACCTGGGCAACGTCGAAGGCTGAACCGAGAGCCCGTTGGTTACCGAAATAGATATAGAGTGACGTTCCCATGACGAGGCTGTATCCGACCGCAATCGTTCCCCACTTCAGCTCTTGGTATCTCCAGATCTTGCGCGAGAGCTTAAACCCCTCACCCCGCTGATTGATGAGGTATGAGAGGGCCGGCTGCTCAAGATGAAGCGTTTTGACAGTGATGATGTTCGAAAGATAGTCCACGCAGGTACGGTTCAGCTTGTCGTAGAATCGATTGTTGCGACGGATGTTTCTCGTGAGCCGTGCATTAAACAAGATCATCACCATTACGGTCATAAAGCCCATGATCAGGACTGTCACGGCAACTTCAACATCGAGAGCAAACAGGAGCAGAGAAGCCGCAAAAAATTTCATGATGCCGTCGATGATCTGCCAGATGTAGTTTGATACCACCGATTCAATTGCACCAACTGAACGGTGTAACTTGCTGAGGTTTTCCCCGGTATGATGGGTGACGTGCCATTTGAGGGGGAAGGAGATAAGAGCTGTGAAAACCTCCTCTAGTTTCTTAAAACGAACGCCGTAAGCTGTAGTTCCTTGATAGTAGCGACCAAAGTGATGGGTCGCGGCGTAGGCCATCTTGAGAAATACATAAAACAGAATCCAACCCAGGCTCTCCTGGATTGCCTGTTCGGTGACGCCCTCCTTGACGAAGACACCCAGGATCCAACCGATCGCCCAAGGTACTATCAGATCTATTGAGTAAGCGAGGACATAGAGCGTGACAAAACCAGCGAGGCGCAGTCGGCTACCGGAAGTGGAATCCCAGGATGCTTTCGCCAAACTGAGAACGGAACTAAGGGTGCCAGGAGCTGTGGTCGTATCGTTCATATCAGCCTGAAAGTATGTAGCACATGACATAAGTCCATATCAGTCCGGATGCCCCTGTCATTTGCTATGGACTCGCGGAGGCAAGTCAAAACAACAACTTATAGTGAGTGGTTCAAAAGCCGTGTCAGCTATGCTGGCACGGACCTTCGTCGTCGACTATAGCAGAGCCCGTCAGTTGTGTCTCGCCGACAGCAAATCGAAGCGCCAAGCCTGCAAATAGAACCGCGTTGTGGATGGGTGCTTGTGCATCATCCCCTCATTTCCTCGTGTTTTTCTTATGCAAACCCTTGCATGGTGTGCCCCCTAGTAGGATGCGCCAAGGCTAACGATTGAACCGCATCGGAGATGGCGGCTACCGCGAGTGGTAGCTATAGCGAGCCGCCAGGATAACAAGCAGATTCGCGGCTGTAAGGTGCGATAGCTTGAGCCACGTCGGACTGAGTAAGCCTAGCGTGAAGATGCCCACCAATGCTGTGATTGCCAAACCCCAGAGCAGGTGCTTGCGAGCGGAGACTGCGTGTGGGTTAGACGTACTATCGGCTGAGTAAGTGATGAAAATCCATAGGCCCATCGGAATGAGCAAGCCAAGAAAGGGATGCAGAACTCGCAGGCGCACTGCAGGATGTGCGTCAGGGTGTAGATCGTGCTCTAACCCTCCTACGAGCGAGTGGGAAGGCATCAGGTGTGATCCCAGCGCAGCGATAGCCCCCGATGTTAGCAGTACAACGAGAGCAATCCCCACACTATAGGCAGGGAGGAAGCTTTGCTTGGGGCGTTCCCGGGAACCTGATTGACCAAAACGAATGCTTTCAGCAGTCGCCACCTCAGCACAAATCAGGAGAGATGTGTTAACTAAGTGTAGAGGCATCACAATAAGCCGATACAGAGATCGGCTCTCGTTGACTAATCCCTGTTTCACGAGAAAACGGCCGATCAGGGCCTCCGTGATCGTAAACAACAGAGTGAGCCAAACCCAGCGGCGGGCTGGGTGCCCCGATGGCATGACTGCGCGGACGAAGGCGATCTGGGCGATCACGAAGATCCCGAAAAGAGCCGTGGAATAACGGTGCGAAACTTCAACCCACGTTCTCCACTCGGCACCCAAGGGAACCGCAGAGCCGTGGCACAGAGGCCAGTGATCGCCGCAACCGTCGCCAGAGCCCGATATTCGTACCCACGCTCCCCAGGCTATAATGAGCAGCGTGTACAGTACGATACACCAGGATGAACCGTACAAAATGGATGTTCTCTTGAGTGACAGTGACATAGTGCGTAGCGTAACGGACCTTGTCCGAGGCTAGCGCGCTTTAATCGGGACTACAAGCATGGGCATGTGGCAGTGTCGCAAAACGTATTCGGTAACCGATCCGAGAAACGCCCGCATGATGCCAGATCTGCCGTGGGAGGACATTACAACCAGGTCCGGTTTGTTCTCAGCAAGGTAGGTGACGATAGAGTGCCCCACAGCGGCCGGCGCCTGGACGATGTGATATCTTGCGTCAGGGGATTCAAAATACGCAGTAACCGACTTTTTGAGTGACTCTTCAAGATTGTGGTACGTCTCAGCTGATACTTGGGGAGGTAGTATAAGCGGCGCGTCGATCGATCCCAAAGTGGCCTCGGAATACTGCGGTGAAGTATCGATGCAGGCCAGCAGGGTTAGAGAGCAGTTATACTTGCGCATCAGAGACGCTGCCATTTCATAGGCGCGCTCTGCCTCAGGCGAGAGGTCTGTAGTTACAACGATGGATTGAATCGCATGGATATCTGATTTCATGGGCTGGATCATAGCTGCAGAACTCACAAAAGGCAGCTATTCCCGCACATTTTGTTGCCTTTTACGATGAGAGAACTGCGATTCCCTGAACGTATCGTTACAAGCGTAAGAGGCGTATGATACGGATTAGCTAGCGACATGATGAGTCATCGCCCTTGCGCGATTTTTGCATCTTCTTCCTAGCGCGGCTTGCCCAGCAAAACTTTGGCTTCCTTGGGCATCGCCAGCCAGGATCGCTGAGATGATCGAGACTCGGATGCCATGGCGTTGAAGAGTGGATCGGCCTCTGCCAAGGTGATGACCCCACCGTTATCGAGTTGTACGAGCATCGACTGCTTCGAGTCTCCAGCGTGCACATCGGCACTCGAGAGTTCATGCAGGTAGTAGCGAGGATCGAGACCGAGTTGATCTAGAGCTGCAGCTCCTTGAGAGCGAAGTTCCTGTCTGTGCTGGTCGGTCTCGGTTCTTATGGTCTTAAACAGCTTTCGATTGAGAATTCGTTGGCTGAGGTCTCTTAGCACCGTATCGTCACTCCGCGCCCACCGCGTCAAATGGTACCTCCACCAAGACTCGCGCATAGCGAAGATGGTGTCCAAGTTGAGATCCGCAATCGAGCGAGCAGCAAGAGCTACCTGCATCGTCTCATCGCTGAATACCAACGCATCGCCAAGGTCTCTGGCTCGGGTAACGACAGCTCGATTAATCGTATCCGCGGCAAGAAGTACTCGGTGTTGATAGACCTGACGGTACATGGCGTGTCGCGATACGGCAAAATGCATCATTGCATCGAGTCGATTCTCCATGAGTGCAAGCTGTCTATCTGCCGTGATAACGATCGAATCTGCCAGTGCAGGAATATTGTATTTGCCATAGCTGACGCCGGCGAGGATGCTATCGACTGCCGACCAATTTCCTCGATCAACATTCCATCCCCCACCTGAGATAAGTTGCCATGTCCACGCAGGTACCTCTTCACTCTCCGAGAGAATTGCCATTACCTGAGAGCGGAGATTCGGCGCAAAGCTGTCGCAGATAGAAGTGATCTCTGGGTCGTGACTGATTACCAGGTCAGCGAGAGCCTCGTGAGAATCAGGTTGGCCTGGGAACCACGTCTTGAATGCGGTGTGAGAGCCTGGCGCGAGGTGTCCAATATCGTGAAGCAAAGCGGCGACGAGTACCGCTGGACGGAATCGAGCCACCTCCTGTGAATGATGTGCGGCTAGTTTGCTCAGTACTAACTTGGCCAGGTACGCTACGCCCACGCAATGACCGAATCGCGAATGCTCCGAGAACATGTATACGAGGCGAGTGTTAGCGGTTTGACTTATGTCTCGCAACCTCTGGAACCAGGTGGTATCTACCAGATCAAGGACGAGCCTCTCCGCTGGATCGTCTGAAGAGAATGAGATTGATTGGTGGACAACGTCTGCGAAGGTAATCTCTGCCATCGTGAGTGCTCCTATTTTTCTGGTGACGGGATTGGTATCGGTCGTTGTGCTACTACGGATATACCAAAACTATCGAGGCCCACTAGGTTCTTCTGCGTTGATGACAGTAGTTCAATCTGTGAGATCCCCAAATTCCGCAAGATCTGCGCCCCAACTCCATACTCTCTCATGCTGACGGATGTTGGAATAGGGGTGGGAAAAGTTGAGCCCTGTGCCGCTCTACTGGCGTTATCCACTAAAGAATTCCGTCGTAAATACAACAGCACCCCGCTACCATGCGTGGCTAGGGCGCGTAGAGAGCCTGCTATCTGTTGTCGCGTTGCAGGTGATGGTCCCCCAAACACGTCTGCCACAGTATTCTCTACCTGCACTCGAACAAGCACGGGTTGATCCGTCGGAAGCGATCCCTTTACGAGCGCAACATGTTCCACATCGTGTATGATGGAGCGATAGGCTATCGCCCTCACCGTCCCGGCCTCGCGAGTTGGTAGAGCTGCCTCTGACAGTCGAACAACCAGTGGCTCACGCAGCAGCCGATGCTGAATAATCTGCGAGATCGTAATCGCTGGAACGTGATGTGCAGCAGCCCAGTCGCTCGCTTTGTCAGCAGTGATGAAGTCGCCACTAGCGTCCAAGAAATCGACGAACAGGGCAGCATCAGAAAATCCGGCCAGGGCGACTATATCGATAGAGGCCTCGGGAATTCCTGCCTTTACTAGGCTGCCACCCTGTTTCGTACCAACGGGGAAAATATGTCCTGGTTTGACCAAGGAGCGCGGGTGTGGGTGTGGTCCTCCGAGTATGGCGATCGTAGTTGCTCTGTCCGATGCACTGATACCTGTGGTTACTCCTTCTCGCGCCTCAACCGATGTAAATTGAGCAAGGATGTCCGAGTCGTTCGGATTGATTGCTGACGCTTGTGCGTTCGGCATCGGGGTTAGCATAAACGCAGTAGCACGTTCTGGTGTCAAAGCAACAAAAGTGAGGCCACCAGTTGCCGTTATGATTCGATTAACCTCATCTGCGCTGATGTTTTGCGCCGGCGCGACCAGCACTGAACGGTTGTCGCCGATATCGTCGCGGAGCACGCACAGTCTGGTGCGCTTAAAATCCTCGATCTGTCTTTCGCAGGTGGTCATGTTGTTAATTACACCAGAGTTTTGTTCCGGAGTCACTCGTGGTGATGCGAGAGTAGGGCATCGCAGTTCTGTCTTATTAAATGGGGCCACAAATGCGCGGGAATAGCTGTTTCCATAGAGTTTTGCAGCGCTGGCCCGTGCATGCGTATCCTGATTGGTACTTCCAGCAGTTGGTCTATGCTAACTGCTTGAAAGTAAAGCTATAGTTGTCGGTGTAAAATACCGTTCAAGAAAAGCCAACCTATCTCCGAAGCTACTCTTAGGCGGTGCGAAGATCCAAGCACTGGGAATCAGATCCGTCTTTGAGAAGTACAGGAAGTAGTTAGTATGGAAACGGAAGTGATAGTGGCGAAAGT
This sequence comes from Bdellovibrionota bacterium, assembly GCA_044360225.1. Classification (GTDB taxonomy): domain Bacteria; phylum Bdellovibrionota_C; class UBA2361; order UBA2361; family OMII01; genus OMII01. The sequence goes on along the minus strand of JBIKKR010000019.1, from coordinate 10,955 downwards.
TACCGAAGTTAGTGATTCAGATAAAGAGATAATTCGGGCACGAAGGACCGCGTTTGTCGCGCGATTTATAGTCCTGAGAGAGGGAAAACGGACCAAAGCCCACAGAGCGCTAGAGATAATGGAGTGGGATGACCTCACGACAGTGGAAGAATTGTCAGGGAGATTTAGGCAGGCATTTGTCGATAATGGAGACGTTATGATGCCCGTCGATCGTGATTTGCGCCGCGCGCTGGCCCATTCGTATCGCTCGCTGAAATTTTTTATCAAGGAGTATGCCCGCCGGGCCACTCTGGATTTTGTCGCGGCTCTGGAAGACTACGGGTACTCCAATGAGCTTCTATTTTCCGATGATGATCAGCCGCGGTCAGGAGGTTGGCGCCTGCCTCGTGAGATCAAGAAGATTAAGACAGAGCGAGTCACGTCAGAAAAAGCTTCGCCTCGAGTCGCTCGAAAGAATCGGCGCAGTTCTCCTGAGGGGACTCGAATAAACCCAGCCCCAGTCGTTTTTGAAAAAAATGACTGACTATAGCTGGGCGAGCGCAATCTTGTAGTAGCGCAACTTGCGCTCACCCGACTATTTCGAGTGATTCTTTTCAAAAATCACTCGTGCAGCGTCTATAAAGACAGACCCGGAAAGCGGATATAACAACCAATTCTTCGCCCCACGCAGCGGTTCGATTTTCAAAAGAAACAGCAACTAGTTAGTACCGAGCCTCTCCAGGGGCAGCCTTCTTGGCGCCAGCTAGGGCGAAGTGCACGCGACGGTTCTTGGCATGCGCCTCCTCTGACTGGCTTGGATCGAGGGGGATCTCCTCGCCATAGCTAATAGTCTCTATGCGAGACGAGGCCACGCCCATAGCGATAAGCGCTGACTTCACAGCGCGAGCCCGCTCAGCTCCAAGAGCCATATTGTATTCAGCTGTGCCGCGCTCGTCGCAGTGGCCTTCAAGAACAATCCTCAAGTCGCTCTGCTCTGATAGGGTGCGCGAGTTAGCCTCCAAATCATTCCGAGAGGCGCCCTCAATCGCGTAGGAATCAAATCCGAAGTGGATGTCACGGAACATCCCTGAACCTTCGGCAGTAGGTATGTTGCCTGCGCCAAACCGACCCTCACGCTGAGCGGCGAGGTCGGATTCCGAGAGGCCTCCTTCTTCTGAATCACCGCTCCCCGACCTAAACCACGAACAGCCGGAAGCAAGTACAGTAAGCGACAAAAATGTGCCAATAAAAAGAGTGTTGAAAAAAGGTTTCATAGTTCTATCAACTTAAGTAGTAATTATCCTAGAATAGTCGCATTCATGGGCAGGGAGCGCAACGGGTTCTTTTGGTACGCGATCTTGATGTGATGGGGGACACTGTGACGAGCTCGACCAGCATGATGGCGAGGAGACTCATGGCCTACAGTGGCAGAGCTTTGTCGCGGTACTAAGCAGGGGGATTTTTATGGAGCAGATACAAGCGTATTTCGCACGTCATCGAGATCGTTTCATCGATGAGTGGAGAGAGTTTTTATCCTTTAAGAGTATCAGTGCTGACCCGCACTACCAGGAAGACTGTGAGGCGTGCGCTGAGTGGTTGCGATCGCACCTTGAAACCCTCGGTTTAGAAGCTCAGGTGTGGAGCTCCCAGACCAAGCCACTTGTATATGCTGAGCGCTCAGGGAATCCGAATAAGCCTGGTATTCTGTTTTATGGGCACTACGACGTTCAGCCGGTTGACCCGATTGACCTGTGGCGTAGTAATCCCTTCGAAGGAACTATGCGCGATGGAAGGATGTACGCGCGCGGAGCAGAGGACAACAAAGGACAGGTTTTCTTTTTCTGTAAAGCTCTTGAAGCGTTGCTGCGGACGGGAGCTGACCTGCCGACTATCAAAATACTCATTGAGGGGGAAGAGGAAAGTGGCAGTCAGGCGCTTCATGCTGGGCTAGCAGGATGGGGTAAAACTCTGTCCGCGGATATTCTCATGGTGTGTGACACTGACATGCTTGAGCCCGGCAGCCCTGCAATCACCATGGGTTTGCGTGGAATCGCTCACTGTGAGGTGCGCGTGCATGGACCAGCTATGGATCTTCACTCGGGGATGTATGGAGGGGTGGTGCTCAATCCATTGCAGGCGTTGGCGCGGATTCTGGCATCATTGCACACCCCCGATGGTGCAGTAGCGGTACCTGGTTTTTATGAGGGAGCGCACGAGCCGACTCCGCAAGAGACCGCATTGGTGACACAGGCTCCGATAGACGTAGATCAGATGTCGAAGCACATCGGGGTTCCACTTAAAGGCGGTGAACAGCGATTTAGCCCGTTAGAGAGGCGCGGTCTGCGGCCGACGTTAGAGATAAACGGCATAGGTGGTGGGTACCAGGGAGCAGGAGGCAAGACGGTGATACCTTCGTACGGGATGGCCAAGCTCTCGATGCGGCTTGTCGCTGGGCAGGATCCTAAAAGAATTCTGAATTCAGTGGTTCAGCACCTTGAAGGAATGAGCTCAGAGGAGGCTCGAATTGAGGTCATCGATCAATCCGTAGGGGGCGCTGCGCTACGGCTGCCGGTAAACTCGGATGTGGTTAAGGTAGCCGACCGCGCTATCGAGAAGGGCTTTGGTGTTAAGCCAGTCTACATCTGGAATGGTGCTAGTATACCGATTATTCCCGCTCTTGCGCAGGCATCGGGAGCCGCACCCCTTCTTGTTGGCTTTGGGCTCGATCAGGACAACATTCATTCCCCAAATGAATCGTTCTCTTTACAACAGTTCGAAGAGGGGTTTAGGTACGTGGCGCATTTTCTGAGTGAGCTATAGTGATGTGCAAAAGTCCGTGCCAGTAAAACTGGCAAGGCTTTTGCCGTACATCACTATAGGTTGTTTTTTGATTCGCATTCGCGAATTAATAGCGTTCTCCAAAGGCAAGGATTTCGCTACGGATTTTTGGAGAACGCTGTATGAAGCACATTCCACTGGCGGAGCGGTTGAGGCCGCAACGGTTTGAGGACTTTGCTGGACTTGGCGCGCTTGATCCGCGCCTCGTTAATCACGTAAGCAGTGGTGAGGGGCGCGTGCCATCGATGATCCTGTGGGGACCTCCGGGGTCTGGGAAGACAACATTTGCTAAGTTAATTGGGGCCACATTTGACTGCGATTTTGTGCAGCTGTCTGCCGTGCTCTCGGGCGTAAAGGATGTCCGCGAAGTAGTCGAGCGAGCAAAGGGCTCAGCTAAGCCGACTCTGCTTTTTGTTGACGAGATCCACCGCTTTAACAAGGCTCAGCAAGACGCATTTCTTCCGCATGTGGAGTCGGGAGTGCTGGCACTTATCGGGGCTACTACTGAGAACCCTTCATTCTACCTCACCGGAGCTTTGCTATCGAGGTGTCGGGTAGTGATCCTCTCTCCACTTGCCGACGACGCGCTCATGGCGGTTCTTGCTCGTGGGGAAGAAGCGTGTGGGGTAACTCTTTCAGATGCAGCACGGCGAGGACTCGCCAGAGCAAGTGCCGGTGACGGTAGGCGATTGCTCAATCTCCTTGAAGTATTTCTCGAAACGTATCGACGTGCCGGCAGCGCATGTTCTGCTGTTACGGAACAGGAGATGCAAGAGTTTCTTGCAGGTGTGCACGTCCGGGTATACGACCGAGATGGGGAGGAGCACTATAATGTCGCCTCAGCGTTCATCAAAAGTTTGCGAGGATCTGACGCTGATGCAGCGTTGTATTACGGCTTTCGAATGCTTGAAGGTGGCGAGGATCCCCGTTTCCTGATTCGCCGTATGGTTATCTTTGCAAGCGAAGATGTGGGGAATGCCGATCCGCGGGCCTTGCAGCTTGCCGTCTCGACACTTGAGGCGTGTGCGCTTGTAGGAATGCCTGAGGGCCGGATCCCGATAGCGCAGTGCATCACGTATCTCGCAACGGCACCTAAGTCTAACCGGAGCTACGTGGCTATGCATCGTGCTCTTGAGGCTGTGCGCAAGTATCCTGATGCTCCTGTGCCGATGCATCTTAGGAACGCTGAAACGGGGGTTATGAGGGCAGCAGGGTATGGCCGTGGTTACCGCTATCCGCATGATGAAGAGAAGGGATATGCAGTTGGGGTGCGATACCTTCCCGAGGAGGTTCAGGTGCAACCCCTGTACGAGCCGAGCGATCGTGGGGCAGAAAAGGTTATTCGCGAGCGGCAGGTTTGGTTGCGGGGGCGATAGTGGGCACTAGGTATTACCACGACACAGTGTCTTGAGGCGTAACGGGAACTTACTGTGGTGGACTTGTTTACTGAAGGGTAATTACCTACTATTTCCGCCATGCTCAAGCAGAATTGGCGGCTCATTTCAGCGGTAGAGAGGCTAGGGGATAACATCGTCATCATCGCTGCCTTTTTTGGTGCCTACTACGGTAGGTCGTCGCTTCTTTTTTGGAATGAAAAGTTAAATCTTGCGCTTCCCTTCGAAGGCTACGAGCTGTTTCCTTTGAGGGAATACTTCGTTGTCTTGCTGGTAGGGATCATCGGCTATGCGATCGTGTTGAATCTCATGGGAGCATACGGCAGCATGCGCCTTAGCTCTGTCTGGCGGTTGTTCCGAGTAGCGTTTGTTAGTAGCGCGGCTGTGTTTTGCATAGTGGCTGCGGCGTTATTTTTGCTTAAGTATCCGATTAGTCGGTCGTTCATCGCCTTGTTTGCGCTCCTGGCAGGTTGTGGGCTTGCCCTAGAGCGATATGCGGTGCTCAAGTTTCTGCGGTTCTGGCGTCGTCAGGGACGTAACTATCGAAATATTGTGATATGTGGAGTGGGTGATCAGGCAGTTCGCCTCGCACGCGAGCTAGCCTTACGGCCGGAATTGGGGATTCACGTTAGGGCGTTCGCCGATTTGAGAGGGGCAGGCGGCGTCGGTCAGGGTGGCGAGGCAGCGGCACATTTCCGACGAGAGCTCGCCGAAGTAGTTCAAGTGGGGCGAATCTTGCGCGGGGTTGAAGATGTCGAACAGGCGCTTAAGACTTACGCGATTGATGAGGTCATCTTTACCGATGTTGGCTCTGTGATGGTCGAAGTGGAGGAGGTAATTCTCATCTGTGCCGATCAAGGTGTGAGAACAACGATAGCCGCTGATATCTTCAGTCTTGGGTTGATGAAGTCTGAGATCAGCTACTTCGGAGGGATGCCACTGATTCACTTTCAGACCCCACCGGGAGAGTCGTGGCAGTTGGCGATCAAGCGTGCTATGGATATCGTTGTTGCCGCGGTTGCTTTGGTGCTGTTGAGCCCGCTCTTTGTGTTCCTCGCTGTAGGGGTGAAGTTGACGAGGGGGCCGGTCTTTTTTCGCCAGACCCGAATGGGTTTAAATGGTAGGCTCTTTCAGATGTATAAGTTTCGTTCGATGCTCGTTGGCGCAGAGCGAGATCTCGGCGCACTGAAGGCGCGCAATGAGATGTCTGGCCCCGTGTTCAAGATGAGGGATGACCCGCGAATAACATCATTCGGCCGATTTATGAGGCGGTTTAGTCTCGATGAGTTACCCCAGCTCTGGAATGTTCTCGTTGGTGATATGAGTCTAGTTGGGCCACGGCCACCTATACCCGGGGAGGTCAGTCTGTATGATCGCAAGAGTAGGCGTAGGTTGTCGATGCGCCCAGGGCTAACCTGTACGTGGCAGGTCAGTGGTCGCAATGAAATCACGGATTTTCAAGATTGGGTGGCGCTTGACTTGCAGTACATCGACAACTGGTCATTGCTCAAGGATATGGCGTTACTACTCCGCACTATACCTGCGGTGTTGCTTGGCACGGGCGCTCGTTAACGAATAGCGGTAAGAGCTGTTAGGAATTGAGTTTCTGATTCAAGCGCTCTACGTTGAGCAACTTAGCTACCTCGAACATGGCTTCTGATTCAGTGCACGACGCAACATACAGGTTAATCAGCCCCTCTTGGTCGGTAGGGATCACCACAGAGCACGCCCCGCTTGCGTGGCGATAATAATCGGCCTTGACGCCGCGCAGCTCGACCGTTTGGCTGCCAACCACTTGGAGTGCTGGTGGCCTGAAGCGATTGAAAGCGCCAAGGGTCTTATTCTGCGCCATGGTCTTATACATCGGCAAGGGAACCTGTACAGTTACCATCACCTTCACGCGATCACGGTTTCGGAGCACTGCTTCAATGGCACCGTGATCATTTCTAATTCCGGAGGAGAATATATCCAGGCTATGATTGGCCATGCGGAGTTCGAGCCACTGAACTAAAAGTCGAACACCTTGCGGTGCTGCCCAGATAGATTCATAGTTACTCATGTACTCTTTGGGCGTTGCGATCGACCGTCGGCCGCCCTTGTGTGATAGCCCCTCACCGAGCTCCAGTTTGCGATACACCTCGGATGCTTTTAGCTCCTCGAATGATTGAGCAGTCGTAGTAGGCATGTGAGCAAGCAGCGCTCCTGCGAGCACTAATCCAACGGAGCGCAACAAAAGTCTTGCCCGGGAGTTTGTATGAGAGGTTCTAATCATGGATTATAGCGTGTCCTTTGCATGTCATCAGGTGTGATCGTACGTGCCGGACGCTTTATGAGTCAAGCACCGCCCTGCACGACCTACCGGTTTGAATGCGTTAACCAACCTTCGGTTCATCGACGAGGCGCGTGGAAGACAGCCGTTTTCGCAGTCTGCCGAGTCGAGTAGCTGGCCCACGACTCTTCTGCACGCAGAAGCGCTCAAGAGCTTCGGCCAGACCACTTTCCCCTCCTTTGGCGAACATCAGAGCTAGGTCAGAGGCGCGACGAAAAGCAGCCTGCGCTCTCGGTAGTTCTCGGAGCGCTGTTTCGAACTGTTTAGACTGGCGTTGAACGGTAGCTAGTCGATCCAAACTAGACATCATGATCGCTACTAAGGCTTCATTCCGATCACGCGCCTGTTTGACGATATCTGGAATCGGCTCTCCTTTTGTTGCCAGAGTAACCGACAGGTCGAGGGTTTCACGTGTGAAGGGCTTAACAAGGTAGCCTTTTGCTCCGAGTAGCAGCAGCTCAAACACATCATCTACTGAAGGATTGGCTGATGATGGGATGGCGATGATGTTAGGAGCGATCGCCAGAACCTGAGAAAACCACTCTGCCACCGGATAGTTCCCCTTTTTCGCATCAAAGATGATGTGCGTAAACTTTCGCCCCTCGAACTTATCGAGCGAAGCAAGGTGGTTTGGCGATTCAGCCACTCCGGGGTAGCCCAGGGCCTTGAGCATGGTGCGCATCAGGTTGCGTTCTGATGGCTCAGGCTCCACCACTAGGATATTGGCAATAGCTCGTTCTGCCTGACTGAGATCTGTTGACGTTTGAGAATCGCTCATTTCCGCGCTACAAAAAAACACTCAGGAGATGGTGGAACCTCTTGAGGCGGCTTTCGAGCCGGATGCATCGCATGATTTCTCTCCCCCCCGAGCATTTGAAGTCATGCGTTGCTGCTCATTGCGACAGACCTGGGTGTTCGCTGAATTAGACACGATTTGTTCGTTCAGCACCTAGGCCTCGAGGATGGCTCACGTTGAAGCTCTTGGATCTCCGACGAAGCCATCCTCGCTCTCCATCTCTAGATGTACTCTTCGTCAGATGCGTGCTGGCGCTTGAATCAAAAATGATGGGCGTCGCGGCTCTCTCTCTATCTACTTGAAAGGGTTGGGATTTTCGATAGCAACACACAAGCGCGGGCGAGCGCCGCAAAACTCAACACAAACAACTATCCCCGCGCATGTGTGCCCCTTTGCCATGGACGCGAACTGCAATGGCCTGACGCAGGCTCCACGCATGGGTTGTGGGTCATGTACGAGTTTTTTGTATAGCGTGTGTATAGTGCTAGGCTCGGCATACCGTCCCGTTGCTGCTACCGCTGCACATTGCGCAGTTGAGGAGTCCTGCGTAGATTAGGGTTAATTATGGACAGATTCGCAGCTCCGGTCGAAGAATGCGCAGGCGATCTCCTACAGACGCTTAGCCACTCTGCATCAGGCGGGTCCAGATACGAGGGATGAAGTATGGTGCAGCAATCTAAAAAAGACCTTCGGCGTGAGATGAAGCTGATGTTAGCAAACCTCGACTCCCGTTGGATTGCAAAGGCTCACTCAGAGGTCTGTAGTAGGGTGGCAGAGTTGGTAGCGTCTTTACCGATGTTTTATTTGGGACCCCCCAGTATTTTAGCTTGGATACCGTGCTTCCCCGGCGAGGTTGATCTCGCAGGACTCATCGGACTCATGCTCAAGGATTCTTTGGTATACCTGCCACGAGTCGAGGACGCGGGTGACATGAAATTTGTGCGAGTTCAAGATGATTGGGGCGCACACCTAGCACCAGGGCCGAGGGGAACCATGCAGCCTGAGGAAGGATATGGTGAGCCATTCGCGGCACTACCATCCAATGATGTCTTTGTTATCATCCCGGGATTGGCGTTCGATCAACATGGACGCCGGCTTGGCAGGGGCGGAGGTTATTACGACCGGTTTTTGGCTCAGCAGGGCCTTGAAAACGCTGTAAAAATCGGTGTCTGTTGGTCGATGCAGCTGGTTCAAGCAGTTCCTACCGATCTCCATGATGTCAGGATGGATTGGGTCTGCTATGAAAGGGGTGTAGTGAAGACCGAACTTGAGGGTGAATAGTAGCCACATTGTATGACCTATCCGCGTAAACCCGAAAGCTGTGTGAGGATAATTCTTCTGGGGGATGTCGTTGGGCGCCCAGGAAGGGCTGCCCTCAAAGAATTTTTAATGCCGTTAAAGTCTCAGAGTGAAGCTGATCTCGTGATCGCGAACGGAGAAAATGCAGCTGGCGGCGCAGGAATAGATCCGGGAACGGCGCGAGAGATTAAGAGTTCAGGGGTCGACGTTATCACCTTAGGGGATCATGCATTTCAGAGAAAAGGTTCAGCGGAACTTCTGAACGACAATCCCAGTTGGTGCATTCGCCCTGCTAACCTTCCGGCAGATTCGACGCCTGGTAGGGGAGAGTGTAACGTCACCCTAGCCGACGGCACCAAGGTTCGGATCATCAATCTACTGGGCCGCGTATTTATCTCAGGGACCATGGAGTGCCCATTCCGTGCTATAAGTTCGTGGCTCGACAGGCACGCTCAAGCCGGGGCAGCGATCACTGTGTGTGATTTCCATGCTGAGGCAACCTCTGAGAAGTACGCCATGGCGAGGCACGTTGATGGCAAGATCTCGCTCCTGGTAGGTACACACACGCATGTGCAAACTTCAGATGTTCAGGTTTTGCCTGGAGGCACCGGCTATATCACCGATTTAGGTATGACTGGAAATCCGCATGGAGTGATCGGTATGAAATCTGAAGTCGCGTTGCAGAGATTTCTGTCGCCCATGCCAGCTCCATACCAAGTTGCCGAAGGGGCAGGCGAGCTCAGAGGTATTATAGCGGATATCGATCGTGCAAGTGGCCGAACAACCGGCATTTGCCTTGTTTAACGGACACGCTCACAAACGTCTTTTTATTTTGACTGTCCCCCCTCACATTGGTGAGAACAAGCGGGGCGGCGGTGCATCCTAGTAGATGCTAGTGGGTGTAGAGATCGAGCGGTAAAGGTGTTGGACAGCCGCGTAATTCTCGTGGAGTGAGCGGTTCTCAAAGAGCCGTGTAATAGCTGTGCAGCAGTGACTTATCGTGTTTTTGCTGACGGGTAACGTCTCGACTACTGGAAATGACCGACCATGGTAACAAAATGCACTTTTTATCTCTCTTTGTTGTTTTTTGGGATCGTCTCTCTTCAAACTACGGGGGTAGCGCAGGAGAGATTGCCGATGGACAGCAGCACTGGTGAGTATGGAGAGTACCATCCTTCTCCCGCGTACAGAGAATCTGAGTCTCATCCACTTCGAGTGCTCGCATATATCGTTCATCCGATAGGGTGGTTAGCTCGAGAGGTGATCTTTCGGCCTTTTAGCTATTTTGCATCCTCTACGCCTGAGACTAGGGCAATTATGGGCTATCGTGAGCCGCACGATTTTAGAAAACCGTCATGCTTTTCCCGCAACGACAGTATTCCTGATTGTCGGCAGGTTAAGCCTTTCGACTATGAAATGAAGGGGGAGGGTTTTGACGAGGACCTCGGCACCTCCGATGAATCAGAAGGACAGCAAAATAACTTCACCCAGGATGAGGATGGTGTTCACACAGCACACCCGCGCGTAAAGGACCACATCGCCACTAATCCGAATTAGCAGCCTTAGAAACCTCTATCGTTCTGGAATTCCCAGGTGAGCTCGGACTCTTTGAGTTGTAGTCACTTGATTGCGGTTGGGGAAGCGAGGTGTTTCTCGAATCCCGCACCAACCCGGTCCATTCGAGAAACTGGCGGAAAGTAGACTTCCGAGATTCTTGGTAGGCGAGAAGAGAGCGAATCATCTGCGTCTCAGATAGGAGAAGAATCTGGTCCCGATCGCTCTTTTCTTCAAGCTTCTCGATTCGTTCTCGTAGCCATGCGCGTTGGCTACGCAGGTCTGCTATTTCATCGTCCTTGCTATCGAGCATCCTCTCCTGCATCGCAAGTAGATTGCGCAGACGGGCGATCTCATCCGATAGGAGAGCCATCTGTGCATCACGTACCGAATCATCGGCTGCTGAGCGACTGATATCTTCACCAGTGTGGAGCACAGTCGACTCTTGCTCAGGAGTCTGAGGTGCTTGTACCGGATCAACAGCGATTCGGTCCTCAACACTGCTCTCGTGATCGCGTATTGGAGCGGCTTCAGGCGCCGATCTCGGTATGGAATTAGTCGCAGACGCACCGAAGATCTCTTCAACTTGAGCACGCTCATACCTATGCGAGCCATCGAGCTCATTGTGGAGCGTCAAATAGCCCGCCTCGCTAAAACGCAGCAAAGTGCGTAGTGAGACTCCAGCGATACGTGCAGCTTCATGTTCGGAGCACAGTTGTTCATCGTTCATTTGTTGTCCTCTATCACATCAGAAAGGTCGTGTATG
>JBIKKR010000020.1:0-27401 GCA_044360225.1 Bdellovibrionota bacterium | reverse complement strand
ATATCCCTCTCCTCTCAAAGTAATGTTTGACTCTAATCACTTCGATTACTTACGAGTCGAGAGGGATTCCTTTATGAGGCTACATAGCAACTATTCCTCATGTCGCGATTGATGGCTCGTTGCCAGTCACGAACTCCCGACTCTCAAGAATCGATCTTCCTTCATAAAATTAATTGATCCTCCTTCCGAAATATCTTTGACTTACGCCTGTCTCGGGCTATCTTTCTTTTGACTGACAAGAGCTCCTAAGGAAACTGTTCCATTGTTAAATAAGGGACTTCGCGAAGCAGCCACCTGGGTTGGTATATTGTTTGGCTCGTTGCATGCGCCCTACAACTCTTTACGAGCAGGCGATGGTGAAGGCCCAACTAGGCCCCACGCTTCTTTTGAACATACAGACGCACTGCGGGCACCGTGTGGGCACGAGGTATTGGATACACAGAGAGAACGGGAGAAGCTTAAGCTCTTTATCAGTCGGTTTAATCAGATCATTCCCAGAGACTCTTACCCAGCAGATATGGATAGCCCCAGGCGGGAGGTGCTCCTTAAGAAGTTAATCGACACTGCGGACAGCGATTCGCTTGAGGATATTCTTGTCGCTAAGCAGGAACTTCTCGACCACGCAAGGCCACTGCTTACAGCTATTTCAAAGCACACACTTTTTAGGTTCTCTGGTGTGACAGTTACAGAGATGTCGACAAAAGAGATGTCAACGCTGCTGGGGCTCCAGGTGCAGGATGAGCCATATCAGTCAATACGCGGCGAGTCGCTTACCACCATCCGCTTACGTTGGCACGGTATTCCTTTTACAGCTCGGCTCAATGAACTTATGATGGTCGATGGGTTTATCATTGATGGAGTGAATGTCTCACTAGCAGATCCTCTCACAAGACAGACGGCGACGACCATCCTAGACGACATCTATGATCTGACTATACAGTTAAAAGCTCGATTGCATAGTGTGACCGATGTAGTAGCAACCAGTAGGGCTAAACTCGATTTTGAATGGAACGGTGAGAGGTATGTGCATACGTCATTCGGGCTGTTTAGACGCGCCGATCAGCAGCTCGATAGCTTGCTCAATCCAGTGAAGCGAGATGGGAGTGTTGATTCCTCTGTGTTGGTGGAAGAACAGCGCGGTACAGTTAGGGATCGCGGGGCCGATCGCGTGAGCATTCAATGGTCATACATGTCCGGCCAATATGGAGAGCGATACAGGGCAGTATATTGGCAAGAAGGTGTTGGATTATACGCAGAGAACATCATAGCCGGCCGCGTAGTAAGCAGAGAAACGTATGACAACCAAGGCATTGTGCGAACCCGCAGAGATCTTACAACAGGCGTACTCGATATCTTCGATCCCTCGGGTGCAAATCGAGTTTGCACAATCATACCTTCAGCGGATATAGATACTGTCGTCGGCGATGTGCAGGTAGACTTTAGTCTCCGGCCAGATAGGATTGTTCCAGCCAATCCTCCGCCAGTGACCAGTATCCTCTATGGGCGCAATCAGCAACCCTTAGAGTTGCCGCTACCGCAAGCTCTACAGTGCATCACATCTCCTACGATTACCAACCAGGTGCTCGACGATATCGGGGCTAGGATCGACTCATTAGGCATTCTTGATTGCTTAACAAAGTATCGATTTAAGTACGTCTCTGATGCGCCGGAGGTGCCAACAGAGAATTCACTCAATTACGACGATTGGAAGACCGCTCTGCAAACGGCGAATTTAGCAGACGAGCACGGAGTGTACCCGGGCGACTGCGAAGATTTGGCCTTTCTGTTGCAGAGGCTCGCGGCGCAAGGTAACCTCGATCTACCTGTAGTGCGAATATTCAGCTATCCCTCAGCGCACGCTATCAAACTCTTGGTTCGAAGAAGTGCGGATGGTGGATATACGGCGACAACCCTATGCAACTTTGGTATTGATAGAAACGGAGCTTGTAATTCGGATACAGAGAGGCCGGGAGAGGCATTTACGATAGAAGAAGCACTACGTCGGGTGTTTGTGAAATATCCGCATCCATCGGGTCTAGAAAGAGTTCCAGTGGAGCGATACGAGTGGATTCCCTGTATCTCCCTGATGCGTGTGGATGAATCTGGCTCTGGCAAATCTACCAAATATACAAAGATACCCCTTGAAGCGCTTTTGGATCGAGGTTTGCGAGAAGAGATAGTTGCGCGGGGAGGTATAGAGAGCGCCCTATTCACAGCCTCCCCAGACGAGCACCCATGGTTATCAGAAACTCGCTTACTCTTGGACGCGACCGCCAAAGACCGAGTTCGTAGCTTGTATCTGACACGTCTGATTGAAAGAGGTGCCGATATAGGCGCCATTGCCGAAGTGGCGTACAATCTAGATCTAGCAACTGTGACTGATTCTGATCGAGATGAGCTTATCGAAGTGCTCTTGAGGGCGGCGAGTTATCCTTATGCGCCGCCGCAGCTCTTTGAGATCTCACTACAACTTCTACAATGGCTGGGCGCACGCGAGCAATTACTTTCGCTACTCTCTACGCGTATTAGCGCGTGTGACGCGCTCATCGCTGCGCAGGCGGCTCATCCATCGCGAAGTGATTCCTTCGTGCTTGAGCGTTATCGCGAAGCTCTCTGTGCGGCAACGGCATGGAGCCTGTTCCATGAAAAGTTGTTTGATCAACAATCGGCGAATCTGGCAAAGTCGGCATTTCGCAAATTATGCCTGGTAGAGGGCAGCACAGCAGCATTTGAGAGCTTGTCCTCAAAAGGGTCACTTGAAGAGCTACTCTATAACGACGATCGAGCGAGAGTTTACCACGAGGTACTAGGTGTGGTTGCACATACACCTGAGACACTGCCGAGCGCCTATCGCTCGTTGGCAAATTACTACGTCCGAGGCGGCCAATATGAGCGAGCCTGCGAGATCTATATCGCGCTCGTGCGCGTGGATAGTTGTCTATTTGAAGAGAGTGCCCGATTTGTCAAGCAAGCGTTATCCGAGGAAGTCCGTCTAGAATCTTATCAACTGGCGCGATTGCGGGCGGAGTTGCTGCAAGTAATCCGGGCTCGCGCGGAACAGATCCAGTTAGGCTTACAAAAGAACGACTTTAAAAGTATAAAGGAGTTAATAATCCTTGCAGACGCCCTCTCGTCAGCAGCCTTACTTAAAGACGCTTGTCTCTATATCGATGCGATGGCGCTAGGTGTAAGTGTGCCATCAAAGATAATCGGTATAGGGAAGGTTATTGCAGTACTTGAAGAGCTTCAGCATTACACGGAAGCCCATGAGCTTAGCCAAATTGCGAAATCTCTCAGAGCAATACAGCACATTGCACCGCGTAAACTGAAAAAAACTGATTAGGTGGCGCGAAAAATCCCGATATTTGCTTTACAAGAGAGTTAGGAGCAAGTCTAAGCTCAATCTAGTCTTATCTCTCTACCATCAAAAAAGCCTTTTTTGAGTGATGCCTAGTTACCAGCGCTTACGATATGAGCCTCTAGGGTTACCTGAGAGAATAGCGCGCGCCAGTCGCTTGATCGGGTAGAATGCACCATCAACAACGCTTAAAACGTGGACTCCGCCGCGAACTGCGACTACTGCTGCCGATGCGGCCTCCACACCAAATCACTTCGGCCATGGATCAAAATGATAACTCCAACAAGAGCCATGGATCGAGGCGCAAAGATAGGGTTCATAGAGTACCGTGTGTACCGGGGGCAAGAGACACCCCCTTACCCCTTGAAACGATAACCTACTCCACGGACAGTCTCAATGCACGCTCCGCATTCCAGCAGCTTCTTCCGTAATCCAACTATCTGCACATCAACTGAACGATCAGTCACTGGATAATCATCTCCGTGCACACCTTCAACGATCTGATCACGCGTAAAAACGATGCCTGGCTGCCTAATCAGAAAGTGCAGCAACTTAAACTCGGTGTTGGTTAACTCGATGCGCTCGTTATCGATCGAGACCTCTCGACGTTGGGGATTTACAAGTAGACGCTCGTGGCGAACTATAGCTTGAAGATCAGGTTGTCCTGATATTCTTCTGCGCAAAGCGGTCTTTACCCGAGCGACAAGCACCTTTGGGCTAAACGGTTTTGAGACATAGTCGTCCGCTCCCAGTTCGAGCCCAGACACCACATCCGGTTCATCACCCCGCGCGGTTACCATCACTATCGGAATACTTTTCAACTTCTCGTCGGCTTTTATCTCACGGCACACCTGCAGCCCATCGATTCCCGGGAGCATGAGGTCGAGCATGACCAGATCAGGCCTGGCGCTTCGTACCAATGTAAGCCCCTCCTCGCCAGATCGAGCAGCTAGCACTCGGTATCCATCTTTCTCCAGGTTGTACCGAATCAACTCTCGAATATCCTCTTCATCTTCGATGACAACGATAAGCTCATTCATAGTAACATCCCTTCAAAGTCGCTCCTCCTTCGATCATTACCCTTAGCTTGACTCATTGGGAACGTGGAAACGAGGGATCGCCTGAAATCTCACCAAATTTTAACTAAGAGCCGGCAAAAAACCATCCTTTACTAGTCAGGCAAATACGCTCTATGCTCCCCCAAGACTAGCAACGTGGAGCTTGGAAGATTATGAGCGAAATGATCGTGTGTTTTAGCGAAATACCAGGCGCACCAAAAGCAGTTGGCCCGTACTCCCCTGCCGTTAAAGTCGGCAATACCTATTACCTATCGGGACAGGTCGGGCTCAACCCGGAGAGTGGCAAGCTCGTCGAGGGTGGTATTACAGCTCAGACCGAACAGGTGCTAAGAAATGTTACTGCGGTGCTCGCCTCGCTTAAACTAAACCTCAAGAATGTCGCTAAATCAACGATCTTCTTGACCGACATGGGTGACTTCCAGACCGTAAATGCACTTTACGGAAATGCGTTCGGGAACCACAAACCAGCTCGCTCGACTATACAGGTGGCCGCTTTGCCTCTGGGTGCAATGGTTGAGATCGAAGTAATCGCGGTGGAATAAAGAAATCCGAAGTGTAGAGATTTTGGAGCACAGAGCTGCGCGGCATGTAGTGCGCGCTGCCTATCCAAGTGGGTTACCGAAGAGCTATTCAGCCATCTCTCTTATCGACCATACTACCATCGATAAGGATGCATGATTACCCTTGGTAATCCCTTGGCCTCAGCAGCGCGCACTTCCACTGCTTTTAGATACCTTTAGTATCCTCCGCCGAAAACTGCTCGGCTAAAACCAGAACCAACCCTACAAGGCACCACAACCCCCAAAGGGCCAACTAACGCGAGATGAGGCTAGATACCGCTCAAACAACGAGCACCTCATCCACACGGCTAGTCAAATTAGTTCCTATAGCTGACATGGATCACCTCCTTTTGAACGAAAGGCCTCATCCGTATAGGCCGGACGAGTCACCCCTCATAGGCGACCTAAGGTTTGACCTCTTCAGAGTAGAAGAAGTCGCGATCGATACCTACGAGTATTGAGCGAATATTCAGATTTCCGCAAGATAAAATCTCTCGTCAGGGCATCGGTTCAGGGCATTGCAGTTCTCCCGCTATCTACTCTAAAGCGTTGGAAGTCCCGATAAGGATACAAATGCGCGGGCCAATGCTGCCAAACTTAATACAAACGGCTCTTACCGCGCATTTGTGGCCTCTTAAAAATGAACGGGAACTGCGAAGCCCGGGCATTCCACGAAGACCGTTTGAGGAAAATGCCCACTTCAGGTACCTTCTCAGTTGCGTACATGCACACCATCCCTCTTCGTGGTACTTACACCCAAGAGCTGGTAACGGTGAAGCAACGCAACGATCAGCATGGAACATACGCACACACCCGCGCGCGGGTACGTCACTTCAGACCTTCACATATTTGGGTGCAACTCACTCTATCAGAAGCTGTTGCCGACCTTCTATGAGCAGGCGATTGCACATCCGACCATAGTTCTTAATGGCGACACCTTTGACTTCAAACGCTCACTGTGTACGAGCTCTATAGAGACCGCAAAACACGCCATCGCTTGGCTTCAGGATCTCTGCCAGCGGGCTTCGAATAGCACCATTTTCTATATACTGGGCAATCACGATTGCCATGAGATCTTTGTGCAGGCGCTCCATGACGCGCTACCAACACTCCCGAACGTAACTGTCGTACCAGACCAACTCCGACTCAGCTCGTGCCTATTTTTACACGGCGATGCGATCGAACTACCTCAAAGCGTTTCCGACATTACTCATGTGAGATCTCACTACAGTAAGGTCGAGCCGCACTGGGGAGCCAAAGCGTTTGCGAATCTGGTGACTCATGTGGGGCTAAACAAGGTTGAGTACATACGACACTCAAAATCGGCCCTTGCGCAAAGAATCTTACAGTACCTTCGTCGCACACGGCCAAACTCGCTCGATGGAGTCCGCCATGTCTATTTTGGTCACACGCACGTACCGATCGATCATTTCGAATACGACAGCATTGTATTTCACAATACAGGCTCTATGATTCGAGGACTTCCGTGGCGGCCCATGGAATTTTCGGAAGGCTGATCCTACTCAACTATCATAACCAGCCCCTTGAGGTACTCACCTTCCGGATGAAACACGCTCCAAGGGTGGCATGGCGCCTGCTGCAGGGTGTCAATTATTCGAACAAACCTCCCAGCACTGACCGCAGCCCGCATCACGGCATCACGAAAAACCTCTCGTGAAATAAGTTGTGAACATGAGAAGGAGAAAAGAACACCTCCTCGTTTGATCTTCTTTAACGCCAACGTATTTATCGTTTCGTAGCCTCGCAATGCCCTCTGTATCGCTCGCTGATGCTTAGCAAAAGCCGGGGGATCGAGGACGATCAGATCGAACGTGTCCGGTATCTGCGTCAAGTAACTGAAGCAATCTGCCACCTCTGTATGGTGTTGCTTACCAGCAAAATTGGCCACCACATTTTGACGACAGAGATCGATAGCTGCCCGAGAGGTATCCACCGACACGACTGACTCAGCGCCACCAGCGAAGGCGTATACAGAGAAGGCCCCCGTATAGCAGAAAGCATTCAGCACGTGCTTACCTGCCGCGTATTGCTGGAGCGTTCGCCGGTTTACCCGCTGGTCCAGGAAAAATCCTGTCTTCTGTCCGCCGGTGACATCGGCGATAAATCGGAGTCCATTTTCGGAGAAGGCGACCACCTTTGGGGGCTCAGGCACTGTGGCATCCATCGCTGCATCGCGGATCACTCCCCCCTGGGAAGTCTCAGGATCCTGATCAACGTGAGCCTCAACTCGACGGTATACCACCTCGCCTACCTTAAGCCCGCTCTCGCCCAAAAGCAGCGCACCGATAGTCTCTCGCAAGCGCCACATACCAGCCGAGTGACACTGCACTACTGCCACATCACCGTATAGGTCGACCACCAGCCCCGGCAATCCATCACCCTCTGCGTGCACCAATCGAAATCCAGTGGTCTCCGGATTACCCACCAAACCCAGGCTACGACGGACACTAACCGCTGACGATATACGTTCCTGGATCAGCGCAATCTCATCCTTTACTGAATTAAAGGAGAGCATGCGAATGGCGATTCCTTTCGTTCCCCAGTGGCCACATCCGAGAACAGAACCATCCTTGGCGCGAACTTCCACGAAGCAGCCCCTCTGCAAAGTGCCGTGCCGCTCAGCTACTGCACCCGAAAAGACCCACGGATGGCGCCTACGCACTGCCACATCACGTCCTTGCTTGAGGACAACAACTGGAACTGAAGACCTGGAATTCATACGGCTAGCACCCCCACGAGGATGCTAGTCTGCTCAGTCGCCTTTAGCAAAGGGGAATTGCTGCGATGGGTGGAGGCGCATCTAGTACCGTTTATGCCCTAGCCTCTGTGTAGCGTATGGACGTCCTCCAAGGGTAATATCACTTTTAATGTCGGTCACTCCCTCCACCATAAGGGCAGTGGCAAGCAACTCGTCGACCTCCCGGTGACTCCGCAGATCGCCTGATAGGTAGGCAACCCCCGCTCGTACGTCAACCTGAATACGGCCAGCCAGCTGCGGGCAGTCGTTACGCAACGCGCCTCGGACATTTTCAGCTATCTGGCTATCACTCGGGCCAGGGCGGATCCGCAGCTCGTCTCGAATGCGTTTAGCAGTCGCGGAACTGGCTGCTTCCAGAATCCGCCCCTTCGAGCGCTCCGAATCCACCTCCCCCTCGATTGCCATGACGTCACCACGATCGAGAACCTTTACGTTGTACCGCGCGTCACCAACTTGCGACCGTATCTTCCGTAGGACGGTTTCCACCTCACGATTATAGGGCCGCTCACTTGCGGCTCCGGAATCCTCCGCCAACCCAGGATCGGCTACAGCCCCCCGGGCGGCTAACATAGCCCCAAAACACCCCACGATCCCCAGAAATCTCAGAATGCGCCGCATAACAACCTCCCCTCATACAAAGACTTATTTGCCCCTTTTTTACCACGCCCAGTAGCCAACCGACCATGAGCCCGCCCATGAGCTCCACCAAGAGTCAGCCTCAAATATGTAACCACGTCAGAGAATTGGCGATTATCCCCAAAAAGACCGTTACAGGAGGATGCAAAAGTGCCCAAATAGTATTAGTATTGGGCTGACTCAAAACAGACTACCAAAAAAATACGCCCGTTCGGCAGTAATCCCCGTAGGGCAGAGATTAAACTTCGAGGATACGCGAGGAAGAGATGGAAGCTCACCCAACTAAGTTTATTTTTGTCACGGGCGGCGTAGTCTCTTCAATTGGCAAGGGTTTAACCACGGCATGCATAGGGGCACTACTCGAGGCACGCGGACTAAAGGTCACTGCAGTAAAGCTCGATCCGTACATCAACGTCGATCCGGGCACCATGAGCCCATTCCAGCACGGTGAGGTTTTCGTTACTGATGACGGAGCTGAGACCGACCTCGATCTCGGGCACTATGAGCGATTCATGGGTACCCGCATGTCTAAGCTCAACAATTTCACATCCGGCAAGGTATACGAGACTGTGATCGCCAACGAGAGGCGCGGAGACTACCTTGGCGGAACGGTTCAGGTCATCCCACACATTACTGATGAAATTAAGCGCAGAATCAAGCTCGCCGCTCAGAACTTCGACATCTGCCTTGTTGAGGTTGGCGGCACAGTGGGAGATATCGAGAGCCTTCCGTTCCTTGAGGCGATTCGCCAGATGCGCGCTGATGTTGGAGCGCAAAATACTCTCTACGTGCACGTCACACTCGTCCCACACATTGCAACTGCTCACGAATTCAAGACCAAACCAACTCAACATTCAATCAAAGAGGTTACCGGCTTTGGTATCCTCCCGAGCATCATCATCTGTCGCTCGAATCAGAAGCTCGATGAAAAGATTAAAAATAAGATCAGCTTGTTCTGCAATGTAAGCCCAAACTGTGTAATCAACGCACCGGACGTCCGCACTATTTATGAGCTTCCGATGGTCTTGCACAACGAGGGCCTTGATCAGCGCATCGTGGAGTTACTACACATCTGGACCGGAGCACCCAAGCTAGAACCGTGGTCAAAGATCGCCCAATCGCTCACCAATCCCGAGCGAGCTACGGTTACAATAGCAATGGTTGGTAAGTACGTGGATCTGACTGAGAGCTACAAGAGCCTCAGCGAGGCCCTGATTCATAGCGGCGTGGCAAATGATTGTCGCATATCGATCATCTACGTTGATAGCGAAGGAATCGAGAAAAAGGGAGTCGAGGCGTCAATAAAAGAGGCTAACAACGGAATGATGGTCGATGCGATCCTCATCCCGGGCGGCTTTGGAGTGAGAGGTAGTGAAGGCAAGATAGCGGCTGCGCAGTTCGCTCGCACCAACAACATCCCCTATTTTGGCATCTGTCTGGGGCTCCAAATAGCGACGATCGAGTATGCTCGAAACGTAGCCAAACTCTCGGGAGCCACAAGCACCGAATTCGACGAGGATGCCTCGTGTGCTGTGATAGACATCATGGCGAGTCAGAAGTCGGTACACCTCAAGGGCGGCTCGATGCGCCTCGGTGCATATCCATGCGTGCTTAAGGAAGGCTCTCGTGTTCGCGAAATCTACGGCAAACCGCAGATTAGCGAGCGTCACCGCCACCGATTCGAAGTCAACAATTCATACCGTGAGGCCTTGGAGAAGGCCGGCTTAGTATTCTCTGGAGCCTCCCCAGATAACTTCCTAGCTGAGATTATCGAACTACCTAACCACCCTTGGTTTGTCGGGGTGCAATTCCACCCTGAGTTTCAGTCGACACCGAAGAATCCGCATCCTCTGTTTACCTCCTTTGTGGCTGCGGCCAAAGCACGTAGAGCGCAGAGCTGTGCTGGCACCAAGGGGGATTTGCGAACTTCAACGAGCGGAGCAACAGCTACAGCCACTTGCCTCGCGGCAGACTCTGAGCAAGTTGCTATCGGGTAACGGCTGTGACTGTTGAGATTTCTTCCACTACCAAGGTCGGTCCAGGAGAGAAACTGCTGGTCATTGCTGGCCCTTGCCAAATCGAATCACTCGACCACTGTCTTATGATCGGTCGACACCTCCTGCAAACAACGGCATCACTACCGATATCGCTGGTATTTAAGTCATCTTTTGACAAGGCCAACAGGACCAGTGCCAAGAGCACCAGAGGCGTTGGCATCGAGGAGGGACTGCGCATCCTCAGTCAGGTACGATCCTCCTTGGGCATTCCGGTGCTGACAGATGTTCACAACGAAGAGCAGGCCGAACGAGCCGGCCAAGTAGTTGATGTACTCCAGATCCCTGCGTTCCTCTGCCGTCAAACCGACCTTCTTGTCGCGGCCGGTAAAACGGGCAAGGCTGTCCACGTAAAAAAAGGACAATTTCTGCACCCTTCTGACATGAAGTTCGTGGCGGAAAAGGTCGCATCAACGGGCAATGAGAAGATACTACTCTGCGAGCGTGGCACCTCGTTTGGCTACCGCGACCTGGTGATGGACCCGCGCAGCCTTATCATGATGCAGGAGACCGGCTATCCAGTAGTCTTTGACGCAACCCACTCGGTACAACAGCTTGGAGGTGGCAGCGGCAGCTCGGGAGGCGCACGACACTACGTCCAGGCCCTGGCGCGGGCAGCGGTAGCAGTGGGTGTCGATGGCGTATTTATTGAGTGCCATGAGGATCCCGATCGCGCACCCTCTGATGGTCCGTGCATGCTTCCCCTGCCTCAGGTTGAGCCTTTGCTCAAGGTTCTCTGCGCAATCCGTTCTGTAATAGGCGCCTAGCCCAAAAGAGGATCCCTTGCCGCTGCACCTAACACGAAAACAGAGCTTGTGGCTAGGACTCGGGTGCCTAGGAGCGTTTTTCTTAGCTAGCTCGATCACCATCTACCGCAGAAACTCCGCCCGCGTTCCTAGCCAATCCGGAGCAGCTCACGCTGGTGCACTGAGTAAGGAGATGATTGAGGGCACTTCTACGCCTGTAGCAACATCAAGCCAAGCCCCTACTTCTCAAACCCCAACGACTGGGCTCGGATTTGTTCTCAACGAATTTCACCGCAGCCTCGTTAAAGATGGCAAAACGGTGTGGGAGATCAAGGGCGAGCGCGGTAAGTACGATCCACTGCAGAGCAAAGCGCAGATCACCAAGCCGGACCTCAATGTTGTCCGTGAGAACGGCGACACTATCCACCTCACAGCCGAACATGCCGATCTTGAACTAACGGGCTCGCAGCTCTCGTCGGCCGAACTCTTTGATAACGTGGTTGCGGTGTATAAGGGCAATACCACGGTCACGACCTCACGGGCGATCTACCGTGAAGCCGAGGGTACAGTAGAGATCCCCGTTCCAGTCAAACTCGATAGCCCGATGTTTGAGTTAACTGGCAATAAGCTCTTCGCGAAGCTTGATTCACAGGAGATCTTTATCAGCAACGGAGTGACCAGCACTATCAAACCGAAAAATAAGTAACCACCATGAGAAACGTCGTCGCACTTACAACTGTACTTCTTCTGTTGAATCAAGCACCCGCTGCATTCTCACAGACCAACTCTGACGGATCATCATCCCTAGGTGCCTTGGGTAGTAGCTCACTCTTCGGAAATACCGCGAAAGACAAGGATTTCGGCAAGCTTCCGACAAACATTACTTCAGATACGCTCAGCCTCAATGCAAAGGACCGTGTTTTTGTGTACAAGGGTAACGTGGTTGTTACGCAGGGTGATATGACCCTCACCTCCAAAGTAGTCGAAGGGAACTACAACGAGCAGAACCAGATACAAAAGATAGTCGCTAAGGGCGATGTAGTGATCACCAAACAGGAGATCAAAGCAACAAGCCAAATCGCTACATACGACGCCGTATCTTCAATAGTGACCCTCACAGATAATCCTCAACTTCAGCAGGGAGAAAGTGTGCTCATCGCCGATCGAATCAAGGTGTATCTCAACGAGGACAGAAGCCAGGCCGAGGGTAATGTACGAGTCACGTTTGTTAAAACGACACCGACGCCCACACCAGCTCCACCAACACCAGCGCCCGAGGTCAAGGCATCGGGAGCTGGGAAGGTTAAGAAATAAGGTTACTATTCAGCCTGATCACGCATTCCCGATTGGGGGGTGACAAGAAAGAAAGCCCAGCAATTATGCCACTTTTGAGCAAGTATTCCGGCTAGCGACTTTATACTGCATTGAATAGTTACGAAAGAAGAGCCGGATCCACAACTGCCAGCGGTGTAACATCAACCAAGAAAGAGTCGAGCTGTAAGCGGGATTCTGTATCGAAAGACGATCATTCATCTAGGCCCCCTGTTGCCAGTGGGCTCGAGCGGCACTACCCGAAGGTCCAGCGCGAGTCACGCCGTCTGCGTTTCCACAGAACGCCTTCCTATTCGGCCTTGCTTCAGCTGGGGTTTACCAAGCCACGGAGTCACCCCCGTGCTGGTGAGCTCTTACCTCACCGTTTCACCGTATCCGCCCCTTGCGGGGAGGTCGTCTTCTTTTCTGTGGCACTTTCCGCCGGTCGCCCGGCGCCGTTGCTAACGGCCAACTTACCCTGTGAAGTCCCGACTTTCCTCTCGGAGGAAGCCCCCAAGCGATCGTCCACTCAACTCTTTCTTGCTTGATGCATGCTGCGACTAGGTTTCAGCTGGCAGCTTCAATATCCTGCCGCAACCTGGACATTTTACCACATCTCCCCGAGAGATCTGAACTTGTACTTGCGGCCCTACCTTCATACAACAACCAGCGCAACTATCTCGATTTACTACATCTGCAATCGGATCACTCGGGAAACGGGCAATTATTCGATTGTAGAGCGTTAGCGCTTGTGCATTCCCGATACTCTGGGCATGCTGAGTGCGCTCTTGCTGTAGTGTTGTCAACTGCGCCGTATAATCCGCGACATTCTCACCTGCTGTCTTCTCGAACACCTGCAACTCATCTTTCATTCCCTGCAGCGAGGTATCAACCTCCGCGACCTCCTTTTCGAGCAGCTCAACCTCTCGCATAAGCGCCAAGAGAAGCTCCTCGCGCTGACCAATTTGCTTGGATACGTAATCAATCTCTCGTTCTGCTGCTTGCTGAAGCTTGTAGTTATTGAGCGTTCCGAGGGCTCGCCGACGATCGTTAATCTTATCTCGCTCTAGCTTTATCCCCTTCTCTTCACGAGCTACCAGGGCTCTCTTATCGGCTAAAACCTTGGCACGGGCCTCTCGCTTCTGAGTTACCATTGCCAGCGCCTGAGTGCGATTCTTCTGCTCGCCATCAATCTTCTTGAGCTGCGCCTGTAATACGGCTATCTGACCATCGAGTTTACTGAGTTGAACAAGTAAGGGAAGAACCGGAGTTGACTGAGCCTCTACCATGAAACCTCTTAACGTTTTAACCTTTTAGATACTATATCGCCGCTCGATACGAGTATACCCAAAAAACGAATCCTGATGCCCTTTTATCATGAAGTACTGATACCCTGCTAAAGGGTTGCATCGCCTCGAGGACAGTTGTATTAAAGGTCGTTAAAAGTTTTCCATACTTTAAGGCCCTATAGCTCAGTTGGTTAGAGCGGCCGGCTCATAACCGGTAGGTCGCAGGTTCAAGTCCTGCTGGGGCCATTCCATGGCCCCAGCACGACTTGAGCCTGCGATGATCCCCTCAAAACGCGAGCTAGCGCAGCGTTTTTCCTGTGAGCAACGCGCAGGATGCGCGAGCATCCGTAGCTTGAAGCGAACAAAATATGGCGGGTTCAAGTCCAGGGCGGCCCATTCCATGGCCCCAGCACGACTTGAGCCTGCGATGATCCTCTCAAAACGCGAGCTAGCGCAGCGTTTTTCCTTTATGGAGCAGGGCAAATATTTACGCAATTAGTTTACTCGGCAACACAGATCAGTTACTGGTGCAGGGTGTTAAACCTCTCAAAGCTAGCCATTTTACTATGCGTACTGATCGGTGCATCAACGATCGTCTTGGCCAAATCTCTGCTACTGGGAGTGTCCCCTATGTGGCTTCTCAGTATTAGATTCACCCTAGCGGCAATCTGTTTGACGCTAGTTGCCCGGAAGAGGATCTTTCCAATAAATTATCGCACTCTTTTCGCTGGAACTGTCACCGGGTGCGGCTTCGGTATAGGCACAGGTCTGCTCTATCTGGCATTGCAGCACGTTGAGGCTGGCAAACTCACTTTTATAATCGCTCTGGAGGTTGTTATTGTTCCGGTAATTCAAGCTATGGTGCGTAAGCAGCCGTTGTCCCTCGCCAGCATAGTAGCGATCGCTCTGGCTTTGATTGGTTTATGGCTTGTCCTGGCTGCTAATTTTAAATCATTTTCTTGGTGGTATCTTATAGGATTACTCAGCGCTCTGTCATACGCTATCTACACGATGTCGCTTTCGTGGATATCACCCCATATAAGGATTTTCGCCCGCACCTTTGTATCATTTTGCTGCATTGGCCTCCTCGCATCGGCGATGGCCTTTACT
Organism: Bdellovibrionota bacterium; assembly: GCA_044360225.1. Classification (GTDB taxonomy): domain Bacteria; phylum Bdellovibrionota_C; class UBA2361; order UBA2361; family OMII01; genus OMII01. Next base: position 12,479 of record JBIKKR010000020.1, on the reverse strand, counting down.
TTTGAGAGCGATAATCCTGGTGAATGGACCTCAGATGGCCTCGGGGTGCTGAGCTATATCGTGCTGATCGGAACAGTGACTATCTTTGTAATTCAAGCTTGGGCGCAGCGCGTCGTCTCCCCTTCATTTACCGCTTTAATGTATAGCGCCGAGCCCGTTTTTGTTTTGGCTTTAAGCTATATCTTCCTAGGAGAGCGCTTTACCTCGCCACAACTTTTTGGTGCACTGCTCATTCTGGGTGCAATAATACTAATTAATCTACCGAACTCGCGCCAAGCAGGCGCACTGTAGTAACCGGCTTCTCCTCCGTGCAGCGGGCAGATATGCTCCTTTACAATTACTCTAATGACACCACTCTCGTACGACAGCATCTTCTAGGCTGCGCCCTGCTACTTCGAAATGAGCAGCTTGAAGAAAACTTTATCCCCATACGTATCGAGGTCGTCGGGTAGCGCGGTACGGACGAAACCAGACGCCCGAAAGAACCCTTCTGATGGAGAGCCTTCTATAGTTCCAAGATAAATGGCCCCCATGCCGTTCTCAGCGGCAAACTGCACAAGGGTCCGCAGAAGACTTGAGCCAATCCCCTTTCGTTGCCAATTCTTATGGACGTACATACGTTTCAGATAGCCGCGTCCCAGTCCAACGTCTAGAAGAGCTATCGTTCCTAGTATTGTGCCTTCTTTGATGGCAACCCAGAACTCTCCGCCCGCGGCGCGATAGTTTTGCTCAACATCTTTCATGTCGCTAAATTGGACCGACACACCGTACGCAGACATTAAAGTCTCTTTCATCATTGTGTGGGCGGACTCGCTGAGTTCCAGTGGAAGGGGCATTATGATGAATGACATATGTTTTTTCTTTCTTAGACTCGCTTGACCTCAAGGCAACTAATTAGTTCCTGTTGCTATCCTGCCCTCGGTTCGGCATACAGCGTGAGGCTGTAAACACACGGCGGGGACTCATGCATGTTCGGCATAGGGCTTGACTGTCCGACACTACCGCATCCACCGCAAGCTGACACCCCTTCCTCGCCCTCATGGGCATGCAGCAAAACAGGCTATAAAATACAGCAACTTAATTGTCTTTCCGTTTCCCTCGTGTTACCTCTATTGACGCCCTGCGGGGCTAAAAACACTCGTAGTTTCTTCTAGGATCTAATTCTCATGGGCTTCACCTGCGGTATCGTCGGCCTTCCGAATGTCGGCAAATCAACTATCTTTAATGCTCTTACCTCTGCCAAAGCAGCAGCGGCCAACTTTCCCTTCTGCACCATAGAGCCAAACACAGGTGCAGTGCCAGTCCCCGATCCGCGGCTTGAAGTGCTCGCCGCCATAGCCAAGTCTGCAAAAATTATCCCAACACAGATTACCTTTGTGGATATAGCCGGTCTGATACGTGGCGCATCCAAAGGCGAAGGGTTGGGGAACCAATTTTTGGGACACATTAGAAGTGTTGATGCGATCGCTCACGTTGTTCGGTGTTTCGATGATGAAAACATCGTACATGTAGATGGGTCAGTGAACCCACGGCGAGATGTAGATACGATCGATACAGAGCTGATTCTGGCTGATTATGATGCCATTCAGAAACTAAGAATGAAGACGGAAAAGCCGGCCAAAACTGGCGATAAAGCAGCAAAGGCGCGGCTGGCTATTATCGAACCTCTTGAGGCATGGCTGGCTCAGGGCAAACCCGCGCGCGCGTTCAAAGACTCAAGCCTCTGGAGCGGCCAGCCGGAGGACTATGCTGAGGTAACGCAGAACCTGCTGACATCTAAACCGGTTCTTTTCGTCGGAAACGTACCCGAATCCGAGATCCTTCACGAGCCTGACCCAAGTGGTAGTATGCCAGTTGATTCCCTTGCGGCGTACGCCAGGGAGGTCAATGCGCCGCTTGTCACCATATCAGGACAGGTAGAGGCCGAGATCGCCGAACTTAATCAAGATGAGCGTCGAGAATTCCTAGCATCGCTCGGAGTTCAAACATCGGGCCTCGATCGCCTGACAGTGGCTGGACACAAGTTGCTCAACCTGATTACCTTCTTCACAGTGGGGCCCAAGGAATGCCATGCCTGGACGGCACCAGCCGGAAGTACGGCGCCTCAGTGTGCCGGTAAGATCCACTCAGATTTTGAGCGGGGATTTATCCGCGCTGAGGTTATCTCATACCAGGACTACGTTGATAATGGTGGCGAGGTGAAAGCCAAAGAGGCTGGCAAGATGCGCACCGAAGGCAAAGAATACCTGATGCAAGACGGCGATATCGTGCACTTTAGGTTTAATGTTTAGTGAGGAGCACCACAACAACGCGAATGCGTTGTTGTGCCTCCGACCCCCCTACGCCGCCGGCCACTCCTGTCCAAAGAGTGTATCAACCGGTAGCGAATAATCGACTCCGGGCATCTCAAATCCGAACAGGTTCAGGAAAGCACCTCGCAGTGCCGAAAAATGAGTATCATCGAGAACAGTGCCAGCTTGAAGCTTACTCATTCTAGCTGTCACCTCACTCTGAATCTTTGTTTGCAGCTCACGATCATCCGCGCGAAGCGACACATCTGTGTCTGCACCTACCGGCTCTTTACCGAGCAGCTCAAGCATCCTGTAGACGTGATCAAGGTTGTCCTCAAACAACCCCTGCTCCTTCATAATCTTTGAGTACACTGCAACATAGAGCGGCACCGTCGGAATCGCCAGACTTGCTTGCGTTACGGTCGCCTGTAGATATGCTACTCGAGCGAGTCCGCCTGTCTTGGACAGGTCCCGATTGATCGATACGCACTTGGCTTTGACGTCGTCCTTGGCCTTTCCGATCGTGCCATCCTTATATACTGGCCAGCTAAGTGATGGCCCCTCATACGTATACGCAACTACCTTCAGGTTATCTTCCACCACTCCTTGCGCTCGAAGGTACTCCACCCACTCCATCAGATCCTCACCACCCATTACCTTTGTGGTATTAGCGATCTCCTCTTCGGTAGCCGGTTGGAGGCTCGCCATGGTGAGTTTACCGCCATCGAGCTCCACAGTCAGGCCGCTGTATGGAGCACCAACAGGCTTCAAAACTGAGCTAAAAACTGTCCCAGTTGCCGGGTCTTTACGACGTGGAGCGGCGATACTGTAGATAAATATACCGATCTTTCCGAACTTCTCACGAATCAGCTTGGCAACGCTCTCACGCGTCTCTTGCGCAAACGCATCGCCATTAAGGCTAAAATGCTTACCCGAGCCAGCTTGACGCTTGTGAAATGCATACGTGTTATACCAGCCCGCCGTTGCTGGGCGACTCTCAGAAGCCGCCGCGTCGAAACCGACTGAGATAGTAGAAGCGCCTAGATTCTCTGCCAACACCACGCGACTAGCCAACCCATAGCCAGTAGTACCCCCCAAAATAAGCGCCTTAGGTGCGCTCCCAAGACCTTGTAGTGTGGCCTTAGACTTGGCGCGGTCTGCCCACTCGTTCACGCTCTTGGAGCATCCCGTTGGGTGGCTGTTAATCGAGATGAATCCTTTGGTCTTTGCCGGGATGACCCGTACGTTAGGATTAGTTGAGTCTGTCATGGTTCCACACCTTGTTAGGTAAAATCACAAAGTTAATGTGCTTGTTGTACGTGAAGCGCACTAAGAATGGAAGCACCTGCGGCCAAAACTCAGCAGCTCCGATGATGGGAGATGTAGCAGGCAAACGCGTCTGGGGAAATATCGTGGTGGACCTGCAGAGATTCGAACTCTGGACCCCCAGCTTGCAAGGCTGGTGCTCTACCAACTGAGCTACAGGCCCCCGATATGACGCCTACCCATGCACCAGAGTTTGCAAACCAGTCACTGCGCTAAATTGCTCTAACACAGCGTTGCCGTAATCACGCCAATCTTGAACTGGTGGGCCAGGGTAGACTCGAACTACCGACCTCACGCTTATCAGGCGTGTACTCTAACCAGCTGAGCTACTGGCCCTCTCCGTTGCGATGGGGCAAAATAAAGGTAACTAGGTCATATGTCAAGCTAAGCAGTGAAATTTTAGGGTATCGCACTTCTCCCGCTACCTACTCGAAAAGGCTGACATTCCTGATAGGGATACAAATGCGCGGCCAATCGTCGTTAAACTCATTAAAAACGATACGTTCCGAGCATTTTTGGCCCCATTAAAGAAGAGAGAATTGCGAAGCCCTAGTGCAATTTAAGAACGTGAAGCAAGTCCTTAGCCATAATCTAAGGACTTGCGCACCCCAAGGCGCCCTATCATACTGGAGGCATGGGTTAAGTATTGCCCCTAAGCACAGTAGGTACAAGGCTCAAGTCGGCGCAGCTATTTGATATCCATTGGGTTTTAGCTGGCTCCACCGTGCGCATGACCCTCACCTACCGATTTTAGGGTATCAAAATCACCTCTTGCTGCGTCTAAAGTAGTATGGGTCCGGTACTTCTTCTGAGTGCTTCCTATGAACCGATTAGGGTCATCTCGTGGCAGAATGCCGTCTGCATGTTTTTTCTGGGCAAAGTTGAGATTATTGAAGAATACGAGCACAACATACGCTCCGTTTCGATAGCGATTAAGGCCCCAGCGGTTGTTCGCTTGGTAAAGTTTTTTAAAGCCGGCAGGCGCACCCCTCCTCTTTCGCGTGCGAACATCTTGGCTAGAGACAACTTTCAGTGCCAGTATTGCGCGAAAGAGCTCTCAGCTAAGGAGTCGACGCTCGACCACGTCATACCGCGAAGCCGCGGGGGCAAGACAACATGGGAGAATATCGTGTGCGCCTGTGCAACGTGCAACCGCAAAAAAGGCGGCCAAACGCCAAAAGAAGCGCACATGAAGTTGCTTAAGACTCCGATAAAACCGGATTGGCTCCCGGTGCTACACATGAAACTTCATGGAAAAATTCCACCCTCGTGGTTCACATTCTTGCAAACCAACTCGAAGCCGGGCAGAAGCTGAAGCGGCTCTGTCCGAGCTCGCTTCGTCTCCTGCACTCTACACGCTAACCGATGCCATCAAACCAGCCCAACTATTTCTGGTAGGCGGATCGGTTCGCGATGCCTTCTTTCACGATGCTTCGACAGATCTCGATCTAGCCACCGATCTCGCCCCTCACGTAGTACGGGAGCGTTGTGTTGCTCGGGGGCTGCGGGTTATCGAAACCGGCATTGAGCACGGGACGGTTCTGATACTCATCAACGACGCTCACATCGAGGTTACGACCTTTAGAGAGCCCGCGGACCGCACGACTCAGATACACGCGCGGGATATCACCACAGACCTATCTGGCCGCGATTTTACCATCAACGCGCTAGCGTTCTGCGTGGACACGAGGAAGCTGCTTGACCCATTCTGTGGAATAGCGGACCTCGAGAACGGCTCACTGCGTGCCGTAGGCGATCCCCTGGCCCGTTTTAACGAGGATCCGCTACGCATCCTTCGCATGATTCGGTTCGGACCGGCACAGGGAAGAACGGTTGATAAAAAGACTGTGGACGCCGCCACCGCAACAGCACCTCGCCTTGAACGAGTGACTGTTGAGCGAATTAAGCAGGAATTGGAAAAGATCCTCATGAGCCCGTGCCCGGCGGCGGGATTAATCTCCCTGTTAGATATTGGAGCACTCGCCTGGACGATTCCTGAGCTGCAACCAGCAGTCGGATTCGAGCAGAACCGCTACCATATTCACGACGTCTTTAATCATACTATGGCGGTTCTCGATCGTACCCCTCGTGATCCGATCCTCAGATGGGCCGCACTATTTCACGATATCGGCAAACCTCACACCTTGAGCGTGGACGATTCCGGAGAACGGCACTTTTATCTTCACGAGCTTTCCAGCACGGAGTTATCGTGGAAGCGGATGGAGCACTTAAAGTTCTCTCACGAGGACATGAAACGGATCAGTTCAATAGTTCGGCACCACATGCGACCACTAAACTGCGGCCCTGCCGGAGTACGTCGATTAATCCGCGACCTCGGAGACAATCTAGAGTTGTGGCGTGCCTTCAAAGACGCGGACTCATCTCCTACGATTGCCCCAGAGGAGATTACTAAAACGGCTCTGGCTTTTGATACCCTCCTTGAGGCTGAGCGCCGCAAGATGGCCACCCCATCCTACGGCAAGCTTGCGGTCAACGGCGACGATTTAAAGACCCTTGGCGTCTCTCCCGGACCGCTCATGGGACGAATCCTCAAGCAGCTCGAAGAGGTAATTATTGAAGACCCCCAGAAAAACTCCCGGGACAACCTTCTTGAGCTCGCAAAAAAGCTAATAAAATGAGGCCATTAACCTAAATTGAGTCGTTTCCCCTTTGACCTAGCCTGCGTCTCTTACTATCCTCCATAAGATGTTCTGTGGAAAACTGTGTAGTCGAAAGTACCTAGTCGGTGCCGTGCTAGCTCTTATGGCGCTTGTGGCATTTAACCTGGGCCGTCCTGGCATAGAGACCGATACCGCTGCCGCGTTCAATGCGTGGTACAAAGTAATATCTGAGAGACTCAGTCAGACTGGCGAGGGACAGCATTCGGACCTTGAACACCATTCAGACCTTGCTGTGCAGGTAAGGATATCGCTCAGAGAGCCAACACGCGGCAACACCCCTACGGTGTGGACCATTCCAGCCACCTCCCTCTCGGACCCAGCGGAACGAGATAGCACCAGTAGAGTGCTACAACTCATCCGTGAAGCCGGGGTGTTTGGTTTATCTCCACGCAAGGGAGGTTCGGACGCTCCATCCTCTATCTCTTTCAGTATCAAAGATGCTGGTCAGCAATTTGATATTACCCTGCCCTACACCATCGTAGAAAGCAGTATCCAGTTGCAAAACCTCCTCACATTTTTAGAGGTATACTCTAACCACCGGAGTACACCGAGCATCGAACCAGCGAGACTGTAGACTATGAAAACACGAGAAGAAGCAGAGGCCCTGCTCCACGAATACACAGCATCGGCGAGCCTACGATTGCATGCGCTAGCGGTTGAAGCGTGCATGGTTTGGTACGCAGATTATTTCGCGCGTCAGGGACAATCCGCACATCGAGAGATCTGGAGTATCACCGGGCTCCTACACGATTTTGATTATGAAAGGTATCCTGAGCCAAATCCGCCGGATGGTCACCCGTATAAAGGAAACCAGATCCTCGGAGAACTTGGATATCCGCAAGAAGTGCGCACTGCCATCATGGGCCACGCCGAATACACCGGCACCCCACGCGAGACCTTACTCGACAAAACCTTATTTGCCGTAGACGAACTCTCTGGACTGATAACTGCGAGCATCTACGTGAGACCAGACCGATCGGTTCACAACCTTGAAGTAAAATCAGTCATGAAAAAATTTAAAGACAAAGCTTTTGCTCGAGGATGCAATCGGGATGATATCCGAAACGGGGCCGAGGCCCTCGGTATCCCACTTGAACACCACGTAGCGAACTGCATCGAGGCGATGAAGCCACTGGCGGAGCTATTTTCGGCTTAACACGTCGTCGCAGCTCTCTTGCCATGTACTCGAACTAGCTAGCATTCCTGATAGGGATAGAGCTGATAGGGGTACAAATGTAAAGGACTTCTAAAAACCGCTTCCATAAAAAGCCCCCTAATCCGTAAGTCCCGCCCTGCCGCACTACCTGAAAATCCCCTAAAACACCTTCCACAACCGATCCTAGCTTGGTGGTATGGCTTCAGAATCAATTGATTGTGGTATGCTGTGAGACGACGAAGCGCTGGATCAACTATTTTCGACCTAATCAACCCGAGCCTCAGGCGCAGCAGCAACGATAAAGTCGAAGTTTGCCTTGAGCTGCACGCTTGCGAATCCATAGGCAGATGCGGCACTCGATACACATCCTTTGGCATCACCGAAGCTTGAAACCGCTACGATGGCTGGCTTGCCCTTGTTATTATCGGCTACAACCGGACCACCCGAATCCCCCTGACAGATACTGGACTCACCATCACCTTCGACAAATAAATTATCGCGGAGAAAACCGGATACCTTGAACTGTAAAGCCTTCAAGGTTCCGATATCCTTATCCTGGTTCTCGCCCTTTCCAAAACCATACGCTGTTAACTCCGCACCGATCTTGACATCCTCGGACAGCAACAACGGTAACGGAGCGACTGCTGGTCTTGGAGAACGCTGGAGGGTAAGCACCCCCACATCATTTCGATCACCCGCCATACCAGAGAACTCTGGATGCGACTTAGCTTGTGCAACCCGGACCTCCTCTCCCTTTTTTCCTCCAACGTAAACGGTCCAGCCCACAAAATCCATTCCTCGCTTCACCACAGCCTCTTCTAGCCCCTTTATGCAGTGGCCCGCTGTAAGTACGTGCGTAGAGGAGATGAGTGCCCCAGAGCATACCGATACCGCCTTTTCCTGCGCCCCGTCCTTGGCCAAGCCAAAAATCAGCACTGCTGAACTGCGCGCCCCTGTATTGCAGGAATCACCACCCCAGACCTTTGCACCGATAGCGCCACAAACCCCCGCCCCTCCGGAATCCTCTTTGGTGCAAGCACTCAAGGTCACAAGGGCAAAAGCAACACAGACAGAAAGCAGCTTATTCATTCGTTTCACCTACTGACGCTCCGAGGGGTTTCTTAGGATTGGTATGGGGACAAAGGGCAGGGATGTGACTTATAGCGATTTGCAAAAGTCCGTGCCAGTAAAGCTCGCAAGGCTTTTGCCGTACATCACTATAAGTTATCGCTTTGAGTTGCATCCGCGAATCGATAGCGTTTTCCAAAAGCTGATATTTCGCTACGAACTTGTGGATAACGCTATCGCAGGGCGTCGCATTTGTAGTTCCTTGAATGAGATCACATATGCTCCGGAATAGCCGTAACTATTGAGTTCGGCTGCTCCAACCCGCGCATTTGTATCCTTGTCCGGAATTCAAGCTGTTTCAGTTAATACCGGGAGAACTGCTATACCCTGATACAGCCCCTTATCCACAAATGACATTCACCAGCCGCGGTACGGTTGTTCCTGGATTGTAGACCGTGATGAACCTATCGCTCATCTTTACTGCATAGGCCGTGGTCGACATAGCCTCTACGACTCGCTGCTTGAGCTCCCCCTCTGCTATGGTTGGTGGCACTTCAAGGGTCGCACGTTTCTTTCCAGCTATCTGAATCACTACCGTCACAACATCGTCAACAACGTATGCTGGGGTGTATTCGGGCCACTGAGCACAACTAGCCGGAGCAGTCCTCCCAAGACGCTCCCACAGCTCCTCAGCAAGGTGAGGCGCAAATGGACTTACGATAAGCGTGAACTTCTCTAGCGTATCCAGCGAAACATGTTTATCCCCGATCGTATTTAACAGCTCCATCATCGTTGAGATCGGGGTGTTGAAGGCCAATGCCTCGATATCGTCCCCTACCTTTTTGACTGCTTTATGAATCGCTCTCTTAACTTCCATGGACTCTTGGTCCACCGGAACAACATCTCGATGACCCGAATCGCTCGCCCCTGCCACGAACGAATACGCCCGCCGCAAGAATCGTACATTGCCTGATATCGCTTTCGGATCCCATGGACGGCCTGTATCGAGCGGTCCCATAAACATGAGATAGGTCCTAAGCGTATCTGCTCCATACTTTTCAATGACCTCGTCGGTCGTCACCACGTTCTTGAGCGACTTCGACATCTTGGCAACGATGCGCTCAAGGGACTCCCGGGTCTTTGAGTTCTTCCAGCCCCCTGCACCATCCTCCACAGCCAAGTCGGATGGCACAAGCGCCCCACGGGAATCCTTGAATGCAAAAGACTGCACCATCCCCTGATTAAACAGCTTCTGGAATGGCTCCTTGGTAGATACGTAGCCCAGGTCATACAAGACCTTGTGCCAAAAGCGTGCATAAAGAAGGTGCAACACCGCATGCTCAGCTCCACCGACGTAGAGATCCACCGACATCCACTTCTTCTCTAGATTTGCATCCCACCCTAGTTTTGTATTGTGCGGATCGATAAACCGTAGATAGTACCAACACGAGCCTGCCCACTGTGGCATCGTATTGGTTTCTCTCCTTCCACACTTACCGGTCTTGGGATCAACAACCTGCAACCATTCAGTCGCTTTTGCCAGCGGCGATTCACCACTCTCTGACGGTTTGTAGTCAGCGACCTGCGGCAGCACCAGCGGAAGTTCAGCATCAGAAAGCGACGTTGTCGTACCATCCTCCCAGTGAACGATCGGAATCGGCTCACCCCAATATCGCTGTCTGGAGAAGAGCCAGTCTCGGAGCTTGTAGTTCACTACCCGAGTTCCCAGTCCGTTACGCTGCAACCAGCTCGTAATGCGATCTCCCGCTTCAGTGTTAGATAACCCCGTGATCCCGAGCTCTTTGCCGACAGGACCGTCATGTGGGAGCATCGTCCCCTCTTCAGTCCATGCAACAACTCCATTCTTAACAGCCTCAGCCACTGCTGGCTTTGCATTTCCTGGAACGATTACTGGCTTTACCGGAATGTCAAACATCTTCGCGAATTCAAAATCTCGCGAATCATGCGCTGGGACCCCCATCACCGCCCCGGTACCGTACGAAACGAGCACGTAGTCCCCCACATACACGGGCACCTTTTCTCCACTGATCGGGTTCTCAACGTACCCACCGGTAAAGACGCCAGTCTTTTTGCGATTTTCAAAAGTTCTATCGAAGTCGCTCAGCCTTGAGGCCGCTTGGCGATACTCTGTGACTGCTGCCGATCGAGCAGATGTCGTCAGCCGATCTACTAAAGGATGCTCAGGCGCTACAACAAAGAACGTTACCCCAAAAAGCGTGTCGGGCCTCGTTGTAAATGCCACGAGTTTATCATCTGAGCCAACGACTGAGAATGCGATCTCTGCACCAGTTCTCCTACCGATCCAGTTTCTCTGCTGCTCCTTAATAGCTTCTGGCCAATCAATACCCTCCAGCTCGGACAACAAGCGCTCAGAGTACTTAGTGATTCGCAACATCCACTGCTTCATCGGTTTGCGAATTACCTCGTGATTTCCGCGCTCCGAACGGCCGTTGATAACCTCCTCATTTGCCAGAACAGTTCCCAACGCTGGGCACCAATTCACCATCGCATCTGCGTAGTAGGCCAACCGATGGTGCGCCTGAAACTCCTGAACTGCGAGAGCACCTCTGCTCGCTACTTCGTCTGGTATCGGCAACTCTTCAATCGGGCGCGCTTTATTCGAAGCATCATCGAACCACGAATTATACAGCCTCAAGAATATCCATTGCGTCCACTTGTAGTAGTCCGGAGTGCACGTTTTAATCTCGCGATCCCAATCGTATGAGAGGCCGATCTTTTTCAATTGGGAGGTGAAATTCGCGCAGTTCTTCTCGGTGATCGTACCAGGATGCTCTCCAGTATTTACTGCGTGTTGTTCCGCTGGCAAACCGAACGCATCGTATCCCATGGGATGCAGCACATCGAAGCCATTCATCCGCTTAAAGCGCGAATAGATATCGGTCGCGGTATACCCTAGCGGGTGTCCCACGTGCAGACCAGCGCCCGACGGATACGGGAACATGTCGAGCACGTAGACCTTCTGTTTACCTGAGTCAGTAGTCTTAAAGGTTTTGTTTGATTCCCAATAGCGCTGCCATTTTGGCTCTATGGATCGCGGGTCGTACCCCTTTGGCTCATGTTCGGACACAGTAACTCCTTATCATCGCCGCTATTTATTAAACCGTACGTTATCGCGGCTTCGGTTGTTGTACCGCATTTTAATCGTACTCGACAAAGCCCTAAGAAGGCAAAACTATGTCTCTGTGGGTGTTTAACAGCAGTCTGCGACCAGCTCAACCTAGCCTCCCAAGAAAAACTACCCCCCTGAAACTTTACTTAGTCCTCATTTTTAGGTACTAATCTGACCTCCACCGGAGTGGCGCTTCGCCCCTGTGGTAGCCACTACCTTCGTCAAACCGAGCGGTAGAGGCTAGTTAGGGGTTTTACAGACTGTTTTTAGTTCCTTACGGAGTCGTAGTTCAGTTGGTTAGAACGCTCGCCTGTCACGCGAGAGGAGGTGCCGCAGCCAAGAGCCACGAAGGGGCAATGGCATAAAGGCACCTAAAGAGACAAAGAGAAAAACGCGAGCTAGCGCAGCGTTTTTCACCTTGTAGGGTTCGAGTCCCGCGCCACGGGGACAAAGAACCCGCGAGCTCTCGCGTGAGATGCGGTCGGTTTACCGACCCAAGTTGTTACGGAGTCGTAGTTCAGTTGGTTAGAACGCTCGCCTGTCACGCGAGAGGAGGTGCCGCAGCCAAGAGCCCCGAAGGGGCGATGGCATAAAGGCACCTAAAGAGACAAAGAGAAAAACGCGAGCTAGCGCAGCGTTTTTCACCTTGTAGGGTTCGAGTCCCCCGCCACGGGGACGAAGAGCCCGCGAGCTCTCGCGTGAGATGCGGTCGGTTTACCGACCCAAGTTGTTACGGAGTCGTAGTTCAGTTGGTTAGAACGCTCGCCTGTCACGCGAGAGGTCGCGGGTTCGAGTCCCGTCGGCTC
>JBIKKR010000017.1:0-27788 GCA_044360225.1 Bdellovibrionota bacterium | reverse complement strand
ATAAGGATAAAAATGCGCGGTCAAAACTGCTATTGTTAATGAAAACAGCTAGTTCCGCGCATTTTTGGCCTCCTTAAAAGAAGAGAACTGCGATGCCCTGGGGGATCATCAACGGCGCTGCAGTTCAACCCACAGAACAACTACTCCCCTACATTACTAACCTAACTTACTAAGATCCAAGGAAACAAAGCTTATGAGCTCCTCGTCGCTCATCTCTGTGAGCAGCTTCTCGGCTCCATCCGCTAAAACCTGCGTTGATAACTGCTGCTTACTGGAGATCATCTGATCTATCTTCTCTTCTATCGTCCCGCGGCAGATAAATTTATGAACTAGCACGTTCTTCTTCTGCCCAATACGAAATGCGCGATCCGTGGCTTGATTCTCGACAGCTGGATTCCACCAGCGGTCAAAGTGAATGACATGCGACGCCGCAGTTAGATTGAGTCCTGTTCCTCCAGCTTTTAGTGATAATAAAAAGAAGGCAGTCCCTGGTGTACCCTGAAAGGCGGTAACGAGCTTCTGGCGGTTCTTAACTGCGGTATCACCGTGAAGTACAAAACCGCTTTGATCGGTGCGGTCTTTGGCTAAGCGATCCTGGAGGATTATCCGCAATGGGTCGAGCACCTCACGGAACTGCGAGAAGATAAGTACCTTATCCTGGCGAGCAGCTATCTCGTCAAAGAGGGTCACCAAACGTTCAACTTTACCACTCTCCTCAATTTTGTAATCCCCGTGACCGAGCCACTGCGCCGGGTGATTGCAGATCTGCTTAAAGCGCATCAGATATGAGAGCACGAGCCCCTTGCGTTGAATACCAGCCTTAGCCGCCTTCACCGCTTCAGCGAGCTCCGTCACACTCTGCTGATAGAGAGCGATCTGTTTGGGTGACAATCCGCAATAAACCTTAACTTCACTCTTATCGGGGAGATCGGAGATAATACGTTTATCTGTCTTTAAGCGTCGCAAAAGATAGGGTTGAATTAAGGTTCTAAGCCGTCCATAAGAGTTATCACTTGAGCTCTGTTCGACCTTAATAAACTTAGCAAACTGTTGCGTTGTTCCGAGAAGCCCAGGGTTAATGAAATCAAAGAGTGACCAGAGATCCCCAAGCTGATTCTCAACAGGAGTACCTGTTAAAGCGAAGCGCACCGCCGCTTTTGTCGCTCTGGCCGCCTTACTCTGCTTTGTACCACTATTCTTAATCGCCTGCGCCTCATCAATTACGACTAAACTCCACGTAAGCTCAGATATCCACTCCTGAGTAAGCAGGCCAGAGTAGGTAGTTAACACGACGTCAAAACCTTTAAAGCCAGTGCTCGAATGACTTGATATCTCAGTGGTGCTCGATTCTGACGAGTGCGCGATAAAGAGCCGCAAACTTGGCGCAAAACGCACACATTCGCCCTTCCAATTCCCAATTAACGAAGCTGGTACCACCAAGAGTGCTGGAGAATGTAACGCGCCCCTGTTCTTTAACATCAGCAGGAAAGAGATAATTTGCAGGGTCTTTCCAAGCCCCATGTCATCAGCCAGGCACCCTCCTAACCCCAGAGAGTACAGATACCACAGCCAGCGCACGCCAGCTTCTTGATACGGTCTCAACGTGGCCTGCAACCCCTTTAACCCCGTAATCGGTGAATTTTCGGGGTTACGCAGATTCTCCAACGTCTCTTGCAACCACTTGCCTGCTCTGATCTCGCGCCACGCTACCCCATGCTCACCATCGCTGCCGAGCAAGGTATCGCCTATCCCGTTACGCTGACTAATCGAGGCCTGCGCTAAAAGCCGCAAACCCTCGGCTAGGCTAACCTCGCCCATCTTCCGCAGACTCTTTAGCTGCGCTGCGACCTCCTGCAATTTAGAGCTATCAACCTCGATCCACTCCCCCTTAAATCGAACCAGACCACTGCCGGCTGCTAGGAGTTGATTTAGATCCGCCTCGGTTAGCTTCTTTCCATCAACTACACAAGCAGCAGAGAAATCTAACATCGCGTCAAGACCGACTGAGCTCGATTTCGCCTCACCGATAGTAACCTGCAGAACCGGGTGGCGTGGTTTTTTAGGGTTCCACCAATTAGGTACCCTAACCCCGATACCAAAGGACTCAAAAAGCGCTATCTGTTGCAGGAATTCAAACGCCTGAGCTTCACCCCACGGCTGCGGGTGATAGACAGCGCCACTATCAACTAAGCCTTTAATAAACTGACTCTGCGTGGCAACCTTGTGAACCGGAAGCAAGATCGCTAGGAGCGCCGATTTATTACCAGTTGCGCCACTCTCTTGAATGGCACGTGCGAGTGGAACGTGCTGGATCCGGCCCTGTTCGCTAATCCTTGACGTGTACGTGGCCATAAACGCAAACGGCCGCTCTGGATCGTGTTTGTTTTCAGCAAGGTGGAAAAAAACGCGCCCAACGATCCCCAAAAGCTGATTTGACGATCTCAAAAATCCATCGACGCTCTCTTTGCTATGAGTGATGCGCGCAGCTAAACGCTCGCCTAAGGCACACCAGAGCTTATGCACGCTCTCTAAGGAGCAGTACTCTATTCCGAGCATGTTCGGTGCGCGATCTAAGAAACTCTGCGCCTCGTTATCAGGTAGGATAATATTTGACAAATTATTGAGCACCTCTGCATCAGGATCGGCAAGCTCTCTTACTTTGTTAATCAAACTAGCAGCTAGCTGTGCCCAGAACACGGCATGCTCTAAAGACGAGGTTTCTTGAGAGGGTGAAATAGCTTGATTGATTAAGAGATCCAAGATCTCAGTAGTAGAGTTATCGCCGCGAGCTTTAGAAGCTACCGAAACTAGATAAAGCTCGCCGTTTGGAGCGCAGGCTATCTGGGGTTTGGTATGGGGCGATTCAGAGGATTCCGGTGATTGGAGTACAGATTGCATGTTCGGGGAGATTTAGCTGAATTGGAGGGGCAGATTAGCAGATTAGCGGTATGGTTTCGAGGGGCCAGGGCGTCGAAATTCTCGTCCATTGTAAAGGGCCATGCATCGGCGGGAGTAGTTGTTTGTATTGAGTTTTACAGCGCTAGCTCGCCCATTTTGGTCCTGATCGAAACTTCCTGCAGTGTTGAGTAGGTAGCGAGAAAATTGCGATGCCCTATCGAGTTACCTGTTGCTGAAGTCACAATAATCTACCGGGAGTGCCGGCGCGGTTAGTCACAAGACAACCTCCAGGAGTCGCGGGCTGGCGATTTCTAACAATTAGAAAGTGTGCTGAACATGATGGCTACCAGATTAATTCGCTTAACCTAAAGACCGATCAGGGCGTCGGCAAGCTGCTACAGTGCTACGTATGTTCACGCGCACATTCGTATGAAAATCGAGCCACTCGAGAACCCGGCGGAGCTAAAATCGTCATCGCTAATCCTTACATTATATCATAATTAGCCGAGCTTTGATGAAAACATTAGTTATGTAGGCTTTTATGTCGTCTTTAGCTCAATCTACACACCATCGGAACCCGCAAACCTCGGAGTCTCAAAAAAATGTTGTGCAAAAATCCCCTGTGCGGAAGAAATTTTGAAATTACTGACAGAGAGCGGCGAATGCTCTCTGAATTCGATGTTGCCCCAGAAACGATCGTGCTCTGCCCTCAGTGTCGTGAACAGCGACGCATGGCATTTCGAAACGAGAGGAACCTCTTCCGACGCAGGTGTGATAGATCTGGCATATCGATCTTCTCCGTCTACCGACCGGACTCTGTTGTTAAGGCTTGGAACAAAGATCTCTGGTGGTCAGATAACTTCAATGCCCTTGAGTATGGAAGGGACTTTGACTTCAATCGAAGCTTCTTTGAACAGTTCTATGAGCTGATGAAGGTCGTTCCTCATCCATCAGTTCTTCAGACAAAGAATCAGAACGCGGACTTCGCCAACGACGCAAACGACAATCGTGATTGCTACCATGTTTTTGCATCAGACCGTTCAATCAACTGTCACTACGGCTCATTTATCGATTGCAGAGATTGTGTCGATAGTGAGGATTTGCTCCAGTGCGAGCTCTGCGCTCACTGCGCCTATTGTGATACCAGCTTTAATCTGGTCGAGTGCTCCTACGTGTCAGGTAGCTCAAACTGTTTCTTCTCGGCAAATTTAGTTAATTGTCATAACTGCATATTCTGTGTCGGTCTGCAAAACAAGAAAAACTGCATCTTTAACGTTGAGGTAGGCGCTGAGACCTTCGAAACATTCCTGCTGCAACGCCAGCTTCACCGACGTACATACTTCGAGAACGCGAGACGTCTATTTAAAGCCCACCTCGAGACCAATCCACAGAGATTCATGTTTCTGCTCAAAACCCAAAATTCTACAGGGGACCGCCTAATCAACTCGATAGATTGTCACAACTGCTACCTGTTGGATAACGCCGTGGATTGTACTAACTGTTTCTATGGGATCGATATTAAAGACTGCCTCGACTGCACAGTTATCTACTATGGGGTTGAGAGAAGTTATGAATTAAATACGGTGCTTCACGGTGGATACAATTTCGTCGGTATGTTTTCAAACCACACAAGTTCGTCGTCTTACTTCTCGCACTGCTACAACAGCCAAGATCTATTTGGCTGCGTAGGGATTCGCGATCAGAGGCACTGCATCTTCAATAAGAGGTACTCGGAGCCCGAGTATAGTACGCTCAAAGCTAAGATAATCGAGCAGATGAAGCACACAGGCGAGTGGGGCCAATTTTTCCCGATTTGGCTCTCTCCGTTTAATTACAACGAGAGTGTTGCGCAGATTCATTATCCCTTGGCCCAAGACCAATTCCACGAGCTCTACAATCATTATACTGGTCATTGGCCGGCACCCAGCCAAGCGGTACTGAATTGGCAACGAGGTACGGCCGATTCTTTATGTAACGAGAAGAGCTCCCCTGATGATTCACTCGTGGGTAGCTCAAATGAAGAGATCCTCTCTAGGGTCTATTTCTGTACTGCCTCGGGGAATCCATTTCGCATCATTCCGCAGGAATTAATCATCTGTCAGAAACTAAAGATAGCGCTGCCAGAGCGATGCTTCTCCGAAAGATACAAGGAAAAATTGCAGAGGTATCCGAAAAGAACGCTCCATAGCCGACAATGCCAGCAGTGCGCGGTCGCCTTACGCACCTGCTTCTCTGAGACGGACCCAAGGGTAATCCTGTGTGAGGAGTGTTACAGGCGGTATATAGATGGAGCGGCATAGAAAACACTCAGAGTTGAGTCACTTTTACATCAAGGCACCGCCTCCTGAGTCGAACTTAATCGCCTCGTTCCAGCAGTTTCTTGGGGTGATCCAAACCCCTCCGCCAGAAGCCATTGATGGAAATCTCTTGGCTTCGTATCAGCAGTTTCTGGAGGTTCTACGTAAAAGTCTTGAGAGCGGCAGTATCACCTTTCGCTTAGTGGGCAAAGACGGAATGGTCTACTGCATCGCAAGTGTGGCGCCTGAATTCGATGAGCAATTTCTAAATATGCTGTTCACTCACTTCCCCTCGTGTGAAGTTGAAAGGTTAGATGCTCATATAATACAACCCAGAAAATTCCATTTTATAAGTAAGATCAAAACTAAGCGCAGCAAACTCGTTCCAATTTTAAGCCATCAAGAGATTGAAGGGGACTCGATCTCTGCGGTATGTACCGCATTAGCAAAAATAAAGGGAGATTCAATCGGTTGGATCGAGTTGACCTATGCTGCTCACCGTGAAGACCTCTTTTTTATGCTAACGCGAAGACTGCGGTATCGGCTCTTCCGCCTCGGACGCATCTTTCGCCTGAGAGACAAGCAAAAACCTGGGCTATTCGAACGAGAGTCTGCCGGAATTGAACGAAAGCTCGGTATGCACCCAGTTATGTGCGGCTTAGAGATTGGGCTAACGAGCGACGTGGACGATCCGTCGTTTCTTGATAACTTAAAATACCTTCTCTATTCGTTCTACGGCGCAGAGCACACTAATCGGCTCGTTGCGTCACCTACGATCTCTCCAGAAAACCTCGCAAGCTATTTTGATGATAATGTCGTTGAATCAACGCTTAGTCTCTCGATTGAGGAGGCCAGCACACTGATTCACCTCCCCAAGCAACAGGATGTGCCCACATTTTCAGCGGTAGTTTCCAGAAAGACGGAGCCTCCGCCTAACCTACCGTGTGATAGTGAGTCTGCTATCAGTTATTTCGGAGAGACTAATTATCACAACAATTATCGCAGGTTTGGAATTAAACGTGGCGATAGACGTCGGCACCTGTACGTAATCGGGAAGTCCGGATCTGGCAAATCTAAATTGCTCGAGCTTCTTATTCAGGACGATCTACGAAACGGACACGGTCTCTGTGTTATTGACCCGCACGGCGACCTGGTTGAGGGAGCGCTCGATCTCGTGCCGGAAGAACGCCGCCAGGATATCGTTATATTTGATCCGACAAGCAAGAATGTCGTTCCTTTTAACCCATTAGAGAGCGTTGACGAGAGCCTGCGACTCCAAGTAACCAACAGCTTCGTCTCGATCTTTAAGAAAGCGTTCGCATCCGACTGGAATCCCCGTCTAGAGCACGTTCTTCGATATGCAGTATTCGCCCTGTTAGAGACTAAGGACGCCACTATCTTCTCGATTCAACAGCTTTTGACCAATAGAGATTTCAGGCAGATCGTGATTCGACAGATCAGGAATGAATCTGTTAAGAATTTTTGGACTAATGAATTTCCCTCGTGGACTGAGAAATACAACGCGGAGGCAATTAACCCATTACTGAACAAGATAGGCCAGCTGGTATCTTCAGGTATGATTCGCACTATAATCTCGGTACCCAAGAACACCTTCAACATCCGAGATATTATGGATCAAGGGAAGGTACTGCTGATTAAATTGCCGAAAGGTATTTTAGGGGAAGAGAACATTCAGCTGCTCGGAGCTATGTTTATCACTAAGATCTACCAGGCGGCTATGTCGAGGCAGGATATCCCCGAAAATCAGCGACGTAATTTCTATCTCTATGTGGATGAGTTTCAAAACTTCGCCACTGATACCTTCTCAGAAATCCTTTCAGAGGCCCGAAAATATGGGCTAAATCTAACTCTGGCTCACCAGTTTTTGGGCCAGCTAACTGAGAATATCAAAAAGACGGTCTTTGGGAATGTGGGCTCGCTTGTATCTTTTCGCGTTGGAGGCGAGGACGCCAAGCATTTTGTCAATGAATACACGCCGATGTACGTTGAGCGAGATCTTATCAATCTAGGGGTGAGAGAGTTCTATGCCAAGATGACCATAGATGGTGAGATTCGTAAGGCGTTTTCGGGGCGAACATTGTTTCTGACTAAACCAAGTACAAGCTTCAGAGAGGAGATTGTTGCGATCTCGGATGCAAAATTTTCGGTTAACCTTGATGAGCTTAAGAAGCAACGGGCGAGGAGAGCATTAATCGACTCTGGTACAATCCTGGCTGAAGATATACCGATCGATGACGAGCTGCAAAAGCGACCATTTCCTGAGCCACTCGACCATGAGACGGCTCAGAAACTCTACTCCGAGTGGTGTGCGATGCAGGCAGACGCTGGTGAAACCCCGGTGCGGCTCTCTCCGCTACAGCCGAAATTGGAGGAGAATGATTGGAGATCTGCATTAAACGTACTGAGAAAGTTCGATAGGAGTATTACAATGCTTGACCTTGAAGAGATAGCTTCGCGGATTAGACAGGCTAAGTCGGGGTAGATTTCTCCTCAGGGATGAAGCTTAATGTATAGCTGTGAATTCTTTGGTAACTGAGCAAGGCTTGTTTCGCTGGCATCTTTTTCAAGTAGCAGGATGCAGTCAGTGCCAAAGGATGAGCCTTCCTTGAGGTATACCCCACCAACGGCGACCCTGTTTCTTGGAATTACCGGTATCTCAAAGATAGCCTCGCCTACTGACATATACTTGGGCTCAACGAGTGCGTTGGTCCGTAAATCGAATATCTTTTTTCCGGAAGCCATAACGACTCCGCTCGCGATAACCGCGCCCTCTTCGATTATCCCGACAAGCTCGCAGTTTGCGCCGACCCGTACGTTGTCCTCAATAATAGAGGGGAGGCGTCCTGGTGGTTCAAGAATACCTTCAACACCTGACCCTGCTCCAAGCTTGACTCCTCGCCCGAGCTGCACACCGGTTGCAACTCTGGCGCCACCATCGATCATGACACCACCCCCAGCTACGTACGCACCGACATTGACAATACCCCCAGGCATTACTGTTGTTCCTGAACCGAGGAATGCACCACGCCGCACAAACGAGCCGGGGATGAAGCGGACGCCGGCCCTTTCAAAGTCAGCCGCGCTCCACCCTTCGGTCTTAAGGGGGACTTTGTCGAAGAAATGCTCACCCATACGCTGCATCGGGTATGCGGAAAATGCTGCGTTCATGCAGGCAGTGGCATAGGTCTGCGGTACCCATGTGTGGTCGCCGGTGAGTACGATGCGGTTGTTTTCGAGGCGATAGTTAGAGATCTTTTCTGCGCAACGAACAAGCCCTTGATCGAGAAGCATTACGGCTGCGTGCTTCTCTTCAGGTGTGGCGCTTCCATCCGAGAGCTTTGTAAAGAGCGCATCAGGAGTAGCTACTGTCTCTACCGAGAGTGTTTGATCCTCTGCAAGCCCGAGGAGGAGATCGATCGTTGGATGCTTTGTTGGGTTCGCACGTGCATCAGCTACAAGCGGAGCAAAAACTTCAAGAGCGTGCGCGATACCTTGCCTGGTGATCGCACCATGGTTTTGTGCTGCGGCGAGTACTCTGAGCGAGCTAGACTGTCCCGGGACGTTCGCTACGGTGCGAATGAGAGTTCCACCTAAGAATACTCGAAGCACCCCGATACCTGGGCACGCTGCGGTCATTCGTTCGAGATTTGCGGTGAATTGAGCGAGTTTGGGATCAGTTGTCATGCCAGACGTATACACTATTTCGTTCTTGTCCGGAAACACCAATTTCCGCGTCGACACGGGTCTATCGTTTTTATGTTCTTATGATGTTCTGCCGAACCTCCACTGCGAAGCAGGCCTATTCATCTTCGTCAGGTATGCGTTGAAATGCGATAGCATTGGTTCTCGTAGCAATCGCTGCATGCGCATCGGCAACGTAAATGGCGCCATCCTTAAAGCGTGTATTGATTCCATCAAGCGCCCCCATGAGCGATTCGCGACGTTTATCCTCAAACAGATTGAGCTGGTGGTGAGTTGCTTCTACTAGCCCAGAAAGCGCGATCCCTACCCTGAGCATGGCGCGTTTGGGTGCCACCGCCCACAGCCGCTCAAGCTCTTCGATAAGCTGTAGACTGTCTTGGGTCTCAAAGCACTTGACCTTTGCGTGCCACGACCTACGAGAAGGGTCTCGGTCTGGAAACTTAATCGAGAGCCAAAGCTCCTTAGTGTAGAATCCCTCACTACGGAGTCGAACGCAGGCTTTCGTTAGGAGCCTCACTACGACAGGCCAGGCTGAGTCTGGTGAGCGAGCATCTGGGGCGAGCACCTTTGAGTGGCTAATAGAGCTTCGTTTGGTCTCAACCTCTGGTAGGTTCTGCCCTCGAATGAGGTAAAAGAATCGTTCACCAACGACACCTCCCCAGAGCGATATCATTTCGGGGATCGTCAGTTCAAACATCTGCCGCGCGCTAAAGCAGTGCTGTGCGTGAAAGCGCTCCTCCATGCGCGGGCCAACGCCAGGGAAGTCCCGGGGTTCAAGACCAGACAGTCGTTCAAGTAATTCGTGTTGGTGGATGATCGTCAGACCATCGGGCTTCTGCATATCGCTTGCTACCTTGGCCAGGTAGCGATTTGGTGCAATGCCGATTGAGCAGGTGAGTGCGGGGCTAATCTCCGAAGCGATTGCAGCCTTAACCGCTGCTGCTTTACTTCGAACGAAATCCTCGTTGCATTCCCGGCCGATGAGCTCACACGCCATCTCATCGATTGAGAGTATCTTTTTGACAGGGATCAATCTGTCAACCGTTTCGATGATACGCTTGTGGTAGCGAATGTATCGGCGGTGATCTGCTTGTATGAACACAATGCCAGGGCAGAGTCGCTTGGCATCACGGATCGATGTCCCCGTTTTTACTCCGAAGCGCTTCGCGGGATAGCTTGCCGCGAGGCAGCAGGTTGTGTCAGCCATAATTGGCACGACGGCAACGGGGCGCCCCTGCAGCTCAGGGCGTTCGGCTTGTTCGACCGAGGCAAAGTAGGAGTTTAAATCGAGGAAGAACCAACGCAGCGACATGGAACGAGGTGTGTATGCCTATGAGGCAGGGTTTAAGGAATTACTGGAGATTGTAGCATATTTGTGGCAAAAGAAGGCAGCATTCCCGCCCTATATACTCTCCATCAGTTATGCACCCTGCGCTAGTTGTGCTAGGCTTGTGCTCCGCGGTAACCAACGGCCGAGACACTATGAATAGAAGCATAACCCCTGAGCAGAAGCGCCAGATCATTCGAACCCTTATCGTTATGGGAGGATTGACGTTGGTGCTAGCGGTTATTAAAGGGGTTCAGATTATGCTGGCTATCGCCGAGGGAAAGCGCCACGGCCCACCCCCCGAGGCCGTGACCACGGTTGTTGCTACTAATGAGCGTTGGCGCGATACCTTTACGACCGTTGGTTCATTCGCCGCAATCAAAGGAGCAACGCTCAGCACGCAAGAGTCGGGCAACGTGGTGCGGATAGGCTTCGACTCGGGGTCCAAGGTTATTGAGGGACAGGTTTTGATTGAGCTCGATCGATCGGTCGAGGAGGCTAACCTCCAGGGTGCTCGGGCGCGCCTTGATCTGGCAAAGCAGAATCTTGTGCGAGCACAAACACTACGCACCCAGAGCGCTGTGTCAGCAGCGAACTTTGAAGATGCACAGGCGCGCGCCAAGCAGGCAGAGGCTGAGGTGCGATCGATTCAAGGGGTTATCGAACGCAAAACGATCCTTGCGCCGTTTGCAGGGCGCGCTGGTATACGAGCGGTCAATGTTAGTCAGTACGTGGTGGCTGGCTCGCCGATTGTGCCGCTCTACTCTGTTGACCCGATTCACTTTAACTTCTCGGTTCCACAGCAGGTGGCCCCAGCGCTTCGAGACTCAAAAGAACGCGTCGGTATCTCCGTGGATGCCTTTCCTGGGAGGACATTCGAGGGGAGCATAACAGCAGTTAACCCAAATATAAGTGAAGTGACTCGGTCTGTTGAAGTTCAAGCAACGATACCGAATGCAAGCGAGGATCTGCTTCCTGGTATGTTTGGCGAGGTGCGGATCGAGCTCGGCGCACTGCGCGATGTGATAGCCCTGCCGGTAACGAGTATTCAGTACGCTCCGTACGGAAATTCGGTCTACGTAGTAGAGCCAGAGCAGTCGACCGCAGGAGAGGGCGAGAAACAGGGGGCGCAGCAACCTCCGATGCTGCGTAAGGTTCGTCAGCAGATTGTGCAGTTAGGCGATCGCCGTGGTGATTTTGTAGCGGTTCTCAAAGGGGTGCAGCAGGGAGAAGAGGTTGTCACGCTCGGTACCTTTAAGTTGCGACCGGATGCGATGGTGATAGTTCGGGGTGATCAAAGCGTTCCCGCCTCGCGCAATCCGGAAGTTAAAAACTCCTAGCTAGTAGGAGAGGGCGATAGTAGTGGTTGCTACGATGAAACTGACCGATATCTTTATTAAGCGACCCGTTCTTGCGATCTGCCTGAACGTTCTTATTTTACTAGCTGGCTATACGGCGATTCAGAGCTTATCGGTTACGCAGTATCCTAAGAGCGATAGCGCCGTGGTCAAGGTTCGCACGGCATACATAGGGGCTCCAGCAAATCTCGTGCGCGGGTATATCTCAGCGCCACTGGAGCGAGTTATCGCGAGCGCCGATGGAATCGATTACATCGAGTCGAGTAGTCGCCAGGGGATAAGTGAGATCGTTGCGCACCTCCGGTTGAATTTCGATGTCAATGCAGCCCTTACTCAGATTCAGGCTAAGGTTGCGCAGGTAAAGAGCGAGCTACCACCAGAGGCAGAGTCGCCGATTATTGAAGTAGAGAGCAGTGATAACCGTTTCGCCTCAATGTACATCGGCTTTGCCTCGCCGGATATGGAGCCGAATCAACTCACAGAGTATCTGACCCGTGTGGTGCAGCCTCAGCTATCTACCGTTCCAGGTGTTCAGCGTGCCGATGTCCTCGGAGGGCGTACCTTTGCGATGCGAGTCTGGCTTAAGGCCGACAGAATGGCGGCGCTCGGTATTAGCGCCGCCGATGTTAAGCAGGCGCTCTCAAAGAACAACTTTCTCTCGGCTGTTGGAAATACCAAGGGGGCGCTCGTCACAACTAGTCTCGTTGCGAACACTGATCTAAAAAGTGCCGAGGAGTTTAAAGAACTCGTGATAGCTCGTAAGGGCCAGACGATCGTGCGACTGAAGGATGTAGCCGATGTCGTCTTGGGAGCAGAGACTTACGACGACGAGGTGCTCTTTAACGGTAAGAATGCAACCTTTATGGGGGTCTGGGTTCTGCCGAATGCTAATGCGCTCGATGTTATTGAGGCGGTGCGCAAAGTTCTGCCGGAGATCGAACGCAATCTCCCAAGTGGTGCAACGCTCACCGTGCCGTATGATGCAACGAAGTACATTCGCGATGCGATTACCGATGTGCTTAAAACTCTTGCTGAGACGGTAGCGATCGTTATTTTAGTGATCTACCTCTTTATCGGATCGTTTCGCTCTGTGCTCGTTCCGATCGTGGCTATTCCGCTTTCGCTCGTCGGTGCGACGGCTCTGATGTTGGCTTTCGGCTTTACGATCAATCTTCTCACTCTGCTTGCGATAGTTCTCGCTGTGGGGCTCGTTGTTGACGATGCGATCGTGATGCTTGAGAACGTAGAGCGTCACGTACGCGAGGGAATGGAACCTGTGCCAGCCGCGCTCGTAGCAGCTCGTGAGCTGTTGGGTCCAACGATTGCAATGACGGTCACGCTGGCTGCTGTATACGCGCCGATCGGATTTCAGGGTGGGCTGACAGGGGCGCTCTTTAAGGAGTTTGCGCTCACGCTCTCAGGTGCCGTCATTATCTCAGGAATCGTAGCCATCACCCTATCGCCGATGATGTCCTCAAAGCTTATACCACAGCGTGAGGCTGAAGAGAGCCGAGTCAAGGTGGCGGTAGACTCGCGACTAGCTAGCCTCAAGCGTTGGTATGAGCGAGCGCTGAGACGAGTGCTCGCGTATCGTGCTGGGGTTGTGACGTTCTCTATCTGTGCCACCTTGCTTCTTGTGCCGCTGTACATGTTTTCGGCTAAGGAATTAGCACCGCGCGAAGATCAGGGAGTCCTGTTTGGGATAGTGCAGGGACCACCGCAAGCTACACTTGAGCAGATGCAGCTCTCAGCGCGGCAGGTGTTTGAGGCCTACCGCTCAGTGCCGGAGTATCTCGGGGCGTTTCAGCTAACGGGGCCAGGTACAGGGTTCTCTGGCCTGGTGACCAAGCCATGGAGCGAGAGAAGCCGGACGATATTTGATATCGAGCCTGAGCTCTGGGCAAAGGTGGGGGGCATTCCGGGGGCCCGAGTTATTATCACGACCAAGCCAGCACTTCCCGGTGGTAGTGATTTTCCCGTTGAGATGGTGATCTCATCAACGGCAGAACACGATGAAGTCGTCGGATACGCGCAGCAGCTCGTAGGGGCGGCCTTTGCGAGTGGAAAATTTATGTTCGCCGATACGGACCTTAAGTATGATCTTCCACGGAGTGAGGTGGTGATCGATCGCGATAAAGCAAACGCCATGGGTATGTCGCTCGCGGCGATCGGTGAAGACCTTGCGACCTTTGTTGGAGGAAACTACGTCAACCGCTTCTCAATTCAGGGTAAGAGCTATCGGGTGATTCCGCAGGTGCAACGGAGCGAGCGTTTAAATCCGGAGCAGCTCTTAGCTCTCCATGTCCGTGGCCCCAACGGAGATCTCGTACCACTCGCAACGGTCGCTTCGATTCAAAACTCAGTGCAGCCGCGTCAACTAAATCGTTTTCAACAGCTTAACTCGGCAAAGATTCAAGGCGCTATCGTCCCGGGCGTATCGGTGAATGAAGCATTGTCGGTGCTTGAGCGCACAGCGCAAGCGATCCTACCCTCAAACTATGTTGTCGATTATGCAGGAGAGTCGCGCCAACTGCGGCGTGAGTCAAAGAGCATGACAAGCACCCTTGTGCTTGCGCTTATCGTTATCTTCTTAGTGCTTGCGGCGCAATTTGAGAGCTTCATCGATCCACTCGTTATCTTGGCTGGCTCAGTACCGTTGGCCCTCGCTGGAGCTCTTGTTTTTGTATTTCTCGGCACCACATCGCTCAATATTTACTCCCAAGTTGGGTTGGTAACGTTGGTTGGCCTGGTCGCTAAGAATGCGATTCTTATAGTAGAGTTCGCCAATACGCAACAGGAGCATTACGGCATCTCGAAACTTGAGGCGGTGGTGCAGGCGTGTATTACGAGACTTCGGCCGATACTGATGACCTCCGTAGCAACGGTCGTAGGCCACTTTCCACTCGTTTTGGTCACTGGAGCAGGGGCAGCAGCTCGTAACAGTATCGGTATTACCCTCGTTACTGGAATGATCATCGGTACCGTGTTTACCCTTTTTGTGGTACCAGTGTTGTACGTATATATCTCCAAGCCAAAGAAGAAACGAGTGGCTGTCTCCGAGGAAAATCTCGGCGTATTGTCGCACGTCGCCGCAGGGTAATAGACTGGCGCTGCGAAGGGGAAGGGTCTTGGTCTTATTAGTGGTAGTTTTATTATGAGACGTGATGTTCCTACATTTGTAGTGCTAGCGCTCGTTGGTGGTGTAGCTGGGTGTGCCGTTGGCCCCGATTTTGAGCTGCCTAAAACAGAGGTGCCGGCGCAGTTTGTTGAGTCAACGAAAGCAGCTGGAGCGGGAGCTGTAGCTGGCGGCCCACAGTCAGCAGAGGCACCTGATGTCGTTCCAGACTCATGGTGGAGTAGCTTTAACGACCAGGAGCTGCAAGGGCTCATTATAGATGCAGTTAGGACCAATCGCGACTTAGAGAGCGCGCTCGCTCGGGTTAACCAGGCGCGCGCTGTACGCCGTGAGGCTTTTCTCGATCTTTTTCCAACTGTTACTGCTGATGGGGACTACGCACGGACCCGGATTCCTACATCGACCTTTGCAGGTAATGCCTTTCAGGCATCGCGCACGCATATTTCCAATGAATTTTATGCGGCAGGATTCGACGCGTTTTGGGAGCTCGATCTCTTTGGTCGCGTTCGTCGTGGTGTAGAGGCGCGTGACGCAGAGAGCTCAGCATCAGTAGCGGATCTGCACGATGCGATTCGTATCGTGGTTAGTGAGGTGGCGCGAAACTACTTTATTTTGCGCGGTACACAGGAGCAGATAGAAGTTGCCAGGCAAAATGCCAAGACCCAAGAACAGGTAGTAAAGATCGCGCAAGCGCTCTTTAAAGGGGGACAATCAACGGAGTTTGATGTTGTCCGGTCAAAGGCGCAGCTTTCAAACACATTAGCCGCGGTGCCAGTTCTTGAAGCTCAGGCGCAGGGAGCTCTTTATCGTTTAGGGGTCTTGTGTGGCAAACAGCCAGCGCAGATCCCTCCAGAGCTATCTCAGAAGAAGCCGTTACCGGTATACACAGGACCGATACGGCTGGGCGATCCAGCTGGATTGCTCAAGCGTCGGCCTGATATCCGAGCAGCTGAGATGCGACTAGCAGCGGCAACGGCGGGGATCGGTGTAGCAGAGGGTGATCTATTTCCTAAAGTCGTGTTTAACGGCTCGATCGGATACCAGGCGCCGACAACCAGCGGACTGTCATCGGGTGACAATGATTTCTACCGCATTTTGCCGAGCATATCGTGGCCAGCGTTTAACCTGGGGCGAGTGTTTGCCAATATCGATCAGGCAAAAGCGCTCCGAGACGGAGCGCTTGCGCAGTACGAGCAAGCAGTGCTTCAGGCCCTACAAGATACTGAGACAGCACTCGCACAGTTTTCAGCATCTCGGCAGCGCCGGGATCTCCTGGTCGATAGCGTCAAGAACAGCACCAGGGCAGTGCAGATAGCACGCACACAGTATGAAAACGGGCTTGTGGATCTCCTGCCGGTTCTGGATGCGCAGCGGGTCGCACTGACAACACAGCTTGAGCTCGCGCAGAGCCAGACTGAACTCTTAACCTCACTCGTCGCGCTCTTTAAAGCGCTCGGTGGTGGTTGGAATGATGCAGTTGTTGAGCGCTCGCTGCTTACAGCGGCGGTTGCGGCAACGAAACCATAAATCCCAGCGCTCCGTAGATGACCATCGATGTGAGGATCATCGAGACGATAAATGCGGCGATAAAACCGAGTATTTTACTGCTGCTTACCGTGGTCATTACCGGTGCTCCATGGTAGAGCGCCGATAGCGATAGGGCGGTAAAGACGATGCCAAAGATCCCTAAAAGCGGGTAGATGGCAAGCAGGCTCCCAACAAGCGTCGGGAGCATCGAATGAGCGACGAGACTGAATGC
Organism: Bdellovibrionota bacterium; assembly: GCA_044360225.1. Classification (GTDB taxonomy): domain Bacteria; phylum Bdellovibrionota_C; class UBA2361; order UBA2361; family OMII01; genus OMII01. The sequence continues at coordinate 11,290 of JBIKKR010000017.1, read as the reverse complement.
GCGATCTGGCGTTGCCGATCCGTGGAAAAAACCAGCTAGTTTCTGGATGATGAGCGAAGAGATGAAGATCATCGCCACACCACCGATACTGAAAGCTATCTGCGATACAAGGTACTGAAAGAGGGGTGGGCGCCATGTGCCAAAGGGGGGAATAGTGATTCCAAAGACCTGGATCCCGATCGTTGAACAGACGATCCCAGCTACCATAAGGGGAATAATCGTTGAGCGCAGAAGCTCCTTCGGTGCTCGCGTATCCTGAGCAATCGTTTGCCAGCACTGCTTTGGTGAGAAGATGACGAGCTTACAACGGCTGATGATGCTGTTGATGTCGAGCGGCTTGGTTTGTGCGGTTGTTTCCATATGTGCCGGAGGTTACTGCACTTGTGAGTTAGGTGCAAATGATAAATTGCCATGACAAGTGCGTGTGTTGGTGTAATGATGCGCACAGAGCAAAGTCACAGAATCAGGGCGTTTTTAAACGATTAGATGAGTCAGCTACGAGTCGCGGCAGCGGCCCTCAACCAGACCCCACTCGCATGGGATGATAATACTCGCACGATCCGCGCTGCTCTGCGCACAGCCCGCAAAGCTCGGGTGCAGGTGCTATGTCTACCTGAGCTGTGTGTTACCGGATATGGCTGCGAGGATGCTTTTCATGGCGAGGGGCTGGCGCACGAAGCGCTCGCGTGTGTGGTGGGGCTCGTACGCGAGACTAAGGGGCTGGTAGTAAATTTTGGTTTGCCGCTTCTTGTTAATGGAGTCGTGTACAATGCAGTTGCGGTGGCGGTTGATGGAGTGCTCCGTGGTTTTGTAGCCAAGCAAAATCTGGCTGGGGATGGGCTACACTATGAACCGCGTTGGTTTAAGCCGTGGCCAGCAGGTGAGGTAGCCTCGATCCGAGTCGTAGATGATGATGTTCCGGTTGGAGATATCTTCTTTGAGGTAGACGGTATCCGGATCGGCTTTGAGATCTGCGAGGATGCGTGGGTCACTAACCGTTCAGCGTATGCGCTTGCGCAGCACGGAGTCGATATAATTTTAAACCCCAGTGCCAGCCACTTTGCCTTTGGTAAACAGGAGATTCGAAAGAGTTTAGTGCTGGAAGGTTCGCGTTTGTGCGGCGCAGCGTATCTGTATGCCAATCTCCTTGGTTGTGAGGCGGGCAGGATTATTTACGATGGCGATACTATTATCGCCTCGCACGGCGAGATCGTAGCCCAGGGCGAGCGCTTCTCGTTTGAGGAGTGTCAGGTTACCACAGCGGTAGTAGATATCGAACGATCGCGATTGTTAAGGAAGCGACGTGTTGGAGCTGCAACGTACGCGAGAGTGCAGGATCGTTTGGTAAAAGTAGGAGGGTTGTCATTTCGTGCCGCCAAACCGCATGAACCAAAGCTCTCCAGTGGATGGGAAAAGAGCAGGGTGCTGAAGCATGAGGAGTTTACTCGCGCCGTATCGCTTGCGCTCTTTGATTACCTGCGTAAGAGCAGGAGTCACGGGTTTGTAGTTTCGCTTAGTGGAGGAGTTGATTCGAGCGCCGTGAGCTGTTTAGTGGCGCTGATGGTGCAGGCTGCCGTGACAGAGTTAGGGCTTGTGGCTTTTAAGGAGCGCTTGAGTTACATCCCGTGGCTTCAGCGTGAAAAAAATGTTCGGAGTGTCCTACGGCAGCTCCTTGCGTGTGTGTATCAGGCGACCCGTAATAGCTCTACGACTACGCACAGAGCCGCCGAGTCAGTAGCTCGTGAGGTGGGAGCTACCTTCTTTGATCTCAAGATCGATGCGCTCGTATCCGAGTATCAAACCATGGTCGAGCAAGCGACAGGGGTACACCTCTCGTGGAGTAAGTACGATGTGGCGTTGCAGAACATTCAGGCCCGAGTGCGGTCGCCATCGGTGTGGCTTATCGCTAATATAAGACGCGCACTACTTCTGACTACGAGCAATCGTAGCGAGGCATCGGTAGGTTACACCACGATGGATGGAGATAGTAGCGGAGGGCTCGCTCCGCTTGGTGGTATCGACAAGGCCTACCTTCGCGAGTGGTTGCGTTGGCTTGAGGTTGAGGGGCCTTATGGTTTGCGTGCCTTCCCGACGTTAAAGCTCGTTAATGCGCAGGAGCCAACGGCAGAGCTTAGGCCTAAAAAGTCTAAGCAGACCGATGAAGGAGATTTGATGCCGTACACGGTGCTCGATAGCATTGAGCGCAGGGCGGTGCGCGACAAGCTGCTGCCTGTAGAGGTGTGGCGAGCGGTGTGTGAAGAGCACGCGCACACCCACTCAAAGATACAGCTCGCCGAGTGGGTTGAGCGATTCTTTACCTTGTGGAGTGTCAATCAATGGAAGCGCGAACGGTACGCGCCTTCATTTCACGTTGACGATGAGAGTGTGGATCCAAAGACGTGGTGTCGATTCCCAATCCTCTCAGGTGGGTATCGTAAAGAGATCGCACTGCTGCGTAAGCGCGCGCGGAGACGGTCTTGATGAGTGCAGTGAGAAAACGAGTTGCTGTATTTGGCGGTGCATTTGATCCCTTTCATAACGGGCACGTAGCAGCAGTGAGGCTGCTGCTGAGTGACCTGAGCATCTCGCGAGTCTTAATTGTGCCAAGCGGCGAGCGACCCGATAAGCAGGGGGGATCGAAAGCTACTGAGCGTCTAGAGATGACCAAGCTCGGTGTGCAGGCTGCTTTTGGCGGCGATCCTCGTGTGCTCGTAAGTGATGTGCAGAGTACGGGTGCCGTTGGGTTTGCAACGATAGACCTTATAACCTACCTACAAGGTACATGCTCAGAGCAGATCGAGGTGGTAATAGGCCACGAGCTATTGAAGGATCTTGGGGTGTGGCACAGGGCAGAGGAATTGAAGTTTATGGCCCATTTTCTGGTGCTTACACGCCCGGGAGAGGTAACGCGTGTGCCACCTCCTGGTTGGCACGTTACGTTTCTTCCTCCTTTTGGCCAGCAGGGGGTAGATATCTCAAGCACCGTACTACGAGCTCGGTTGGCCTCAGGAGATCCTTGTAAAGGGTTGCTGCCTGATGTGGTGCGTGATTATTGTACGAGCCGACAGTTATACCAGAAGGCTTAGACAAGCGGCTCAGCAACTGCCAAAATCCTCACCTACTGAATCTAAGATAATGATCGCGGGAGTCCAACCATCACCGTCGCAGGGCTCTCGCAATACCTGTTTCGAGCCCTACGGCTGGCCAGTAAGCCAGGTAGCGATCAGGTAGGTTACGAGCGCACACGCGCCACTAATCGGGATCGTCAACACCCACGCCCATAGTATCCGCACCGTGATACCCCAGCGTACCGCGGAGACGCTCTGGCTCGCACCCACACCGAGGATGGAGCCACTGATACAGTGGGTCGTCGATACCGGGAGGCCAAAGTGCGAGGCTGTCAGGATAACCCCTGCAGCTGCAGTTTCTGCTGCAAATCCATGCACAGGCTTGAGGTCGATAATCTTTGTTCCAAGAGTTTTAATAATGCGCACACCACCAGCTGCTGTTCCAAGCCCCATCGCTGCGGCGCTCGCCAGGATAACCCAGGTAGGCACAACAAGCTTCGACCCTGTCATCGTCACAGAGCCATAGGCTACAAGCGCCATAGTGATCACTCCCATGGTTTTCTGGGCATCGTTGCTTCCGTGGGAAAGCGCCATAAAGCCAGCAGATACCATTTGAAGTTTACGAAAGAGCCCAGAGACAGCAATCGGAGCGGCGCGCCTAAACGCCCATAGGAGCGCAATCATAACGATGAACGCAATGAGCATGCCTGCTATCGGGCTTAATATTAAACTGGACACGATCTTGATCATTCCAGGTCCCTGAATCGACGAAAACCCGCTGTGGGCGATCCCAGCGCCAAGGAGCCCTCCTACCATCGCATGTGACGATGATGACGGAATCCCGTAGTACCAGGTAAAGAGGTTCCAGAAGATGGCTCCGATAAGTGCCGATAGGACAACAACAAGGGTGATGGTATCAGGAGTAATCACCCCTTTACCGATTGTGCTCGCAACAGCAGTGCCGGTGAGTGCTCCCACGAAGTTTAAAACCGCTGCGAGCATAATCGCCGTGCGCAGAGGGAGTACCCCAGTGCTGACCACCGTTGCGATGGCGTTCGCTGTGTCGTGAAAGCCGTTTATAAAATCAAATATCAGGGCTACGACGATGACCGTGATGACAAGCGTGAGGAGCATAGTTTAGGAGTTTTTAATGACGATAGTTGAGAGTACGTTGCCTACGTCGTCGCACAGATCGAGTGTGCGTTCGAGCCCTTCGAGGAACTCCTTGTGCTTGAGGAGCCTAATGGCATTTGACTCGTGCTTAAACATGTGAGCCATCTGGGTTCTAAATACCGTATCGCCTTCATCCTCAAAGTTTTTAATTGTTTTGCAATGCTTGCGAATTTCGAGGTGTCCATGCCTTGACTGGATCTGACTAACGCCCTGCAGGATCTCTTTGGTCGCCTTCTGAATCAGTGAAGCAAAGTCGGCGCTTCCGCTCGGAAGCTCATCGATCGCATGGATCGGAATCTGGAGTGCCGTTGAAAATATCTCGTCGGTGATGCTCTCTAGTTCAGAGCCTAAATTGTAAATATCCGAGCGGTCGATTGGGGTTACAAACGTGCGGTTGAGCTCCTTGTAGACCTCAGCTATCGCTCGATCGGCTTCTCGCTCTACCTCCTTAATTTTAGCGATCGTGCGCTCGCGCGAAGCAGGATCAAGATCCGACACGCATTCTACAAGTAGTGATCCTGCATCACCAGCGCAACGCGCTAGTTGAGCAAGAAGTTCAAAGAAATGCTCTTCGCGGGGAAGGAGCCACTTGATCGCACGGTCGAGCCACATAGGATGCTTGCCTCACAATGAATACACAGCGACCTTTAAGTACCGGAAAATAGAAAAAATTGACAGAAGGTGTGTTAAATTTTGTCAAAACCTAGGTTCATGTCGTCAGTTACGTCAAAACGAGGGGCGGTGGCTTGTCGGTGGGTTGATCCAGAGGGCACTTCTACGCTGCTAGCATCTTCTTAACCTCGTTCAGGTCGATTGGTTTTGTAAGGTGTAGGTCAAAGCCTGCCATACTGCTGATTTTCTTGGCTTCCTCGAAGTCCCAGCCGGTCACAACAGCCACCACCACCTCCGCAGCCACGCGTGGTTGTTGTGTTCGAGAGCATTCGAGTAGCTGTACGAGTGAAACGTCGAGCCAGGATCAGCACGGCGCACATCAGCAGGGTAAGGGCGATAAAGGCTTGCATATTTATTGACTCCTCCTCTCGCGTTTTCCAAAACTCCGTAGCGAAATATCGGCTTTTGCACATCGCTATAGTCACGTGATTATTACAACCCTGCGAGCCGGATGCCGATCTGGTACGTGAGCAGTGACGCAAGGTACGCGAGGGTTGTCATGTACGTAAACATCGCTCCGGTCCACAGCCACGAGCCCGTTTCGCGTCGACACACCGCGAGGGTTGACATGCACTGGCAGGCGAACACGTAGAATACCATAAGCGATATCGCTGTCAGAGTTGAAAACGAACCATCTGTGCGTTTTTCGCGTAAGGTGTTGATCAGGCTAGCGTTGTTTTCCTCGTCATCGTTTTGCACGCTGAGTACCGTTGACAGCCCGGTGATAAACACCTCTCGCGCCGGAAACGAGGCTATAATTCCAAAACCGATCTCCCAGTTGAATCCAAGAGGCCTAATCGCTGGCTCAACGAGCGAGCCGAGCTTTCCGGCGTAGGTAGCCTTGACCGGATTGTCGCGATGCTCAGGTCCTGGCTTTGGATACGATGCAAGAAACCAGACGACGATAGAACAGGCGAGGATAATTGTCGTCGCATTCTTGATAAACGAGAGCACGCTATCGTAGGCGCTCCGCATGACTATCTTGAGTATAGGCAGACGTAAAGGGGGCATCTCCATAACAAAGAAACAGCTCTCCTTCCGTCCGCTCACTTTTTGCATAACGTAGGCGACAGCGCATGCACCGACTATGCCTAGTAAGTACATCGAGAGCAGAACAAGCCCCTGGAGCGACACAAAACCACCTACAGTCGTTGCGGGAATGGCGGCAGCGATGAGAACGGTATAAACCGGGAGGCGGGCGCTGCAACTCATCAGGGGTGCGATCATAATTGTGGTCAGTCGATCGAGCTTAGAAGGGATGGTGCGAGTTGAGAGGATGCCTGGAACAGCGCATGCAAAGGATGAGAGCAGGGGGATAAATGCGCGTCCCTGAAGACCGACTTTACGCATAAAATTGTCTAGGAGAAAGGCAGCGCGTGAGAGGTATCCGGAGTCTTCAAGGAGTCCGATGCAGAAAAAGAGGATAGCGATCTGTGGGACAAAAACGAGAACATTCCCCACGCCCGGCACGATACCTTCGGTTAGCAGTTCCGTGAGCATGCCTGCAGGAAGGGTGGTGACAAGCCAGCGACTACACTGATCGATGTAGGTGCTGATGTATTCCATCGGAATCTGCGCCCAGAGATAGATCGATTGAAAAACCAGAAAGAAAATCGCTGCCAGGAGGGGCAGCCCCCACACCTTGCTCGTCACGAATGTGTCGAGCAAGGTTGCGCTTCGCTGTGTGCGCGAAGAATGCACAACTGCACGTGAAACGATTTGACGGATCCAGGCATACCGTAGCGTTGCAATCGTCGTTATATCGTCTGCTGAACGGGTGTGGATCTCGTGTGGGGCTGCGATAGTGCGAAGGTGTGAGGCGTTTGCATGATGAGCTGGTATCCAAGCGTAGGCTCGACGTGAGCGGCTGGGATGCAGTAGTTCACGGGTGATGGCGGTGAGAAGGTTCGACAGTCCCTTGCCGCTTCGAGCAACGATTGGCACAACAGGGACGTCGAGCGAACGCGAAAGGAGTTCAACGTAGATTTTCATCTCCCGCTCTTCGGCGATATCCATCATGTTGAGTGCCAACACACACGGCACATCCGTGTCGATCAGCTCTGAAACGATAAAGAGATTGCGTTCAAGGTTTGATGCGTCGACTACGGCTACAGCCAGATCTGGAGCTTGTGAGTCTGTGATCGCGCCACGTAGGTATTGTGTTGCGACCTGTTCGTCGAGCGTTGTTCCTGAGAGTGAGTATGTGCCCGGCAGATCAACAAGCTGGAAGGGCGCATGCGGAGTAAGAGTGACGCTCCCTTCGCGCTTCTCGACGGTAACGCCGGGATAATTTGCCACCTTATATGAGGAGCCTGTGAGTACGTTAAACAGAGTTGTCTTACCACAGTTAGGGTTGCCTACGAGAGCAACGTAGCGAGTGGGTGCCGATTGTGGTGGCGTTTCTGTGTGCGTCACAGCGTTACGTACTTACAACAACGTGAGGTACACCTTCCTCACATTTTCGTTAGAGGGGCTGCACTTGTATGTGCGCCGCCTCCGCGCTGCGGAGTGAGAGCACCGATCCAAAGAGGTGTATGTTAATAGGGGAGCCGAAAAAACCGCGTTGAGTTACCTGCACTTCAGTCCCAGCAACGATGCCCATCGACACCAGTTTGTGCAAAAGCTCGGTTGGGCAGCTCTTGATAGCAGAGATAACTGCACGTTGGCCGACCTTGATTGCGTTTAGCTGACGCTGGGATGATGCCTGTTGCTGTTCTGACTGAGTTCGCTCGTTCACGATGCTGCCTATAAGACTGCCTGTTAGCTACGTTACCGCAAAGGTCTTTATATCAAAGCGCTCCTTTGATAGCGCCACTCGATGTAGAATTCTATACACCGCGTTAGTGGAATAGGTCAATCCGTATAAACGTAAAAGTAGCTATTTCTTACCATAGCATTTACTTGGCATGTGCAGCAGCAGTTATGCATTTCAAGCGGCGCATCGAGGTTCTATCCTCTTTAATGTGGCCACCATGCGCGGAACTAGCTGTTTTTAATGAGTTTGACAGCGCTTGGCCGCGCATTTGTATCCCTATGGGAAAGGCCAACTCCTTCGAGTAGATAGCGTGAGAGCTGCGATGCCCTGAATCGCAAGCTTCACAGGCCCTACCACTCGTCATCGTTCCTGTTGGTTTTCTGATCGGCATCCTGATCGTCGTTCTCAGGTGTATCTCCACGAGGTGCGCGGGCCGGGTCGGTGATTCCCCGTGAAATGAGGGCGGCTGTTCGATTCGGATCGAAGCCAGCTGCTCGCCAAGGAATCGCGAGCATTGAGGGAATACCCTCCCGCATCCACTCGATCGCCTCACCTGGACTAAAGCCTGCCCGCACCCAGTTCGCAGCGACTGGAGCTGCGGTGATCCCTTGAGCCTTCCAGTCGAGAAAGTCGTAGGCTGAAAAGCCGTATGCGCGCCAGTAGCCGGCGGCCACAGCCGGGATCCGATTGGCGATCCAGTCATCGGCCTCACCTGGTCCAAACTCGGCAAGTTCGAACGTGAACTCTTTGGCGAGCGCATTGAGCATCACATTGGTGTCGTGAGCCAGCGCCCGGAAGTCGCCGGGAGTGAGTAGCGCTTCCAACCTGAGCTGCTCGCATAGCTGGTCGTCATAGACCGCTGTCGAGGTGAACTTATCCTGAATAATACGAGTAACGCGGAGATAGTCACGAGATGGCTCTATTTCGAAGGAAACTTGCTGAGCGAGATCGGTAGCTTTAAGTACCGAATATATAGTCGAGAGTGACTCTACGTATGCGTTCCGTGTTGATGCCGAGCGAACGAGGCTCGCAACGAGGAGTTTTACTGCTTCACGATCCTGCGCCAGGTTTTCAACTCTAAGCGCCGCATCAACGCGAGGAGCGAGAAAGATAAAGTCTTTGCGCAGGTCGCGCATAAAGTTCATCGCTGATATTGCATCGAAGGTTTCGGGAGTTTCCCAGGTCGTCGCAAATATAGGAAGCTCGGATACGAGGTCCTTCATCCAGGCATCGATTTTATCAAATGCTCGGTGAGCTGTTTCGAGGTAGTTCTTCGGGGCAAACGAAGACTGAAGGATAGCGAGTGACCCCTCAAACATAATCTGGCCGTAAAAGCCCGCCCGGAGCAGAACGAGAAACTCTGTAGTAAGGTGTAGGTCTTTGTTGAGGGGCGCCATGCAATCCTAATATAAATAGTTACCCAGGTAGTGTAGCATGACTAGTTATGGGGCGTCATTGGGAAGATGTTGCACCAGGGCATCGCAATTCTCCCGCCATCTACTCGCAACTGTTGGAAGTTTCGATCAGGATACAAATGCGCGGGCCTGTGCTGCAAAACTCAACAAAAACAGCTATTCCCGCGCATTTGTGGCCTTTTAAAGTGGACGGGAATTGCCATGGTCCTCTACGACCACGAGTATTTACGTAGAATTACGTGAGTGTTATGGGACTTTGGACCAAGAGCTACAGTATCACCAAGAGACGAGTTGTCACAGTGAGGTTAGATGACAGATAGCGGGTTTGTAAGCTCAATCGCCGGAGAGCTGTTTTATCACCGCCGTGGTCCCCAGACGCAGGGTAACGAGGTGGGTGACACGGCGGACATTCCGCTCGTGTGCATCCACGGTGGACCTGGATTTACAAGCTACTGCCTGGAGCCGCTCTTTGCGCTCTCTTCTGAAATCGAGGTTGTCTGTTACGATCAGGCCGGATGTGGTCGCAGCCGAGAGCGGTGCCCAGAGCGCAAGGACTATTCGGTAGCGGGGTTTGTCGCTGAATTGGAGGCGCTTCGAGTGCATCTCGGTGCGCCGCGGATGCATCTGCTGGGGCACTCGTTTGGAGGATTAATCGCAGGAGAGTACGCGCTGCAGCACCCAGAGCGGGTAGAGAGCATTGTGTTTTCGTGTGTGTCGATCGATATCCCGCGGTGGATGCAGGATGCTGAGCGGCTGATCTCGGGGCTTCCGATGATGCCGCGAATGATACTACGTGAAGCTCAGCGAACGGGATCCTTTAATTCCCCAGCCGCTATGGAGGCGTATAAGGTGTACGTGAGACGTCACATATACGGATGCGATGAGCCACCCCCCTGCATTCGTCAGGCGGAGGCTGAATCTGATACCAAAACCTACCTCTTGGTGTGGGGGCCAACTGAGATAGTTGTGACCGGTGTGGTTCGCGAATACTCGCTCTGTGGTCGGCTGCCTCAAATCACAGCGCGGTCGTTATTTGTCTGCGGACGCTTCGATGAAGCGACTCCTGAAGCGCACACCTACTTTTCGTCACTGGTACCGGGTAGCCGTTGCCACATATTTGAGAACAGCGCACATCACCCGCAGCTTACCGAGGAGCGTGACTTTGTTGAGGTTGTTCGGCGTTTCTTGCACGATGCACAGTAGCACGATGCACAGTAGTGTACCTGCGCATGTGCTGTTTGGTGGCGGCCGGGTAGTGCGCGCAATCATACAAGAGGTATTGCAGCGGATGTTACGCTTCACTACAAGTTCTACCCAACTCGGACGAGCCGAAACCAAGCGGAACCAAGAGAGGGAACACAACTAACAGCACCCCTGGTTATGTCTGCATTCTCCCATGCTATTCCACAACGTTGTACATCAGAGATCGCTATCCGCGCCGCAGGGATCGAGTTGTGCGGAGAGCTGGGCAATGCCCCACTTGCCACTGATTTGAGTCGCAGAACGGGGATTGTTCTTTTTGCGCACGGAAGCGGTAGTAGTCGTCATAGCCCGCGCAATCAATTTGTGGCTGGAGTGCTCGAAGAGCATGGTTTTACAACGCTGCTACTCGATCTGCTTACGGAAGATGAGCAGTACGTAATCAGCAAGCGCTTCGATATTGCACTCCTGACGACGCGGCTCGTTGAGGCGGTGCACTGGATTCGGAATAACGACCAGCTTCGCCACCTGCCAATCGGGCTCTTTGGGGCGAGCACCGGAGCAGCGGCTGCGCTACGTACAGCAGCCGTAGCGCGACACAGTATTAGCGCGGTCGTGTGTCGCGGTGGGAGGACCGATCTAACCGGTGCGTTGGTCAAGCAGGTGCATGTGGCAACACTACTCATTGTCGGATCTGAGGACCGAGAGGTATTAGCACTCAACCAACAGACCCTGGCAGAGCTCCAGTGCCAGAAGCGTTTGGCAGTTATTCCGGGCGCAACGCACCTCTTTGAGGAGCAGGGTGCGCTCGATGATGTAGCGCACATCGCTACCTACTGGTTTAAAAGTCACATGCGCCCCCGACCAGGTCTTACGCCACTACCTTCACTCTAAAATTCCCTGTACGTTTGATCCCCGGAAAAAGATGGGAGGGTTCCAAACCATGAGTGGCGTTTGCTGCGTATTTCCTGGACGAGCGATCCATTCTGCACGAATAGTAGCTGGGT
>JBIKKR010000147.1:0-7448 GCA_044360225.1 Bdellovibrionota bacterium | reverse complement strand
CGGCGAGCACATGCCCTACTTCACTGGTACCAACTCCAAACGCAAGCGCACCGAAGGCTCCGTGGGTTGAGGTGTGCGAATCTCCGCAGACGATCGTCATTCCTGGCTGTGTCAGTCCCAATTCCGGACCGATAACATGGACGATCCCTTGGTACCCGGAACCAAAATCAAAGAGCGGAAGCTCATGCTCGGCGCACACCTTACGCAACGTCTCAACCTGCGTACGAGCTGCATCGTCATAGATCTCAAGTCGGTTTCTACGGGTTGGGATACTGTGGTCAAGGGTGGCGACCAGCCGACTCTTGTCATAGAGCGGAATCTGCCGGGCCTTGAGGAGATCAAACGCCTGAATCGATGTGACCTCATGGAGGAGCATAAAGTCGATCGTAAGAATGTCAGGGACTCCAGCTTCCCCTGCTGGTACCACGTGCGATTCCCAGATCTTATCGATAATCGTCCTCTTCATCGTTTATCTCCAATAATCCGACCTTAGTTGGCAAACGCCGCCAGTCGCTCTTCGTAAGTCTTTTCAAGCGCTTCTAATTCAGCTTGTGCAGCCTCCCACTGAGCGATCTGCTGCTCAACTTCACGCTTATTCTGAGATAACTCCTGCGATAGGCGCTGTATCGATGCTCCGTCTCCTTTTGTGGAGGCTTGGGTGAGCGCTTGTTGGGCGGAGGCTATTGAGCTCTCAAGCTGCGCGACACTTTTTTCGAGGCTTGCAACACGCTCACGCAGGGGAGTAACAAGCCGCGAGCGCTCCTGCATGACCTGAGCCTTGTCGCGCTTGGCTGAATCACCCTTTCCATCCCCGTTCATTGCTGACTTACTTTTCTTCTTCTTACCTTTGCTTGGCTGGGCACTCTCTTCACCCTCCCAACCGATTGAATCCAAGAACTCATCGTATGTGCCCTCAAACACAAAGGGAGCATCTCCTTGAAAGACAATCAACCGCGTTGCAACACGACGTAGGATCTCCTCACTGTGCGTGACGAGTACTACCGCTCCATCAAAGTCTTCGAGCGCCTCAGTGAGGGCCATAACGGACTCAACGTCCAAGTGGTTTGTTGGCTCATCGAGTAGCAGCACATTTGTCGGAGTTGCCAAGATCTTACCCAGCAATACTCGTGAACGCTCGCCTCCAGAGAGCACCGAGATCTTCTTGAGCGCATCATCACCTTCAAACATCATGCAGCCACAGATGGCACGAACCGCGGTGCGACTGAGCTTTTGGTTGGTGTTATAGATCTCTGTCTCAATAGTATTGGCGAGGCTTAGACGATTCGTGTTGGTCTGCGCAAAGAATGAACTTACCGTGTTTGGACTAACTACGATCTCTCCCGCAAGCGGCTTGAGTTCGCCAGCTAAGAGTTTCAGCAGGGTCGACTTGCCCCTTCCGTTCTTACCGATCACCGCAATCCGATCGTCTTTTTTTACGGCGAACGATAAGCCTTCAATCAGCGGCTTCTCCATCGACTCAAAGCCAAACGAAATACCTTTCACTTCCAGCGGAAATCTGCCCGGAAACGGTAAATGTACAAACGAGAAGTCGAGGGTTGGATCACTTGAGAGCTCATCGAGCTTCTCCATACGCGCTAACGCTTTCACCCGAGACTGCACAAGGGTTGCTTTACTGGCTTGCGCCTTAAAACGGGTGATGAACGCCTCCATCCGTTTAATCTCTTTTTCGCGATTCTCTCGTGTGCGCTCGTGCAGCTCTTCATCTGCAGAGATGCGTTCAAAGAGCTTCTGCGAGTCGCCCTCAATCTTTCGAAATCCACTGCGGTATACAAGCGCGCTGTGCGTACTCACCTGATCACAGAAGTAGCGATCGTGAGAGATAACGATCATCTCTCCGGGCCATGACTGGAGGAAGCCCTCAAGCCAGCGTAGCGAAACGATATCGAGGTAGTTGGTGGGCTCATCGAGCAATAACATGTTTGGCTCTGACAGGATGAGCTTGGCCAGATTGATTCGTATCTGGAACCCTCCGGAGAGCGCAGTAGGTGATAGCTCAAGCTCAGGCTCTGAAAATCCAAGCCCCGCAAGAACGATCTCAGCCTTGTACTGCTCGGCGATCGGGTCTCCAGCTAAGGCAGAGCACGCCTCTTCAAGCACGGTTGGCTTTGAAAACGAAAGATGCTGCTTGAGATAGCCGATCTTGTAACCCCGTGGCGTCGACACATCACCATCATCTGGAGTCTCCTCACCAGCGATAATCTTGAGCAGAGTTGATTTACCTGAGCCGTTACGACCAAAGAGCGCGACACGCTCTCCAGGAGAGATGGTCAGCGATGCTTTGGAAAACAGCACACGCTCTCCAAAATGTTTCTCGATCGAGCTTATCTGCAACATCGTAATACTTCCTCGTTTATTCTGGCTACTATGGCAAAAATTAGCGGTTTTATAAAGCCACGCGACTACTCAGAAGGTTCCAAACCCGCCAAATTACGCAGATTCTCAAGCGTATCGGCTTCGTGAGGCTTCTTATCGCGGCGCCAGCGCACAATCCTTGGAAACCGCACGGCGATACCCGACCGATGCCGCTTGGATGGCCAGAGCGCCTCAAAAGCGATCTCAAAGACCAGCTCGGGCGTAACCGTCCGCACTGGCCCAAAGCGCTCCTTGGTGTTACGTTTGATAAAGCTATCGACTTGGGCTATCTCAACATCCCGCAGACCTGAGTACGCCTTGGCAAAGGGAACCAGGGTGTCACCGTCCCAGACACCAAAGGTATAATCAGTAAAGAGATCGGCCCTCCTTCCGTGCCCCTTCTGAGCATAGAGCAGCACCGCATCCACCGAGAGCGGTTCGATCTTCCACTTCCACCAGGCACCACGCGCGGTGCGCCCAACACCATACGGGGCATCAAGTCGCTTGAGCATAACCCCTTCAGCGTGCTGCGCACGAGCTTGTTGCTTCAGAAGGCGTGCTTCTTCCAATGATGCACAGGTAAGCGTCGGAGAGATCGCGGCGCTCTTGAGGGAATGTAAAGACTCCACGTCGAGCGCCGCGAGGATCTGCCGTCGCTCGCGGAGCGGCCTTGCTCGAATATCTTCTCCGCTATGCTCTAGGATATCATACCCGATAAAGCGCACGGGAACTGCGCGCTGTAGCGCGGGAGAGATCTTCTTGCGGTTAATGCGCTTCTGTAACTCAGCAAAGCTCGCAGGGTGGTGCGCCGTACTCCAGGCTACGATCTCTCCATCGAGAACCGTCCCATCGGGCAAGGCCGAGAACTCAGCACAGAGCTCAGGAAACCCGGCAGAAACTAGCTCATCGCCGCGTGACCAGATAGCGACCTGGCCGGCGCGCTTTACGATCTGAGCTCGAATACCATCCCACTTCCATTCGCACTGCCACTCAGATTGCCACGCTCGCGGCTGATCTAGACTCGATAATTCCTTTAGTGTGTCGGGCTCTAAAGGGTAGGCAAGAAAAAACGGATACGGAGCGGTCGATTCTTGGATGTTCAGCGGCTTGCTCAGCGCCTCTCGCGTAAGCTCTTGAGGTCGCCACTCTCCAGCGAGGCGTTGCCACACCTCTGACTGCGACACCCCAACGACACTTGCGAGAGCTTTGGCTACAAGCCCCTTGGCTACTCCGATCCTAAGGCCTCCGGTTAACAGCTTGGTAAAAACCAGCACCTCTGCTTGTGTCATCGTTGCCCAGAGTGCTAGCACCAGCTCCTTACGCTCCGCCACCGCAGCGGTATTGATGGCTTCAATCCGATCTATCCAGTACGCAAGCGAGTGTTCTGGAGTCTCTTGAACGAGATGTGCGCCCACGTGAGGAGCCACCAGCAACGACACAGTTTCGGCGAGGTCTCCCGTTACCGCATACGACTCTTCAAAGAGCCAGTCAGGAATCTGCGCGACTTCGGCAGCCCACTGGCGCAGCTCTCTCGTTTTGACCCCGCCGCGATAACTGCCTCCCTGAAGCAGGTATACAGCCCAGCCGAACTCAGTGTGTGGTGCTGCGGTGAGGTATTGTGCGATGAGGCGAACCTTCTCATCGGAACGTGAGGTGTCGCGGATAGCGAGGTATAGGGTGGTGAAGGTTGGCAGGCAGGTGGAAAGCTGAGTAGACAAACGTTAGCCCCTTATCAAAGCAACTGCTACTGCACGCTAAGACTGTACCGCTGAGCGAAACTTTTCCACACAGGCTTGAATCAGCGGTTGATTACCCTGCACCGCTGTCGCAATGCCGTAGGCCCCCTGGCCCCGACTAAGTACATCAAGTAGCAAAACCGTTCGCCATGGTAGCACAACAGTATCTCCTGTGCGAGGAACGCTCCTGAGGGTTATCTTAAAGTAATCCGTGAACCAATTAGTCAGGATGGAGGTGCGGTAATCGTAAGCATTCATGGCATTGGTTATTGGAGACTGGATACCAGTACTGGCCTTTGAAAAATGAGTCGCAATAAATTTGCTCCATTTTCCAGATGCCTCTGTGCAAGTCTGTTCCGAAAAGAGCTTGTTCTCTGAGAGCGTTAAAAGATTTTCAACCAACTCATGGTTAGTGGGCACTACCAAGAGCAGGTGCCTGAGTGCTAGTGAGGCCCAATAGGCACGTTTATGTTCATCCTCATAGCTCTTGGCATTCTCGACAAGTTTCTCAACCACGTCATGAAGCTGCCCGAGCTTACTTGAATCTGTGAGCAGCCGAGTTTGTACATAGTGACTGTGCATAACTATCGAAGCGAACTCAACACCGCCGTATCGAAAGTGACAATTCAGATCTTGAAAATCCGCTGGTTGGCTATTTATCGAATGCAGCGGATCATGATTTGATAGAGAGACTAGTCTGAACAAGCTTCCGCGGCATTCTGATATAACTTGATCATTCTGCGCCGAACCCACTTGCCGCAACTTCGAATCTACTACTATCACCGTATCTTTTTTGCTGGCTAGCGGAGGCTCTCGAAAATTAGGCGTTGCGATTAGATCGCCGTGGCTATAGTGGAAGCCAAAGGTCTGTCCTCGAGAACTGGGCGCAACGGGCACCCCCGACAGCATCCGATATATCCATAGAGGATCACGATGCGGCATAATCAAGACATCCGCAGAATATTGGATCGGATGTTTGGTGTAGGTTTCAAGAAGTTTCTCCGGATCCACACCAAGAAGGGCCGCATACCCATTCAGTTGGCTCCTAGTTCGATCACTGGGCTGATGTGGGGTTTTTAGGATCTTGTTGATATCCTGTAGCGATTTTTTTTGCATCCACCAATAAACACTCGCAGCGGCTTTAGCATCGCTCTGCATCTGCTCAGGTGAGGGCGTTCGCGCCTTGGCTGTCCCGAAAGTCGCCATAATACTACAATACTACGTTGGTCTGGATGTTGCTTGGCCGCGCCTCAGAACTGAGCTGCAAGGAGAGTGAGGTTTAGGTTCGCTATGGGTTAGAGGGGCATCGGATGTTGTGGGTCGTTAGCGATCTTCTCAGGGATTGGTCTAGGTGCAGGCTTGCGTTCGTCTTCACGATCATCGTCAGGCCCTCGCTCTATGTGCGTCCTATCCGGGTCTGTATCAGCTGGCTCTACTGCGCGTCTGCCGTTCGACAAACCATCACCTTCGCCGTAACCGTCTGATACGTTTGGACGAGGCGGAAACTCGGAATTGGTATTAGAGCCCCAATTCTGCGCACCTAAAAGCTCCTCGGGGTTCATGCCTCCTGGTCTTGCGGGGGCTGTGGCCGTGGTGTTTTGTGGGTTAGAAGCGGACCAATTTTGTATAAACCAGCCGGTTAACATCGCGCTTGCACCAACTAAAAAGCCTCGTAAGAAACTCAGCCGAGCCGTTCTCGACGCTGCGTTGGCGTCAACTAATCCCGCTTGGCTTATCTGATGATTGTTTAAGTAAATCAGCGGGGTGCTACCTGCGGAAGCCTCTCTAATTGAAGTCAATTGCTCCCCCTTCAAATTAATAGGATTACTTGTAGCAGCCGGCCCTGCCATACTTCTCACCCTCAACAAACAAATATCACCAAACACTTTAGCAGCTTGCCGAAGCCCCCATGACATCTCGCACTTCTACGTGAACGTGCTCGTGCACGTAAACGTGAACGTACACGAAAAGCCGGCAATCCCAGGAATTATTGCCGAATGCATTCGTTACCTGATTAAGAAGACGACAAACAAGATTCTGTCGTTAATTCTTATTCGGGTACGTTTACGTGCACGAGCACGTGCAGGTTCACGTATTTTGGCATACTGCTAAAGTGTGACAATATCACCAATATCACTACTACCTTGCTCTCTATATTGTTCCATGGCTTTAAAACCTAATCAAATCGAGTGCGCTTAAAAATCACGGCATCGTGCTTATCGTCCTTTGTGAGAGGCTAAAACCCTACAAAACCGGGGTAAGTTGCATATTTCATTGAAATTAGGACTATTTCGCGTAAGTATCATTGAGTAGTTCCTCAGATTCGTTAAACTTATAGGTAGAAGTGAAGCTAGCTTGTGAGGTAGGGGCATGTTGTCGAGGTCAGTCTGGGCTGCAACTGCAGAGGTGCTACTACTCTTATCCCTAGGCAGCGGCGGTAAGAGTGCAGAGTCAGCAGAGAGACCGGAGGCTGATCGCAAGCCGGCCGCTGCGTCTAACGACCTTAATGACGTGGATGCGCAGCAATTTCACCAGGCCCCACCCGCTGGGGATTTTTCTGGCCTGCAGGTGCCGCGTAACTTCTCGATTCCGGCCGACAGGGAAACCTATGGGTATCTACGCTTCCGGCGAAGAGAATCCAATCGGCCTTCCAACCAAGCCGAAACACCTAGTGGCCGCGTGCCGATTGTTCCGCGCGGAAAAGCGCAAGCGCCTAGCGAGCAGCCCCCAACTGAACGACAGCGCCCTCCATCCGGGACAGCAGAGCCGGCCAATGAACGCTCAGCGCCCTCACAAAAGCCACAATTGTCTCCTCCAGGCTCTGGGAGCCAAAGAGATTCCTCACGGCCTGAAAGGCCCATATACCCCTTTGCTGGGGGACCCAAAGCGGAAATGCCTACACAACGTGAGATAGGTGCGCCTGTGCGATCCATGCCATACAACCCTAATTTAGATAATGATGCGCCGACCAGCTCTCCTCGAAAGCGGATTCAGCGCGTGCCCGATCTTCCTAACAGCAACCCACCTACTGATCTCGCTCTCCCGGTAGCGGAATTTCATTCAGCACGTCAACCACCGCTAGCTAAAACACATCGTCGCCGAGATTAAATCAACCCAGTCCAGTATGAGTTAAATCTTTGCGTATTAGCGCGGATGGGTTACGGCTCCCTACTCCTCTTCCGAGCCACTCTCACACAAAACAACCCCGTCCTCAGTTAGTTCATATATAGAGCCAGGATAGAGATGGGTTACCTCTCCCCTGTTAAACAATCCCGCCGCTGGCAACCCGGGGGCGCGATAGGGAGAGTCGGGATTGTCAACAAATACTCTGAGGTACTT
>JBIKKR010000134.1:0-8426 GCA_044360225.1 Bdellovibrionota bacterium | reverse complement strand
GGCTGGATGTCGCGTTCCAGCGCCGACTGCCTCAGGATTAGAGTTTTTGAAGTGGAGATAATGAGATGAATATTGCAGTAGTGGGCACCGGATATGTGGGACTTGTGGCTGGTGCGTGTTTTGCTGAAACCGGAAACGACGTGATCTGCGTCGATGTCAACGAGAAGAAGGTAGAGGCGCTGCGGGCGGGGATGGTGCCGATTTTTGAGCCAGGACTTGAGGACCTCGTTAAAAGCAACACAAAGGCGGGCAGACTTTCATTTACCACGTCGCTCAAAAGCGCAGTGGAGGCTTCTGAGATTATTTTTATCGCTGTGGGGACCCCTCAGGACGAAGATGGGTCTGCAGATCTGACGCATGTACTCGCGGTAGCAAAAGGGATCGGGGAGAGCATGAACGGTCCGAAGATCGTTGTTGATAAGTCGACGGTACCTGTTGGAACAGCGGATCGTGTGAAGCGCGAGATAGAGAAGGTTTCCAAGTTTCCCGTGGACGTAGTGAGCAACCCTGAGTTTCTCAAAGAGGGGGCTGCAATTGACGACTTTTTGCGGCCCGACCGAGTGGTGGTTGGTGTAGCAAGTGATCATGCGGCTCGAATGATGAAGGAGCTATACGCACCTTTTGTCAGAACGAACAATCCGATTCTTGTTATGGACGTTCGATCCGCCGAGATGACCAAGTATGCGGCAAATACGATGTTGGCGTTGCGAGTTTCGTTTATGAACGAGATCGCTAACCTCTGTGAGAAGGCTGGAGCTGATATCAACCAGGTTAGAATCGGTATCGGAACAGATGAGCGAATCGGCATGAGCTTTATCTTTCCGGGAATAGGATATGGCGGCTCATGCTTCCCCAAGGATGTCCAGGCGCTTATTCGCACCGGCAAGGACCACGATGTTGAGCTTCGCATAGCGCGAGCGGTTGAGGATGTAAATCACTCTCAAAAAAAGGTGCTCGTTCAGAAGATAGTGAGTCACTACGGGCGCGATGCAATGAAAGGTAAAACATTTGCAATGTGGGGGCTGGCATTTAAGCCGAAAACCGATGATGTGCGTGAAGCCCCGGCGCTCTCGATATGTTCGGAGCTGGTGCAGCTTGGTGCAAAGGTGCGAGCGTTTGATCCGGAGGCGAATGAGACCTTCCGAGAGCGGTTTGGTGATCATCCAGCCATAGCGTATGTGGAGAATAACTACTCAGCTCTGGAAGGCGCTGATGCGTTAATCGTGTGCACTGAATGGAATGCATTCAGGCAGCCAAACTTTAATAAGATAGCTGAGACACTTACAACACCGACGATATTCGATGGACGGAATATTTACGATCCGATGGAGATGAAATCGCACGGTTTCGTGTACTATAGCATCGGTCGACCGACAGTAGTGAGGGGATAGTATTTATGGCGCGAATTGTAGTAACGGGTGGGGCAGGATTCATAGGTTCGCATCTCTGTGATGTGCTTTTGTCGCAGGGACATGAGGTTATCGCAGTTGATAATCTTTTTACCGGTACCAAGCGGAATATCGAACACTTGCTTGGAAACAAGAGGTTTGAGTTTATTCGACACGATGTAACTGAGCCGATTCTTATTGAATGCGATCAGGTATACCACTTGGCCTGTCCAGCATCGCCTGTGCACTACCAGTACAACCCGATCAAGACGATCAAGACCAATGTGACCGGAACTATTAACATGCTCGGTGTTGCGAAGCGAACGCATGCACGTTTCTTGCTGGCTTCAACCTCAGAGGTGTACGGTGATCCGCTGCAACACCCGCAGGTTGAAAGCTACTGGGGAAATGTGAATCCGATCGGGCCGCGTAGTTGCTATGATGAAGGCAAGCGTGTTGCGGAGACCTTGACGGTTAATTACAAGGATCAGGGACACGTCGATACACGGATCGTTCGGATCTTTAATACCTTTGGCCCACGCATGTTGTTCAACGACGGTCGTGTGGTGTCAAACTTTATAGTTCAGGCGCTGAAAGGTGAGGATATCACGGTATACGGTGAAGGGTTGCAAACGCGGTCGTTTTGTTACGTAGACGATCTCGTAAGAGGAATAATGGCAACTATGAATCGAGAGGGTTTTCATGGGCCGGTAAATCTTGGAAACCCAAACGAGATGACGATCGCTGATTTAGCAAAGCGTATAATAGCGCTGACAGGATCTCGTTCAAAAATAGTATATCGTCCATTGCCACAAGATGATCCGACCAGACGCCAGCCAAATATCGAGTTAGCCAAGCGTGAGCTTGATTGGGCTCCCGTTGTTAACCTTGACCAAGGTTTAACTAAAACAATCGAAGATTTTAAAGCTCGGCTAGCACAAGGCGAGAGTGCCTAGTTAGACGCCGATACTAGAGAGCAACCGTGACAGATTCCAGAAGTACCATTCGTAATTTTAGCATCATTGCGCACATCGATCACGGGAAATCGACCCTAGCTGATCGCATTTTGGAGGCCACAGGAGCCCTTGAAAAACGTGAGATGCAGTCACAGTTCCTCGACAAACTAGATCTGGAGCGTGAACGCGGTATCACGATCAAGGCGCAGACGGTTAGGCTCTCGTATAAGGCGAAGAATGGAGAAACCTATCAACTCAATCTGATTGATACACCGGGTCACGTTGATTTCAACTACGAAGTCTCACGGAGCCTGTCGGCGTGTGAAGGTGCGTTGCTCGTGGTTGATGCTTCGCAAGGGGTAGAGGCCCAGACGTTGGCTAACGTGTACTTAGCGATAGAGAACGACCTGGAGATCGTTCCAGTCATCAATAAGATTGATCTTCCAAATGCTGATGTAGAACGGGTGAAGGCTGAGGTTGAATCGGTAATCGGTCTTGATACATCGAGGGCGCTCCCGATTAGCGCTAAAACCGGTATCGGTGTAGGGGATCTGCTTGAGGCGATCGTAGAACGTATTCCTCCTCCTACACGAGGATCGTTGGATGCGCCGTTGAGAGGACTCGTGTATGACTCATGGTTCGATCCATACGTGGGAGTAGTTGCCCAGGTACGTATCATCGACGGTGTGCTGAAGGCCGGAGAGAAGATTCGCTTCTTCTCCACCGGTGCGGAGTACGACGTGTACAAGTTGGGGGTTTTCACTCCGCATGCCCAAGAGGTCGCGGAGCTTTCAAGCGGGCAGGTTGGTTACTTTTCTGCCGCTATTAAGAACCTCCGTGATGTTCGCATCGGTGATACCGTGACCCATGTGCGTCGACCAGCTGTGGATCCTCTGCCTGGATTCAAAGAAGTGCGACCGATGGTCTTCGGAGGTCTCTTCCCGGTAGACGCTGACGATTATGTGAATTTGAAGACCGCACTTGAGAAACTGAGTCTAAACGATAGCGCTTTTTCCTTCGAGGCCGAGACCTCGGCGGCGCTTGGTTTTGGGTACCGGTGCGGGTACCTCGGTCTGTTGCACATGGAGATCGTGCAGGAGCGCTTAGAGCGTGAGTTCCAGCTTAATCTGATTACGACAGCACCGTCAGTGGTGTACAAGATGGTGCTCAATGACGGCACCGTTCTGGACGTCGATAACCCGTCAAAAATGCCGCCGGTTCAGGATATTCTTCGAATAGAGGAGCCGATCGTAGAGGCAACGATCCACTGCCCGAAGGAGTTTGTAGGGAACGTCCTCAAGCTGTGCGAGGAGCGCCGTGGAGTGCAGAAGAACCTGGCGTTTCACGGGCTGGAGCGTGCGGTCATCTCGTATGAGTTGCCTCTCAATGAGATCGTCCTTGACTTTCACGACCGGCTTAAGTCCCTAACAAAAGGCTATGCCTCGTTTGACTACGAGATAGTTGGCTATCAGGAATCGGACTTAGTGAAACTTGATATTAAGCTCAACGGGGAGACGGTCGATGCAATCAGTATAATAGTACATCGGGAAAAGGCCTATCAGCGAGGGAAGGATCTTACCGAGAAGCTCAAGGACATAATAGACCGACAGATGTTTGAGATAGCCATTCAGGCAGCTATAGGCGCTAAAGTTATCGCGCGCAGCACCGTGAAGGCGTTGCGTAAGAACGTTACCGCCAAATGCTATGGAGGAGATATCTCCCGTAAGCGTAAACTACTCGAAAAGCAGAAAGAGGGTAAGAAACGGATGAAGCAGGTAGGTAAGGTGTCGATTCCGCAGGAAGCATTTCTGGCGGTATTGAAACTGGGCGATGAGAAATAGAGAGACTGCAGAACGAAGAGCTTCTGGGACGCCGATCAGAGCGATTGAGGGGATGCCGCCGCGCATCTTTGCCGTAGGAGATATCCACGGATATGCAGACGAGGTGAGTGCTCTCCTTGACTACTTGGTTGATACAAAACAGTGCAACGGTGACGATCAGGTCATCTTCATGGGGGACTACATCGATAGAGGGAGCAGTTCCAACCGGGTTATCGAGCGCATGCTTGAGGTGCAGCGCATGTGGCCCAAAACTGTATTTCTGAAAGGTAACCATGAGCAGATGCTGCTCAGCTTTCTGGGTTTTGGCGGGGCTAATGGTGAGTTCTACATTCGGAATGGAGGGGCTACCTTCTTCAAAAGTTACGGAATTGATGGATTGGACTCTTTGACGGCTCTGCGGGATCGTATCCCCGACTCACATCTGACATTCGTGCAGCAGCTGGAGCTTGGAGTCTCCCTTGCAGGGTTTGTTTTTGTCCATGCTGGCTTGTCACCGGATGTTCCCCTGGAGCAACAGCGAGAGGAGGATCTGCTCTGGATCCGTGACGAGTTTGTTCGTCGTCCGCATAGTTTTGGCAGGACGGTGGTCTTCGGTCATACAGCGTTTAACCATATCTTTCTCGACTTACCGTACCGAATCGGAATTGATACCGGAGTCGCATACGGCAACAAACTTTCAGCGGTGGAGCTCGTTCATGGGGAGGTTTTTCAGGTCGATGTAGGGTCACGAGTCGTCCGTGAAACCCTCTTGGAACAACTTTTACCGCCTAGAGCTTGAATCGAGGTGCCTTGACGGTCTAGGCTAAGGGCGCCTGAATTCGGCTCTTAAGGAGTGGTTATGTCAAAGCCAAGTGTAGGAATGATCGGACTCGCAGTGATGGGCTCAAATCTCGCCCGAAATATCGAGAGTCGCGGATTTCCTGTCGCTGTGTTCAACAGAAGTGGAGATGTTACTCGGGAGTTCATGAAGCGCTACGGCAGCGCCAATGGTAAGACTGCTGGCTTTGTTGCTTCCTACACGCTTGAGGATTTCGTGGCCAGTATGGCTGCCCCACGACAGATCTTTATCATGATTAAAGCGGGAGCTTCGACCGACGCGGTTATCGATCAGCTGGCACCGCTCCTTGAGAAAGGAGATATCGTCATCGATGGCGGGAATGCGTTTTTTAAAGACACCATTCGCCGAGAAGAGAAGTTAAAGGCCATGGGCTTGAACTTTCTCGGTATCGGAATCAGTGGAGGTGAGGAGGGGGCTTTAAAGGGGCCAAGTCTGATGCCGGGAGGTCCGAGAGATGCCTGGAAGATCGTAGCACCGCTTCTTGAGCGCATCGCAGCGCAGGCGGATGGGCCCTGCACAAACTATGTTGGCCCTGACGGCGCTGGGCACTTCGTCAAAATGGTCCACAATGGTATCGAGTACGGGGACATGCAGCTTATCGCCGAGGCCTACGATATGTTGCGTACGGTTGTTGGGTGTAAGCCTGAGGAGCTGCATTCGATCTTTTCCCGTTGGAACAAGGGGCCACTCTCATCGTACCTCATAGAGATCACCGCTAAGGTATTTGGGAAGAAAGACACCGATACCAGTGGATACCTGGTAGACATGATACTCGACAAAGCCGGACAGAAAGGTACCGGTATGTGGACGGCGCAGGTTGCTCTTGACTTGGGAGTGTCAATTCCGACGATCGCTGCAGCGGTTGATGCAAGAACCTTGAGTAGTTTAAAGGATGAGCGTGTAGCCGCGGCTACAGAGTTTAAAGGGCCGGCAGCCGGGGATTTTGTTGGGGATCGTGAGGCATACATCACAGCGGTGCACGATGCCTTGTACGCCTCCAAGATAATGTCGTACGCCCAGGGGATGGCGCTCATCCAGGCAGCTTCCAAGCAGTGGAACTGGGACTTGAAGCTGCATGAGATCGCAGCGCTCTGGAAGGGGGGGTGTATTATCCGCGCTAAGTTCCTCGACGAGATTCGCAGGGCGTTTAGCTCTAAGCCTGCACCGAGGAATCTGTTACTCGATTCCTTTATGAAGGCAGAGGTCACCCGCTGCATCCCTAATCTGCGTAGAGTCGTTGCATCGGCAGTAGAGCGGGGCGTACCGGTTCTTGGATTTGCCGCATCGTTAGCCTACTTTGACAGCTACAGGACAGCTAATCTTCCGCAGAACTTAACTCAGGCACAGCGTGACTTCTTTGGTGCTCACACGTACGAGCGTAAAGATATGCCCGGCACGTTCCACACAGAGTGGGAAGGCTAACCGGTAACCACCACCAGCAGTATTACTCCCAGGATCGTAAGCGCGCAGCCGGTGAAAAGTTTGGCGAGGCGCACGTAGCAACGTCTCTGTCGATCTTCACCTATAACTTTTATGGCTGCGAGTTCAAGGTAGGGAACAGGCGCCCGGCGATACCAACCACGTACTTCGACCTCCTTGCCTTGTAGGTTTTTCGCTCGAAGGAGGCCAAAGAGGAATTCCCAGAATCGAAAGGGCTGTCGATAGTCTAGGAAGATGATTCCCGAGCCATCGTGGATGACGAAGTCCTCGCTCCAGATGAGCCCCGGGATCCCCTTGCCGACGATGGTTCCACGCAGCGACGCCGGTACGGGGCGAATCGGCGAGACTTTAACTTCCTGAAGCAGGTTGGCAACGGTCGTAGGTGGGAATGTCGGGCCGCGGTAAGCTAGGAGGGTTTTAACAATTGAGCTAATGCCGAGCACCATCACGAGTGCGGCATACCATGCTGCGCTTATACCGCCTGTCACGGCGCCGATAGTTAACGACCCGAGCCCTATAATAAGGGTGAGCATAGGTAACAGCGTGACTACTACATCGACAACAAATTCATCCCAGTACGATTCCGGCTTTTTGCGGTCAAAGACGACCAGGGGGACCTGTTGCAGTGTAACGGATTGATCTCCCAGTCTTTCCAGTCTCTTCGCAATAAGGGGGTGAGTGGATTGGAGCTCAAAATAAGCTGCCCACGGGTTCCACAGGTCCCATTGAAGGGCCCCTTTGAGTATTTCTGGATCAAAGTGCCCATCGTGAGCCCCAGCCTGCACCGCCACAACCAGATTCAGTGCTGAGCGTTTGTCGAAGATGTTGAGAGTCGCAAAGCCAGCTGAGCCGCCGAGGTGCGAAGCCCGGGGGCTATCGGGAGGAGTGGCGCGTGAGCCCGTAGTGCCGCTGCTCGCCAATCCGTATCCTATTTTTACCAGTGCACTGGCCAGGGCATTCGGCGAGGTTGCATGCTCGCCAGCGAATCGGTCGGCGTAGTACTCACGGGTGCGGCTTAACCACAGAACGATCAATTGACTGGTCATATAAACAAAGTAAGCGCCCGCCGCGATCACGACTGATACCGAGCGTTCCTTGCTGCGTCGTTCAGCGCCCTCAACGGCGGTTCGGTATATGTAGTAGGCCAGGAGCGGCACAAGTTGTGCGATAGTCATCACAACCATATCCCAGTGGCATACATGCCCCATTTCATGAGCTACTACTGCATCGACCTCGTCTGGAGTAAGAAGTTCGAATATGCCGCGACTTAAAGCCACGCGGGCATTACTTGGATAGTGCCCGTAGGTAAATGCTTGCGGGGCTCCATCATTGATAATACCGAAGCTCGGAAAGCGGATCTTGTGTTCGTCGCAGATACGCTGGGTGATAGATCTCACGTGCTCAGGGAGTGCGGCGGGTTCAACCCACTCGATGCGGTAGAGAAACCGGAGAGAAAGGTCGAGGATCCACGGGCTGATGATGAACTGAACAAGAATGGTGAAAATGCCGCCCAAAAGAGCCGAGAGAGCCGAAATAAAGCCGCACTCCACGGCCGCAATCAGCAGAACTGCGAGGATTCCGTACAGGAGGGCAAGGAGGCTCACCGAGCGCACAAACAAGTTTGGTAGCGGACGAAGTCCAGCAGCAATCTCGCGATGCCTCGCCCGAGTTGAATTGTCTGCTCTATGGTTAAGGGGCGGGGGTGTTTTCATTTGAATGGTTCCTATAAGGCATCACGAATAATTCTACGGCAAAATAAATCCTGCGCGAGTGATTTTTTTCAAAAATGGCAACTACTCAGCATACTCCTCAGTTCATAAATATCCTTACGCAATAACGGCAACTATTCTAAAGTTTTCGTCTGCGATACGATGACCTATGCTTGTCAGCGGCGTACTGTGTGGAGGGAGCATCAAAGAATCGGCGTACATGTTGAGGATTGCGTTGCAGGAAAGTGAGACGT
>JBIKKR010000133.1:0-8471 GCA_044360225.1 Bdellovibrionota bacterium | reverse complement strand
TGTCCTCTCGCTCTTTTCAAGAAACCTGACTATACTTCCGTCAATCGAGTCAGTGGTTTCAAGAAGCTACGGGTCGAAACGGGTAGGCTTAGACGCCTCGGCTATTGTTTGTGTCGCTATGTTTGTGTCGCTATGTTTGTGTACCTCGCCAAGAAGATATTTGGAACCCGCAACGACCGGATACTGAAGAGCCTACGCCCAGTAGTGCTTAAGATTAATGACCTTGAGCGACACTACCAACCGATGAGTGATGGCGAGCTGCAAGCGCAGACGGAAATTCTCAAAGGAAGACTGGTACAGGGTGAGCACCTCGATGATATCTTGCCGGATGCATTCGCCGTGGTTCGCGAGGCCTCGCGCCGGGTGCTTGGTATGCGGCACTTCGATGTGCAGCTAATCGGTGGAGCTATTCTACATCACAAGATGATCGCCGAGATGCGAACGGGAGAGGGAAAGACCCTCGTCGCAACGCTGCCTTCATACCTAAATGCGCTCACGGGCAAGGGGGTTCACGTGGTAACGGTCAATGACTACCTGGCGCGTCGTGATGCAGAATGGATGGGACGCCTGCATACATTTCTCGGATTGACAGTTGGGTGCGTCTACCACGGCATGAGCGAAGAGGAGAAAAAGGCCGCCTACGCAGCCGATATCACCTACGGCCAGAACAACGAGTTTGGGTTCGATTTTCTCCGCGATAATATGAAGTTTTCGGCCGCAGAGATGGTGCAGCGCGGGCACTACTTTGCAATCGTCGACGAGGTTGATTCGATCCTGATTGATGAGGCTCGTACACCGCTGATTATCTCAGGCCCCTCAGAAGAATCAACGGATACGTACCTTCAGGTAAACAAAATCATTCCGCTGCTGCAGAGTGAGACCGATTTTACAATGGATCTCCGAACCAAGCAGCCATCACTCACTGATGCAGGGATGGAAAAAGCGGAGAAACTGCTCGGAGTAACCAATCTCTACGATCCGGCAAACATTGAAATGCTCCACCACGTAACACAGGGACTACGGGCCTATACAAGTTTTGAGCGTGATGTGGATTACGTTGTTCAAGGTGGACAGGTAGTGATCGTTGATGAGTTTACCGGACGGTTGATGCCGGGTCGCCGCTGGTCGAACGGACTGCACCAGGCGATTGAAGCCAAAGAAGGTGTTCAGGTTCAACGCGAAAATCAGACGCTTGCGTCGATTACGTTCCAGAACTACTTCCGCATGTACGACAAGCTCGGTGGCATGACCGGCACAGCTGATACGGAGGCAGGGGAGTTCAAGGAGATCTACGGACTTGAGGTCGCGGTGGTGCCGACGAATCAGCGGATGGTCCGTCAGGATCACGTCGATGTTATTTATCGAACCCGTCGAGAGAAGTATGCTGCTGTAGTTGCAGATATTGAGGAGGTCCACGCCAATGGGCAGCCGATTCTCGTTGGCACGATCAGCATCGATCAGAGTGAAGCAGTTTCGCGCGTGCTCAAAGAAAAGGGGATTCCGCACAATGTCCTCAACGCTAAACACCATCAGCGTGAGGCCGAGATTATCGCACAAGCAGGGCGTTTGAACGCGGTGACTATCTCGACCAATATGGCTGGTCGTGGAACCGACATTCTCTTGGGTGGAAATCCGGAGTTTATGGCGGCTGCAGAAGCCGGTACTCGTGATCCGATGGATCCTGCCTTTGCTGCGGCTCTTGAAAAGTTTAAGCGGCAGTGCGACGAAGAGCACGAGCACGTAGTGAATGCGGGGGGGCTCTTTGTGATGGGCACTGAGCGCCACGAGTCAAGGCGCATCGACAACCAGCTTCGTGGTCGTGCCGGCCGACAGGGAGATCCGGGAGAGTCGCGTTTCTATATCTCTCTAGAAGATGACCTCATGGTGCGCTTCCAAGGGGAGCGCCTTCAACAGCTTATGCTCCGCATGGGGTGGGAGGAGGGGATGGCCCTCGATCACTCGCTTATGAGTCGCACAATCGAGACGGCGCAGAAGCGAGTTGAGGCGATGCACTTTGATAGCCGCAAGCACGTTACCGAGTACGACGATGTGATGAACAAGCAGCGACAGGTGATTTACAACCTGCGCAGCCGTATCCTCAAGAACGAAGAGATTCGCGAAGAGGTGCTCGACATGTTCGATGATCTGATTGAGGCAGCTGTTACGCAGACGTGTGATGAGCGGGTGAAGCCGGTCGAATGGCCGCTCGAGAAGCTCGCCGAGCGCTATCAGTACCTCTTTGGACGCTCCTTTGAGTTCCCAGCGGATATTCAGCTTTCGCATCAGACGATATTCGATGCCTTGCGGGGAGCCGCTCGGGAGTTCTATGGAGCACACGCAACGGAGCAGACTGAGAAGCTGCAGGGATTGCGTGAGATAGGAGTTGCACCACAACTTAATCGTGGAGCTATCGGCGCTGATGCTGCGATAGGCTTTGAGCTGATCGAACAGGATACGCTGCTTGAGGCGGTTGATTACTTTTGGCGCCATCACCTGCAAGAGATGGACCACCTCCGTGAGGGGATCGGGCTCCGCGGGTACGCGCAGAAGAACCCACTCTACGAGTACCAAAAAGAGGGATTTGTGCTCTTCCAGCAGATGCTTGAGGAGATGAAAGAGAGCGTCGTGAGACGGCTGTGCTATCACGAGGTGCCGCCGGTAGAAGAGGTCATTAAACATATCGAAGAGGAGCGACGGCGGCACGAAGAGCGTCAGCGACAGATGAAGCTCGTTCATGGAAGTGACGTTGAGGCTTTAGAGGATGATACTGCTGACGACGAGTCTTCTGCGGCGGGTG
This sequence comes from Bdellovibrionota bacterium, assembly GCA_044360225.1. Lineage (GTDB taxonomy): Bacteria > Bdellovibrionota_C > UBA2361 > UBA2361 > OMII01 > OMII01. The sequence continues at coordinate 5,674 of JBIKKR010000133.1, read as the reverse complement.
GCGATCGTTCGAAGCTGGAAGCGCAGCGGAAAGCCAGACGCAAAGCCAACAAGCGATGATTCGAGCGCCCTTCTCGCTGTATGTGCACGTACCATTCTGTGCTCATAAGTGCCCGTACTGTGACTTTAATACGTATGCAGTCGCCCGCGTTCCAGAGCGGGAGTACGTCGAAGCGGTATGCAAGGAGCTTGAGAATTATCGTGAGGATCCGCGATTTCGGGGGCGGTCTATCACTACAGTTTTTTTTGGAGGTGGTACGCCGTCAATACTCTCGGCTGAGGAGATCAGGCGAATCCTTGATTGTGCCCGGGCAGTTTTTGGAATTCGTGAGAGTTCTGAGCTGACCCTAGAGGCCAATCCTCACGATGCAGCGCGGGCTAAGCTTGAGGCATTGAGAGCGGCGGGTGTTAATCGTCTGAGCTTCGGCGTGCAGAGTTTTGATGACGAACGCTTGCAGTTGTTGGGCCGTGATCACTCATCACATGAGGCACGTGAGGCAATCGCACTCGCTGCGGAGGCGGGGTTTACGAATATCAGTCTCGACATCATCTTTGGTGTGCCGGGACAGACCGTGGCGCAGCTGGAAAGCGATCTACGCCAGGCGCTCAGTTTACCGATTCAGCACCTCTCGACCTACTCATTGACGATAGAGCCAGGCACGCCGTTTTTCCAACGCCAGGCGCGTGGATTGCTGACGATGCCACCTGATGAGCGGGTAGCGCAGATGCTCGAGCGTATACCCGAAGTAGCACGGGCGTCTGGTTTCGAGCGTTACGAGATCAGTAACTTTGCGCGACCAGGATATGAGAGTTTGCATAACATGGTGTACTGGAGTGGCGGTGACTACCTCGGTATCGGAGCTGGGGCGCACAGCTATTGTGCGCAACACAACGCAGCGGAGACGATTGAGTCAGCCGAGCGCTGGAGCAATCTCGCACTCCCTGCGAGCTATGTGGAGGGTGTCCACAAGGGAAGAGCGGTTTCTTGGCGTGAGACTCTCGATCGCGAGGCGTTAATCTTCGAGTTCTTTTATTTGGGGATGCGCAGAACGGTGCTCGGTGTATCGAGGGCTTCTTTTTCGAGGCTATTTGGAGGAGATATTCCTGAAAAGATCAAGCAGGGTCTAGAGGAGCTTGCCAGCGAGGGGTTTGTAGCCTTCGATGACGATGCAATTCGATTGACCAGTCGCGGTATCGCTCTTGCTGACTCGGTATTTGAGCGGCTGTCGGGAGGGGAGTAAGAGCTTGTTCTTCTTTGACCGAAATCTTGCTTTGAGCACAGTCAACGCTTATGGTGATTTGCAAAAGTCCGTGCCAGTAAAACTGGCAAGGCTTTTGCCGTAAATCACTATAAGTTGTTATTTTGATTCGCCTCCGCGAATCGATAGCGTTCTCCAAAAGCGAATATATCGCTACGGACTTTTGGAGAACGCTATATCAATCCCCAAGCAGAAGCTCTTGAATGGCGATCTTCCAGGGCAGTACTTCAACTTCATCGTGATTATAGCTTCTTTCGGCTCGACTTATGCACACAAGCCGAGCGTTCGGATACTCACGCTTAAAGGCGCGTAGAGAATTCAGCTTTGTTGGAGCAACATCATTCGAGGATTTTATCTCAATAGCTATTGGATCTCGCGAGATCCCTCGATCGATTACAAGATCTACTTCGTGCCCAGATGCGCTCTGCCAATAATAGAGGCCACGGCGACATCTGAGATAATCTCTCTGTCTAAAAAACTCGGTAATCATGTAGCTTTCAAAGAGTGAGCCGTGCCGGCGATTACCGGGCAAGACACGAGCCTGCGAATCCCCTAGAAGAACATTGAGAATACCGCAGTCAAATAGGTAAAATTTAGATGCGCCACGAACTTGTTTACGCGTGGAACGCGTCCAAGCGGGCAGCTCCCATGCCAGATACGTATCGAGCATAATCAAATAATAATCGCGCGCGGTCTGATCGCTCACTCCAACATCCCGACCCAGAGCAGAGAAATTAATAGGCTTACCATTCATCTGGGCTGCGACCGTTAGAAATCTATGAAAAGGAGCTAGTGACCGCACGAGTCGCTCGCTCTGAATCTCCTCTTTCAGATATGAATCAACGTAGGCTTCAAGTAGAAGCGAAGGATTCTCCGGTTCTAAATAAAACCTTGGCAGAGTTCCATACTGTAGAGCCCGCTCGAGGTGTACATCGACCTCCATAGCTGCGAGTGGATGCAGGGTAAGAGAAGCCGCGCGCCCTGCTAGTAGATTGGCGGCTCCACGTTTAATCTTTCGACCACTAGAGCCTGTAAGCAGGAATTGCAGTCTGTCTTTGTGCGGCGACTCCAGAAAATAGTGTACCTCATCGAGTATCGCCGGAACTTTCTGTACCTCATCGACAATAATGAGCAGGTCTTTCGTCGAGCTGTCGATCTGATACTGGATATCTCTGCGAAAGAGCTCGGGGTGCAACGTATACCGAGACTGCTCAGAGAGACTGAGCAGATTTATGGATATCACAGCCCTCCCCAGCCGCTGAACTTCCTGAGCAAAGCTGTTGGCCAGGGTCGTTTTACCGGTGCCTCTCGGGCCGAGCAGGAACGAAGAGGTGTTTTTTCCTAGTGTTTTTAAAAGGTTCAGTTGGCGCGAGATCATAAGTCGATTATAAGCTATAAATTCGACTTTGCAAGTCGAAAATATGAAAAGCGCGGGCAGTCGGGTGCAGTTCCGCCGGTGTTGTTTAGTTCCTTATCCTGCTACGTTCGTAACCACTATGCGATATACGACAACCTCTCTTCGCCAGCTACTCAATGAATTGGGAATTAAGCATCGACATTTTAACCACCCAGCGGTTTTTACCATGGCTGATGTGGCGCTCCTCCCTGAACGATTGCCGGGGGCGGACACGAAGAATCTGTTCTTACGCGATGAAAAGAGACGCAGATATGTACTGGTCTGCGTGCGTGCTGAAACCCGCGTTGACTTAAAGCAGCTCGGCAAGGTGTTGGGTATGAAGGGGCTTACGTTTGCCTCTCCGGAAGATTTAGAGCAGATGCTTGGGGTGGTGCCAGGATCGGTGTGCCTGTTTGGCTTGGCAAACGATACTGAGGGCAGGGTTGAGGGCTTTATCGATAGCTCAATCGATCGAACCGGCGAGATGCAAAATCATCCTCTAGTGAACACTGAGACTGTTGTGCTCGGAGTGGAGGACATGCTTACATTCTGTAGTCATATGCGACATGAGTTAACTCCGATCGATATACCGGATCGGGTATAGGCACAGTTAGGACATCTGATTTATGATACGCAAATTGCAAAACCTGTGTATGGCGGTGTGTGGAGTATTCCTTATGACGGTAGCTGCGAATGCTCAGTCGTCCTTCTACGATCTTGAGGCAACATCAATTGATGGAGCGCCAGTCAAGCTCTCGGAATACAAGGGCAAGGTGTTGCTGATCGTTAATGTTGCGTCTCGGTGTGGATATACTCCCCAGTACGAAGGGCTTCAGAATCTCTATAATACGTACAGAGATCAGGGCTTTGTGGTCTTGGGGTTTCCATCAAACGATTTCGGAGGGCAGGAGCCTGGAACGGAAGCGGAGATTAAGGCCTTCTGCTCAAGTAAATTCGGAGCAAACTTTCCCCTGTTCTCAAAGGTGGCTGTGGTCGGTGCGGCCAAGCATCCCGTGTACCAGTTCCTTACTCAGAGCACGGGGGGCCGTGAGGTGGGCTGGAACTTCGAGAAGTTCTTGGTTGATAGGAGTGGCCGCGTTGCCGGGCGCTTCCCGTCATCGGTGGCGCCGGCCTCAAGCGAGCTAACCACTGCCATAAGCGCAGCGCTCAAAGGGAGTTAGGTTAAAACGCAAGTTGTTTAAGCTAAAATTTGGCTAGTTTGTTATAAATTAGTAGTAATTTAAGCTTAAATAGCCCATACTTATGCTATTCGCTAGCTTTAATGGCGAGCGTAATCCTTTATTTTTTAAGAGGCTGCATGGATACGTTACGGAACTTCCTAGAGATCCCTTACGATGAACTTGAAGATTTAAACTTAGAGGCGAAGGAAAAGGTCGCTAGACGTACCTCAGATGAGGAGTTAAAGGATTACTACATTCGATACCTTCAGGAGGAGAAGCGAATCAAGGCGGTGACGGTGTGTTTCACCGACATCGAGGGGCGCTTCCACATGCTCGACTACGACAAGAAGTTCTTGATCAAGTCGTTTGATAACCTGACCTTCGATGGTTCATCGATTCGCGGCTTTTCAGTCGTCAAGGAGTCTGACCTCCGACTTGAGATCGATTGGGGCTCGTTTCGCTGGCTCCCTAGTGATGTGTTTGGGCCGGGAAAGGTGATGGTCTTTAGCTTGATCAAGGACCGGGATGGGCGGTACTACTCGTCTGATATGCGTGGTCGCCTGAAAGTATTTTGCGACGAGCTCTATAAGGGCAAGGGTATCACAGCCAATATCGCAGTAGAGTGCGAAGGGTTCCTTTTCGAGGGCCGCGATGCTGAGCAGAGCTTTAACGAGTTCTCGGGCTTCAAGTTGGTTTCTGGCAGTGGTTACTACAACTCGCTTCCACGCGATCCGCTCAAAATTTTTATCGATTCGCTTGCCGAAGCTCAGCGCGCTATGGCGTTCGAGAATGAGAAGGATCACCCCGAGGTAGCTCCATCGCAGTTCGAGTTGAACTACACGTACTGTGATGCGCTTCTCGCAGCCGATCAGGTGCAGCTCTATAAGCTTACAGCGAGGCAGATAGCCGCTAACTCTGGGCTTACCGCTTCGTTTCTACCCAAGCCGATTGCCGGTATCAATGGTAGCGGAATGCATACCAATCTTTCGCTATCGCAGAATGGGAAGAATATATTCTACGATGCGAAGGGGGAGGATAATCTCTCAACAGGAGCGTGGGACTTTATCGACAGGTTGCTCAACAGCGCAAACGATATCTGTCTCATCATGAACTCAAGTGTAAATGCCTACAGGCGGCTTGATCCGAACTTCGAAGCACCTAATCAGATCCGCTCATCGCCGGTCGATCGTACGTCGATGATCCGTATCCCTCTTGGAAATGCAAAGTCCGCGCGTATCGAGGTTCGCACCGTTGCCCCCGATGCTAATCCGTACCTGGCGTTTCTGGCGATTCTACAGACCGGACTCAATGGTCCTAAGAATGAGCAGGAGATTACTGAGAATCGCCGCTCTCGTACCCGCTTCCTCCCCGGGAGTGTGTATGATGCGGTGCGGCTGTGCAAGTCGAGTGACTGGGTAACCGAGATGCTCGGAGAGCTTCCAAAGGAGAAGTTTATAGAGCGTAAGATCGCCTCTGCAGATCGTTGCCCACGTGAGTTGGGTACGCTCGTGAAGACAGGCGAAGTTATCTTCCACCACGAGGTGTCGAATCAGAACATCTGGAAGAATTTCTAGGAGAGTTAAACTGTTAGGTACTATTCACCCAGATAACGCATCCCCGATTAGGGGATGACAAGAAAGAAAGCCCGGCAATTATGCCTCTTTTGAGCAAGTATTCCGGCCAACGACTTTATACTGCAGTGAATAGTTACAAGTGGCAAGGCAATTTCAAGCTCTCTTAAATCTGCCATGAGAGATGCATTTTTGGTTTGAATTGTAGGTTAAATTTAGATTTCAACGCTCCGGCGCGCCTAAATTTAGAGATTCAGACGAGTTAGGA
>JBIKKR010000132.1:0-8490 GCA_044360225.1 Bdellovibrionota bacterium | reverse complement strand
CCAGAGCCTTTTGTGAAATCAAATATGCTGGGTAGTGGAACTAGGGGGTCTTCGTTGCCGCCAGATTGGTTTTGACCACCTTGAGTCTGATCAAGCGTACCCTTAGCATTCGCAGTATCCGCTAATGCTTGTCGTGACACCCCGACTAATACGAGTATCGCTGTTATGCAGCTCAGGAACACACCTTTTGTGAAACGGTTTTGGGTCTTCATGTTTTTTGAACCTCCATGCCGGAAAGCAGCCTTTTCGTTGACTATCTTGACTGGCTGGGATCTGTCAACACAGTAAGTATCTCAAATGCACCAGTGGCAATAAAAATGCACGAGCGGCAATCCTTCTCGGTAAATGACACACGAACGGTTAATCGGTTGAAATGCGCAGAGGTCTACTGCGTTCTTACGAGCATGTTAAACGCGCCACGCGGAAGGGTAAGGTAATTAAGACGGCTTCTCTGGAAGGCCCGCGCCCTCTTCTGCTTCATTGTTTCACACATTTTTGCAGGGACATTAATGAGGGGTAGGCAAGTGGCTATGTAGCGGTCAATCGCGTCACCTACCCGGTAGTTTATGGCTTTAAGCATAAACTCATCGGTCGCATTTGTGATAAGCCTTTCTCTGGCCTCGGCCCAGGCTTTTGCCTCTCCTTTGGTATCAAAGGACCGGTACTCTTCGATTCCGTTAATACGCACGACTGCTTGGTGACGGTTGCCTCTCTTTCGATACGTTGCCATGTCTGTCCTCTGCTCTTGACACACTAATTGTGTCAAACCGGACAATTTGGGGCACATTCACCAGCAGAAAAAAATCTGCTGTGTGGCAAGAGTGTGTCAAAAGTGTGTCAAAAAGCGAATTTCAAACATTGGCGGAGAGTCTAAAACCTCTAAATACTGAATAGTTTCACAGGCTTAACTGGTGCGCCCGGAGAGGATCGAACTCCCGACCCCAAGTTTAGGAAACTTGTGCTCTATCCAACTGAGCTACGAGCGCACTCTCCCTAGCGTACCAAAAATCGGCACTCTGTCCAATATTTCGATCTCTGGAGGGCAGTTAAAGGTATTGCTTGTTGTTAGCTACGGGAAAAAGACCGTCGGGTTTACTGCTGCAAAACGGCCCTGTTGGTCAAGAATGCGGGTCTCAAAGTGGAGATGTGGAGCACTGGCGTTGCCGGTAGCGCCGACCCTGGCTATCTGTTGCCCACGACGGACTCGGGCACCCTTTTTGACTTTGTTCGCCGAGTTGTGCGCGTAGACGGTCAGTAGACCCTCCCCCTTTATCACCACTACCTTGCCAAAGCCTCCCCAAGAGTCACTTTCGAGGACTACCACACCATCGTGCGCTGCTAGTACTGCGGTTCCCTCTGGCGCAGCAAGATCAATCCCCTCATGAAATTTGCTCCAGCGCCAACCGAAGCGCGAAGTATAGCGCGCCTGCTCAACTGGGAACTCCAGCTGACCTACGTACCCACGGACTGGAGCCATACTTACCATCCGAAGCTGGGCTCTATTCTTACTCTCTGCACCGGGACCATCACCTGACTTACTGACAAGCGTAGGGGGCTCTCGATCAAGAGGACCAACTGCCGGGATGACTATTCGCTGGCCCACTCGTAACTGTCGCGGGTCCTTTATGTCATTGTATGACTGAATCTCTTCCGGAGGGACTAGAAACTTAGTTCCGATAGCATCCAGCGTGTCACCAGACCGAACCTCATAGTACCTGTCGCGCTTACCACTCACTGACTGCTTAAAAGCTGCGCAACCGCTAACCACCAGACTTACTACCACTGCAAGAGAGACAACGCCCCGCATCGGTACCCCACTCGATCTATACTCACATCTATCTACACTCAACGTGCTCAAAAACTGTCCGCTTGTAACCCTCTGATGCACGCTTCCACACGGTGAGGTGCGCTCCATCATCCGAGGCTACAGGGACCACAAGATTCCCGTTGATACTCAGCTGCGCCATCGGCAGACTGAGATCATCACTAACTGGAAAGGTCACTATCATCGCATCAAACGGCGCTACCTCTGCCCATCCACGCGTCGCATTCCCACGATGAATCACCACACCGTGGTGGCCAAGCGAATCGAGCAGCTTGCGCGAACCTTGGGCGAGCGCCGCTACATGCTCGACTCCGAAAACGTGCGCCCCGGCCGCATTAAGCACTCCGCAGAGATACCCGCTACCGGAACCCGCGACGAGAATACGCATACGCTTCTGTAGATTGATCAGCCCCACCATTCGTATTAAAAGCGATGGACGTGTGAGCCACTGCTCACCAGCCAGCGGGATGTCCACATCTTGGTGCGCTCGAGCCTGCCAGGCTGCATCAACAAACGGAAGGCGATCCACGTTTATAAACGCGCTACGAACGTGCGTCTCAACGTCCTCGTTTAGTATGCCTGCTTCCGCAACAAGACGTTCGATCAATTGGCTCCACGAGGAACCGCCAGTCTGTATCGCGAGGTGTGTCATAGTGTAGGAAGGAGCTTAGAAACAACTTCACGCCCCTTCCTAGACTTGACCACAGCTCAGCGTGTTTTGGGAAGAGGGAAAGTCACTTCAACCCTAACTTCTGAAACAGAATCGGCGGCTGAGAGAGCGGTTGACCACGAACATCAAAGTCAGCTGCGTCCCGCCACTGAATCTCGTCAGCATTCCGACCAAACGCCTGCACAATCTTTGCACTCGCGCCTGGAATAAAGGGGGAAAGCATGACGCCCAAACCATGAATCGCCTTTAAGCACACCGCCAAGGTCACTTTTGTCGCCTCCATATCAGTCTTGCGACTCGACCAGGGCGCCTTTTCATCGACATATCGATTACACGCACGAGCAAACTCCATAATCACTTCAAGGGCCGCCTTAAACGAATACCCCTCAAGCTCTGTCGTGGCACGCTCTAATGTGGTGTGAAGCAGTTCCAAGAGCCGCCGGTCAACGTCGGTTTCGCGCGAAGGATCGTACTCCGGCACCGTTGGTCCACAATGCTTAAGACTAAATGAGGTAATGCGGTTAACGAGGTTGCCTAGGGTATCTGCCAACTCTCCGTTGTGGCGCAGCTCTAGGTCTTCGGAACGGAAAACACCGCGAGCCTTTTCCGACGCTGTCGCCGTTAAGTAGTACCGCAGAGAATCGGGATCGCCTCCGTTCGAAAGATACTCACCTATCCAGAGCGCGGTACCTCGCGATTTGGACATCTTCTCAACGTCTTTGCCAGCCATCTGAATATTAACGAAGTGGTTCACTATTACCGCTTTTGGCAGATTTATAGTGCCTTCTGCGTTCAGCATCGCTATCCAGATAATACAGTGAAAGACGGTATTATCCTCGCCGATAAAATGTACGAGCTCGGTAGCAGGATCGCGCCACCACGTATCGGCGTCTTTTGCCGAGCCGCCGTTCTTAGCACACATCTCCATCGTGTTGGAGATATACCCGATCGGCGCATCAAACCAGACATACAAGACCTTGCCCTTGGCATCAGGATCTTCGAGAGGTACAGGAATCCCCCACGAAAGGTCACGAGTCATAGCACGCTTGATGAGCCCCCCTTCTAGGAGACCAGAGACATAGGAGCGCGTTTGGTCGCGCAGCTGCGCCCCAGCTATCCAGCTCTCAACCTCCTGCCTGAACCGCGATAGATCCAGGAACCAGTGCACTGTGTCACGCACAGTGGCCGGCCCACCCGACATAACACTTATCGGATCCTTGAGCGTATCAACATCTAGCACCTTGCCGCAATTCTCGCATTGATCTCCGGCTTGTTCAGCTGTTCCGCAGTAGCCACACGTTCCCTTGACGTAACGGTCCGGGAGAAAAACCTCTTTTCGTTCATCAAAAAACTGCCGAGATGTTTGCTTCTCGAGATACCCCTTCTCATGAAGGCTCAGAAAAAAATCTTGGCTCGCCTGGGCATGAAACGGGTTTGAGCTAGTACCACTATAGTGATCGAAGCTAATCTGCATCCCGCTAAAGTCTTCTATCTGTTTTGCGCGGTAGAAATCGGCGACTTCGCGTGGAGTTTTGCCTTCCCGCTCGGCGGTCAACATAATCGCCACTCCGTAGTCGTCAGAACCGCAGATATAGCGAACATCTGCTCCGGTCAAACGCAGGTAGCGAACGTATATATCAGAGGGTATGTAGGCGCCTCCCAGATGCCCCACGTGGAGCCTGCCGTTTGAATACGGCAGCCCTGCCGTTACTAGAACCCGCCTTGGGCTACCATTACTCACCATACCTGCCTCCTTTTTTATAGCTATAACCCTCTACATGCCCTTAAGGGGCCCCGCGCAAACGCTATTTGTTCATTTTCCCCCTCTTTTAGCACACTTCTAAGCACCTGGGTAATCTAAAGCATGTACGGAGAACTGGGCATACGCTACGGGGTAAACGCAGCTATGTACTCCTACCCGGCAATGCGATCCACAAGACACCGCCTGCACCATGCAGAACCACTATAAGACTCTTGGACTCACAAATGCGGCATCGACGGCTGAAATACGTCGTGCGTACCGCATTCTTGCTAGGCGTTACCACCCTGATGTTAATCCGAACAGAGATACCGAAGGGTTGTTCAAAGAGATTGCGCTGGCGTATTCGATCCTCTCTGACCCTGAACGGAAGCAGCAGTATGACTTGGAGCTTACGCAGAGCTCTGAATCATTCCATGATACTTTTAATCGGGCTCGTGAGGCGCTCAAGCGAAATCAACAGGCACGGGCCTACGCACAAAACCAGAGACCTAACACGTCCAGCCAGCCATCTCAGCCAAAAGAATCGAGCGAATCCAAGCCTAAACCTCGCCCACCATCATCCGCGCCTTACACGTCTCTTAAACGGGCAATAAAGCCGGCTCTTGACGGCCTTAACGCGCTACCAGGTGCCTTCACACGACTACAGCAAGCTGCTCGTCGAGTAGTTTTCAGGGATACATCCACGCCACATGGGCAACCCGATGGAGTAATCGGACAGGTTGCAATCATTGAACTATCGATCTCCATGATCGACGCGATCTGTGGAATGAAAAAAACCGTAGAGTTATCAGAGACACCCAACTGTACCCGGAAGATATCTGTCTCGATTCCTCCGGGAGTGCAGACTGGTAGTATCGTGCGCTTTCGAAGCAAGGAACGAGAGCGAGAAGAGATCCTCCTTGTGATTCGGGTCGAGAGTCACCCCTGGCTTGCGATGGGCGATCGAGGACTCACCATGGAGGTTCCGCTGACCGTCGGTGAGGCGATCGATGGCGCAAAGGTTCAGGTGCCATCATTCGGCGATCCACTGCTCGTCACCGTAGAGCCAGGAACGCAAAGTGGTCGGGAAGTGCGGCTCAAGGGGCAGGGAATTACCCGACGCGATGGAACACGGGGAGATCTGTACATCCGATTTCTCGTAAAAATCCCAGATGTATCCCTACCAGCGGAAGTACGCAGCGTTACAGAGTTGCTGGCAGAATCGTATTCGCGAAGCGTACGGGCACACCTTCCCAAACGGATAATCGATCGGTAACAATCACCATGGCGAGATCCTCTCTTCTTACGGTCCCCCTATTTATCGTTAAGAGCGCGGTTGTCCAAACTCTGGCGGGAGCTCTCGTAGTTATCGTCTGGCCCTGGGTGCCCTACCTACCGCTCGTGCTCACGATCGCGTCAATTTCGGCGCTCAAAAGCGCCCAGTTTGCGGAACTACCGATGTCATGGAGATTGCTTAACTTCCTCTTACCCTGGGCTGCTGCGGCTACCCTGGCACTAAACGTCCCGGGAGTAATCTACCTCGCTCCACTATGCCTTGTAGCTACGGTGTATGCACCAGCTCTTCTGACGAGGGTGCCGTACTACCCAACCTCCCGAGCTGCGTATGCACTGATTCTCGCGGAGCTACCAACTGACCGGCCATTTCGATTCCTCGATGTTGGCTGCGGATTTGGGGATTTACTACTCTTTCTAGCCAAGAGACGGCCACATGGCACCTTCGAAGGGATTGAGTTAGGTCCCTTACCACTACTTGTGGCGAGAATAAGAGCAATACTCAGGAAACAAACGAACCTCACGGTTTCGTGTCGTGATATGTGGCGCACGGATTTTGCCCAGTTTGATTACGTATACACATTCCTCTCTCCCGCGGCGATGGAGCGGATCTGGGAGAAGGTGTCACACGAGATGAGTCCGGGCAGTACCTTTATCACCAATTCATTTCCCGTTCCGCATCCGGCCGATGAGGAGCTCGCAGTTCGGGATGAGCGAAATGGGAGGCTGTATATCCATAGAATGAGAGGGGAACTGAGGGGCGCAAAAGGCTCGCACCTGAGCCCCGTGGCTTCTGCAGAGTCTATTGGCACTCAGAGCTGGATTACGCCGCCTTAGCCACCTTCCCCTGCTCCAGCTTGCGCCCTTCCCACCAAACTACAATCGGCGAAACCACGAATATAGTCGAGTACGCACCGAGGACAATGCCAGCAACCAGGTAAAGGCTCAAATCCTTAATCTCACCCGTGCCCACGATATAGAGGGCTAACGCGGAGAATAACGTGAGTACGTGCGTAATCACCGTACGTGAGAGCGTAAAATTCAGTGCCTCATTCACGACCTCCTTCATGGCGTACGAACGTCGTCTTTTACGCTCTTCACGCACACGATCGAAGATTACCACTGTGTCGTTTACCGAATAACCAACGATCGTCAGCGCACCGGCCAACGTTGCCATGCCGATAACGTGTCCTGATAAAAGATAGATACCGGTCGCAATCGTCACATCGTGAATAAGCGCGACGACCGTTCCGAGCCCCACCGCAAATTCAAACCGGACAGCGATGTAAATCAACATACCCACCGTAGAGAGCGCCACAGCTAATAATGCGCTCCTTCGCAACTCCGCTCCTACCGTTGGCCCAACGTAATCCGTCCGTTCAATTCTCGCTGCCCCCGCAAACGCACCAGTGAGTGCCGCCTCAACCCGCCCCCTGATCACCGCTACATCACCAACCTCACTGAGGCGCACGGAGTACTCGTTCTTCGCCCCTTGAAAACGTTGCACACGAACATCAGCGAGCCCTTGGCTCTCAAGTCCTTTACGGATTGCATCGCTATCATAATCTCCGGTAAAAGACACGAGAAACTCATGACCTCCGCTAAAATCAGTCCCATACTTAGTGTCACCCTTCTGTATGAACAGGTAGAGCGATCCAACAAAAGCACACAACGAGAGTAGCGCACACAGCGCACGCCTACTCATAAAGTCGATAGCCACCGTGCTCTTAATCAACTCTTTCATCGAAACACCTCGTCGTCTTTAAATCGAAAGACCCTTTTTTCCCTTGAGCTCGAAGTAGTCAAAGCACAAGCGGGCCACAAACACGGCACAGAAAAGCGTAGTTGCTATTCCTACCGAGAGCGTTACCGCGAATCCCCGGATCGGTCCCGTTCCAAAGTAGTACAGGATTCCACCGGCTAGCAGCGTGGTAATATTTGAGTCAAAGATCGCTCCGAAGGCCTTGTCAAATCCGGAGTGAACCGCAAGATCTCGCGAGACACCATCTCGTAGCTCGTCTCTGATACGCTCAAAGATGATTACGTTGGAATCGACCGCCATACCAATCGTCAGCGCCAATCCAGCGAGACCGGGCAAAGTCAGCGTCGCCCCAAAGAGGGATAAACAGGCAATCATCAGAAATGCATTGAGCGCGAGGGTAAAGACCGCAACTAACCCTGACTTGGCATAGTAAAACACCATAAAGAGCGCGATCCCAACAAACCCGATCGCCATAGCCATGATCCCCTTCTTTACCGACTCAAGGCCAAGGGTTGCGCCTACTGCACGCTCCTCAAGCACCTCAAGGGGAGCTGGAAGGGCTCCAGCCTTCAAGACGATCTTTAACCTGCGCGCCTCTTCGGTCGAAAAACCACCCGTAATACTAGCCTGACCACCGGTAATCGCGGAACGAATAACTGGAGCAGAGTACACCACCCCATCAAGCACTATCGCCAACTGCCGTCCAACATTCTCAGAGGTAATCCGCGCAAAGTCATCTGCACCAGCAGAGGTCATCCGCAAAGAAACCTCCACTTGACCATTCTGGTCAAAGTTCACTCGTGCATCGTCTACCGCGTCACCAGTCATGAGCGCAGGATCCTCAACGACGTATGGCTGGCCCTGCTGATCCTTCAGTGTGACTGTACCTGCATCCTCTGCTCTTCCCTTCGGCACGAGCCTGAACTCTAGTTTCGCGACAGAACCCACAACCTTCTTCACGGCATTCACATCAGACACTCCCGGCATCTGAAGTATAATTCGCCGATCCCCTGAGCGTTGGATGAGCGGCTCGGCCACTCCAAATTGATCGACTCGATTACGCAGCGTCTCTACGGCCTGCTCAATTGCCTCGCGCTCGATCTTCTCTCGGGTATTCTGCGATACCGCCCACACGAGCGTAGGTCTGCCCTCATCGTTCGACACCTCCGAGAAGGCGAGATCTGCTGAGAGATCCGCAA
>JBIKKR010000130.1:0-8495 GCA_044360225.1 Bdellovibrionota bacterium | reverse complement strand
CTCCGGGTCCAGCGGCGCAGTGCCTGCCACCCCTCGAATTCCATCAGTTCCGAAGTACTTGCGGTGCTGCATCATACGCTCTCTCCCTATCTACCCTTACCTGAACCTTTACCTGCCACACTCCGCGTTCGAGGCGCTTCGCTCTTTTGCTGTACTGCAACCACTGCCGGTTCAATACTGACGACGCGCAGCCCCATCGGAAGCTGCATCTGAACCTGCTCGCGCGTGCCCTCAGTATCAGCTGCGGCTTCTGCGTTTAATCGCACATACGGCGCGAGATCTCGCTCTTGAAGCCCCGACAAGGTGCTTGGCGAACCCGATACAGTGAGCGCAACGACTCGTGGCGTAACGGTGAACCCACGACTAGCGCCACCAATAACCCGCACCTCTACAGGTATCTGTGAAAAGCTGCGCACAGACGGCTGCTCTCCGATGGTCACCCGTGCTAGGACCGTCTTAGATTCCGGCGTAACAGACCCTCCAACCGAACGGATTGATAACGACACATCCTTAGAGGTGCCGATACTTCCGAGGTCAATGGGCTCGGTCTCAATAGTCTTGAGAGCCTTCAGCTCCGACCTCGGCCCTCGCACTACGATAGACGGAGGCGAGACCTCAATACCCTCAAGCACCAACTCTTTACCAAGTTGGCCTATTCTTGGTACCGCAACGCGAATTTCCTGTCGCTCAAGGGGCTCTAGGACGAACTCTACCTGCGATGGCTCGATACTGATGACTTCTAAGGTTGGTGGCAACGAGAGATCCGAGGCTCGTAACGTGACAGACGCTCTATCCTCTACCCCATCAGGAAGCTTCACCCGAAGCGGTGGTGGCGCTGCTGCCAAAGGACCGACTATGAACGAAGGACCCTTAATCGTCACTTGGGCACCGCGCTTGGTAGGCTTAACAACAACACGGTCCTCGGGGGTGTTCTTAATTTCAAGGGGAACGAAGAGACTCACCACGCTCACGTTGCTGGCCCGCTGCACCGCGTATGCCAGTACGAGCGCTATAAAGAGGGATGCTATCTTAAGCGGCAAGTTCCGAATAAACATCACGTGATTACCCCCGAGCTGCGCCACGCCGAGCTCGTGAATCGGCGCGTGCATGTTGCTTCAAATACCCTGGTAATGCAGCTGCATCGAGATTTCGGAACTGCTTTCCATCAACGAACAGTGTAATCGATCCGGTTTCCTCGGACACCACTAGTACAAGCGCATCAGAGCGCTCCGTAATTCCTAATGCTGCCCTGTGACGCGTCCCAAAACTCGGATCAATATCGGGGTTCGAGCTAAGCGGCAAAACAACTCCTGCCGCCCTGATGATTCCTGCTTTAATAACGACTGCACCATCGTGCATCGGAGACTCCTTGACAAAGATGCCGTACAATAACTTGCGGCTAAGCTTAGCGTCGAGCTGAACTCCATCCTCCAGGAATTCGTCAAGCCCTACGTCACCCTCAATGACGATGATACTGCCGAGGCGCGCTTTGGCTATCTTTCCCACCGCCGTGGAGATCTCTTCATACTCAGTCGGCGCGTCATTTCGACCTGCGCTAAAGAGCAGTGGATGAGCTCCTACTTTAGTGAGAGTTCTACGGATCTCGTCCTGGAAGATCACCACTATGACCAGAATGATTGAACTCAAAAAGTTGTCGAGGATCCACGCTACCGTTACCAGTCCCAGTGGTTGTGCCACAAAGTAGAACACACCGATACACGCCAGACCTATGAGCATCGGCATCGCTCGGGTTCCCTTGAACAGCAAAAGACCACGGTAGACAAGATACCACACTATGGCGATGTCAAAGACCATCGACAGCAGCACAGCCGTGTTTTGCATATTCGGATAGCCCATCCTGCGAACCTCACCCCGCATTCGATGCGGGGTGCTACTTTGCGGTCAAAACCTACGCTGCTACGGAAACGTTCCCGCTAGAGCTCTCGCCACCTCCTGGTCCTCCTTGAGGACCAGGGGTCAGCCCCTCGCCACGCAGAATCCTGTCGATATCATCAGCATCGAGAGTCTCCCGCTCCATGACTGCTTTGGCCAGTTTATGAAGGATATCGAGGTGCTCGGTCACTATCTGCTTGGCGATATCGTACTGCCTACTCAAGATCTTCTTAACCTCCTGGTCGATCTCTAACTGGATCGCCTCAGAGTGCTCCCGCGGCTTACCGATATCACGCCCAAGGAATACGTGTTCCTCTTTTGTGTCGTAGTGAATCGGCCCAAGTGCCTCACTCATTCCCCACTCACACACCATACGGCGCGCGATCTCTGTCGCCCTTTGAATATCAGAGCTAGCCCCCGTATTCATTTCATTAAATACGAGTTCCTCAGCTACCCTCCCTCCGAAGAACACAGCGAGCTGGTCCATCCAGTACGACCGGGAGTAGGTATGCTTATCAGCTTCGGGAAGCTGTTGCATTAACCCCAGCGCCATTCCGCGCGGGACTATCGTCAACTTATGAACCGGATCTGCATTTGAGAGCTTCTTTGCGACAAGCGCATGCCCTGACTCATGGTACGCGGTAGTTAACTTCTCCTTCTCCGATAAGAGCATTGAGCGTCGCTCGGCTCCCATCATGACCTTGTCCTTGGCGTACTCAAAATCTGAGCGCTCTACAAGCGACTTATTCTTGCGCGCAGCGTACAGAGCCGCCTCATTGACGAGGATCTCCAAGTCGGCTCCAGAGAACCCAGGAGTGCCACGCGCAACCAAGGTGAGGTCAACATCGCTCGACAGCGGAACCTTCTTGGTGTGCACCTTGAGAATTCCCAAGCGGCCATTCAAGTCGGGACGTGACACCACGACTCGTCTATCGAACCGGCCCGGTCGGAGAAGCGCCGGATCGAGGACATCCGGACGATTTGTGGCCGCAATCAGGATAACCCCCTCGTTACTCTCAAACCCATCCATCTCAACGAGTAGCTGGTTTAAGGTCTGCTCACGCTCATCGTGACCGCCTCCCATTCCAGCTCCACGGTGGCGACCAACTGCATCGATCTCATCAATAAATATGATACACGGCGCATTTTTCTTCCCCTGGATGAAGAGATCGCGAACTCGCGATGCACCAACTCCCACAAACATCTCAACGAAGTCAGAACCGGAGATACTGAAGAACGGAACGCCAGCTTCTCCTGCGATCGCTTTAGCCAGAAGCGTCTTTCCGGTACCAGGTGAGCCGATAAGCAAAACTCCCTTGGGAATCCGCCCACCAAGCCGGGTAAACTTCTTTGGATCCTTTAGAAACTCGATGATCTCCTCCAACTCGGAGCGTGCCTCATCAATACCGGCCACATCAGCAAAGGTAACCTTCTGCTGACTCTCGGTAAGCAGCTTGGCGCGAGACTTTCCAAAGCTCATCCCCTTTCCTGCCCCCATCTGGACCTGCCGCCAGAATAGGAACCAGATTCCGAGGAAGAGCAGAATGGGCAACGCGTTTAGAAGAAATAACATGTAGGAAGACTCACTCCCTGGATCCGAAACCTCTATATCTACTGAGTGCTTCCGCAGCAGCGGAATCATCGAATCGTCTGTGGGCGCAGTTGTTCTAAACTTACTCAACTCGCCAGTCTTAGCGCGGTACTCTCCTACCACCGACGAACCTTCTATCTTAACCGTACGAACATCTCCGTTCTCAACTGATTGCAGAAATTCCGTGTACGACACCTGCGTCGCTACATCACGACCTTTGTTCGCGAAGCTGTACGCCATGAGCGCCAACAAGATCAACCCAACCCAAAACAATCCATTCTTTCCCAACTGCATCACCTTTTAGAAGGAACCAAGCGCCGTAGCATCGTCGGCTAGGGTCGCTGGCTCGTTACGCCTCGTGGAAATCTTACCAAACCCCCGTATCATACAGGATCTTCTCAAAAAGGACACTGATAATCTGAGATAAATCCGCGCTAAGTCCGCAAGATTACAGGCTATCGCGTTACGAATTGGAGCCCGCCGCTTGAACATTCAAAACTCAAGCCACCTCCCAGGTCGATAGCCGGCTCCTCACCACTAATAACCCGAAGCATGGCTGTAGCCTTAGCTTCGCCAACGACAAACCCCAATCGCGCCGGACATAAAGCCTGCACAACACGCCACCGAATCGCTGGCGCTACCCCATGCAGGGTATCACGCAAGCGGCCGAGCCAATCCAGATCACCCTCACGGATATGGCCTAAATCATCAACAACCGCGCGCGCCAATGACCGCAGCGCCTCACTATCCTGAGCTAGCGAGCGCGCCTGCTCCGAGAGGATCCACACGATCGAGGGATCAAAACGCTCCCTGAGAAGTGGTAAGACCTCGTGACGCACGCGGTTCCGCACAAAGCTGGTATCCACATTAGTGGGGTCTTCCACGAACGGCACCTGCTGCGAAGAGACGTAGTCATCGATCTGCTCGCGGCCAATCTCAAGGAACGGCCTGAGCACATGCCGTCGGGTATCAGACTCATCGATCGAAGTAAGCTCCTTCTTGGCTATCAGACGCATTAACAAGGTCTCTGCAACGTCGTTGGCGTTGTGCGCAGTTGCTATCCAGTCGAGCTGCTGACTCTCTCGAACCCGCGCCAGCGCCGCATACCGTTCGCGCCGCGCCCAGGCTTCTACGTTATCTTGCGCCGGCCTTCCGCCTAAGGATCGTACGTGGCAGACGACTCCAAGATCAGAGCACCACTGCGTCACAAACCGGGCATCTTTACTGCTCGACTCACGCAAGCCGTGGTCTACGTGGCACACCTCAATCCGGAGCCTTAGCAGCCGTTGTACGCCCAACAGGGCATGCAGCAATACCGATGAGTCCCTGCCTCCTGAGACCGCAACCAATATACCCGATGACTCGGGTATGTGGCGACGCAACGCTGTGGGAATTGTCACTCTGCGCTTCGACACCGGAAAGCCTTTTACGTTAACCCAACTCGACCTGCTCTAATGGGCTGCTGAAGGTGGCTTACGAACGTTATCGAGGCTGTAAGCCCCGGGTCCTGTGTAGAGCAGGCATACGACTGCACCCAACAACACCACATCCTTATTGAATATATCTGATGCACCAGGAAAGAACCCGAAGGCAAAAACAAACGAGATCAGCAATCCGCTCGCTAAAATACCGACCATGGTCGTCCACAGCCCCAGCACAAAGCACCCACCGATAAATGTCTCCATATAGGGCAACAACACCGCGTAGAGCGATGCTGCATTATCTGGCAGTACGCCGAAGGTCTTAACCTGTGCAACAAAGGCCGAAAGCATCTGTAATTTGCTGAGGCCAGCCATCATAAAATAAGCCCCTACCGTCAGACGCGCTATCAGGGGTCCAAACGTGGCCGGACCGATCGGTTCATTCATTTTAATAGCCATAGCGTATCCCCGCAGTATAATGTGCCGCGCATCTCCTGAATCCCTACTATTGTTTTCACCTATTCTGTGTTGTCGCACAATAGGTATCTGCAACGATAGAGCTTCGCAGTTCCGCATCCGTCTACTCGAAACTACGGGACGTAAAGATGCCCTTGCGACTCCCGCTACAACGCCGCTACGAAAGCGTCCCAGATTGCATCTGTGGTGCCTGACATCGCTTCTGGGTGACCCTGAGTAGCAATACAGAACGGGTGTGTCTCGTGTTCAAATAGTTCCGCGATCCCGTCTGAGCTTCTCCCCACTATTTGCATCCCATTACCGGGAGTATCGACCGCCTGGTGGTGCATGGAGTTCATCACCACATTTTCCGTGCCTAAAATCGAGTGTAACTTCGAGCCAGGTGTAACGGTAACTTCATGCAAGCATGCGTTGGCTTGTTCGATGTAGGAGAGTTTTCCCTCCGGACGATGTGGCTTGGTAGTTATATCTGGTACGTGCTGAATAAGAGCTCCCCCGAGCGCGACGTTCAGGAGTTGAGAGCCTCGACAGATACCAAAAATCGGCTTCCCTGTGCTTAGAAAGTCATGCACCAGTTGAATCTCAAGGGCATCTCGCAGATTTGAGGGCTCCTCAGTTTCAGGGTGTCGCACGGCCCTATACCGAGCTGGATTAATATCTACACCACCGAGCAGTAGCAGCCCGTCTGCCATCCCCTGGAGGTCTCCGATCGTTGCTCGCGACGATACTGGAGATATCAGGAGAGGCAGCACATTCCTCGCCTCTAATTTCGTCAGGTAGGTGTGCGCAATAAGCGAGTTACCGCCTGGGCCGATTTCACCTTCGGCTAGTGGAACAAGAACTCTCTTTCGAGCCGTCGTCATACGCTATCTCCGGTAGCGATAAGATTCTTTTCGATTTGAATGCCCTGAGTACCCCTTTACTGTAACAAATCTGCAATTTCTGGGATAGCGTCATACAAAAACGAGCAGAGTCGCATAAACTTCTAGCTGCACAAAAGCCGAAGTGATTTTGCGTAGATGCGCCGTTTTCAGACCCGCAACTGCTGAGTCTAGGTTTAATCACCTCGGTGCCCTTCAAGATCCACTACTCAACAACTCCAACTCCTGCCACCGCGCATACAACCGCTCAACTTCCTGCTGCTGCACCGTTAGTGTCTCGCACAACTGAGTGAGCTTGGAGGCATCAGTGGAATATTCTCCCGAATCAATCTGTCGTTGAGTTTCAGCAACCCGCTCCTCTGCCTTGGATATCAGCTCCTCAATCATCGAAAGATCCCGAGCGTCCTTGTACGAAAGACGTTTGGTCGCTTTCCCGCTAGAGCTGCCCACTGCTGCCTCGCCTCCAGTGCCGCCCTGCGACGAACGACGCAACCGCTCATCCGCTGCCTTACTCTCGGAGCGGCGATGCTCGTTACGATGTGCCTCCCACTGAGCATAGCTGCCAAACATTCCCGCCTGACCTCCCGCAAGACCAAGCACCATACTCGCACTTCGATCAAGGAGGTATCGATCGTGCGTGATCAGCACAATAGCGCCAGGAAAACTGGCAAACCCTTCCTCAAGATTCTCCAGGGTACCGATATCCAGATCGTTGGTTGGTTCATCAAATACCAGCACATCAGCCCTTTGTGACATACTCTTGGCCAGAATAGCCCTAGCCTTTTCGCCACCAGAAAGAGCTGCGAGATCTCGCGCCAGGTGATTATGAGAGAAGAGGAATCGAGCCGCCCATGCCACTACGTGAATCGACTCACCACCATAGACGATCGAATCACCATCGGGGCAGAGAAACTCTCTAAGTTTTAGACCGTCTCGAATCTGGCTGCGCGCCTGATCCATAAAAGCAACCTGTAGGTTCTGAACTCGCATGATACGGCCTGCGGTAGGTTGCAACTCACCCAGCAGGGTCCGCACAAGTGTCGTTTTCCCACTGCCATTCGGGCCAACGATCGCTAGCCGTGAACCCGGCGAGAGCACTAGTGATACATCAGAAAACAGTGTGCGGTCATTAATCGCCTGGGCCACCCGCTCAGCCTTTAACAACTCCTTGGTCTTTCGCTGCGTTGTCGCAAACTCCAGGTCTATTGATGGACGTTCAGTAACCGCTGCCCCTCTGAGCTCACCAATAAGGCGGTGAGCCTCATTGATCCTCGCTCTTGATTTCGTTGTGCGCGCCTTGACCCCCTGACGTAGCCACTCCACTTCTCTACGAACTTTATTCGCCAAGGAATCTCGCTGCTGCCTAAGCTGCCCGAGCATCTCATCACGATATTCAATGAAATCTGCATAACCGCCAGGCGCTGCGATATGGTGCCGCGGATACATCGTGTTAACCTCAATAACTCGCGATGCCACACGCTCAATGAAGTAGCGATCGTGGCTGACGAAGACGATCGCGCACTCCAGCCCTTCGAGCAGCTGCTCCAACCACTCAATCGAGTCGATATCGAGATGGTTGGTCGGCTCATCGAGAAGAAGACAATCAGGCTCCTCAGCCAGGGCACATGCGAGCGAAAGTCGCTTACGCCAGCCACCCGAAAGGGTCGACACACTCACGTCGAAATCATTAAACCCGGCTAGACCCAGGTACATACTGGCACGCCGAGCGATCTCATGGTGTTCAAATCCTTTGGCTAGCAGATGCGCATCAATTACCTCCACCACCGAAACCTGCTGAGCAAAGCGATCCTCCTGGGGCACGTATGCTATCCGCACCCCTTTTCGGATATTAACCCGCCCAGAATCAAGCTCGACTTCTCCTGCCAGCGCTTTAAGCAGAGTTGATTTACCGCAGCCATTGTCTCCGATAAGAGCCACACGTTCACCTTCAGTCAAGACGAAGTTTAAGGCTGCAAACAGCGGCTTTTCACCGTAGGCTTTCGTCGCATCTTGTAAACTGATGACTGGAGAATCACGCATGTGCTAACTATGGAGAGCTTTGCAGCTATTAGCAAGATCGCCAACCAAGCGTTTTCCCGTGGAGAATTGACCTAAACCCGGCCTCATTCATTAAAAAAAATGAATGAGAATAGCTGGGCGAGCGCAATCTTGGCGGAGCCAAGTTGCGCCGTAGAAGACAACAAACTCCTAAGTGCCGAGTGTGTGAAAGTT
>JBIKKR010000129.1:0-8563 GCA_044360225.1 Bdellovibrionota bacterium | reverse complement strand
ATATCCACGCTTCCCTTCTCCCGCGCTGGCGCGGCGCTGCCCCGATTCATCGTGCAATCGAGGCAGGGGACGCTGAGACTGGGGTGTGCCTCATGGAGATGGATCCTGGACTCGACACCGGCGCAGTGTTCTCATCGGCTCACATACCGATTCTCGAAACGGACACGTACAGCTCGCTCCACGACAAACTCTCAGTTCTTGGAGCTGAGTTACTTGTGCAAGACATCCACGCTATCGTGGAGGGAACCCTCACTGCACGGCCACAGCCGGTTGAGGGGGTCTCGTATGCAAAGAAGATCTCATCGCAAGAGGCGCAGATCGACTGGTCACAATCAGCCAAACAGATTGCTCGCAAGATTCGGGCTATGTTCCCTATTCCGGGGTGCTACACCATCTGGGAAGGTAAGCGACTCAAGATCCTCAAGGCGCAACCTACGCCGATTCAGAGCGGATCGTACTCGACTCCGGGAACCGTGGTGCAGGCACTCTCAGACACTCTAGTCATTCGTTGTGGTACTGACAGCCTACGGGTTGAAGAGGTGCAGCTAGAGGGTAAAAAAAAGATGCTCGTGCCGGATTTTCTTCGCGGCTCTGCAATAGCAATTGGCACGCGTTTGTCGTAACTGAGGCGTTGCAAGGGTCTTGCGTATCTTCGGCCGCCTTACACCTTCGAGTCACACCGTTCGCGGGCCTCACATTTCCGGCATTTTTTTTCATGCGGCGCCGCTCGTGGCTCCATGCCTTCCAGAATTCCGCGCATCTCTCGAATGAGCGAGTCTACCCACTGCTGCTTCGACTCCGAATTCACTACCTTAATCCGCCGACAAGACGGCCCCAGCAGAAGGTATCCGTGAGGCGGGCGGACCCCCTCAAACTCCTCGACTAAGCGCATGTAAATTAGAAGTTGTACCACGTAGCGATCACGCAGCTTCTTTGCTAGCGGCTTGCGCTCAACGGGAATAACGTAGTCATGCTCCTTAACGAGCGCATCGGGCCTGCCCGCCAACCCCTGCCGTACTGAGACATACTCCCGCTCTGGTAAGAGTGTACCTCCATCAATCGCTAGCGCGACCTCAGTTTGCGAAAAGCCCGATGCCTCCCGCCTTCGCGATGCCTCTCTTCCAAAGGACCGCATCAACCACAAACTAATCGACAATAGTAGGATCACCTGCAATCCACGATTCCTGTATGACAGTTGAAAAAGCTCATGAAGGGGGGCCCGCGACGAACTAATCGCCATGAAGACCAAAAGCATAAAACAGACCAACACAGCGAGGTAACGAATCCACGTGAGAAGACGGAGGGAGTCCTCAAAAAAACTCGACCAGTCGCTGTGCAGTCGCTGTCCGAGTATGCTGTTTGCACTACCTGCACCTCGTGTACTCGAGGCATGCCACACCAGGTACCACGCCTTCGGACACACCGAAAAGGCGCTCACTTCGCCTGCCGCGATTATAAAACCTCCCTCAGGATTCACTCGTGCCACTGATTCTTGCCTCGCTCCCGCGTCCTAGCGTCTACTCGCGGTCATACATGGAGTCTCTCAGGAATATGAATCTTTGCATATGCTCTACTCTCTGCAATCACGCTCGGATCGGGCGGTGACCCTGGTCAAGCCAACGATCCTGTGGGCCAGCTGTTGGATCGTTTTCACTGCTCGCATCCAGGATCGGTCTGTGGACGCCTCCGACCCCTTCAGTCTTTGAGACTCTGAGGGCTCCACCTCCATAGCAAACTCTCCATCGTCGGAAAGCGTATCCACGCTCAACGAGCAGAGTGCGCGCGGCAAATGCGCCGTCTCAAGAATGCACTGCACTTCGAGTGCTTGATGGTGGGTGAGACGCCAGAAGGCATAGCGACCACACGCCGTCAGGAAGCTGCACTGAACCTTGAAGTGTCGGTTGCCCCGCAGTAGCTTCACCTTGAGCGAGAAATCGACTCCATCATCGAGGAGAAAGTGTACCTTGAGAGCCTCTATCCACCGGCGCCTGGCTCTGTACGCCGTCAATTCGTCACAGTAGATACCCTCAACAATTAGTCGATCAGGGTCGTACCATAAGCCCAGCATTCGCCCCTCAGAAACGCCCTCAGCTGAAACTCCAATCCCTTGGTCAAACATGGTCCTCTGTGTTCCTCAATTGTGAAAGAAAACGAACTCTAAAGACGCCCTTGGGCCGCCAGACTGCAATTAGGGACAGGTGCTACCTGCCATCCCTGCCAACCTAAGGGTAATCGGCGCTTCCGGGCTACACCTTGATACCTAGAACACCGCACACTAGCCCTTTATGCGCTAACCAAGAAGAGCCGGCTAGGGATGTAAAACACTGTAATATCAATTATTTATAAGAAAGCAACGCCAACTACGTCGAAGTCTAAGGCTACGTCACGGTGGACCCTGCGATCACCCCAGGGCGTCGCAATTCCCATCCACTTTAAAAGGCCACAAATGCGCGGGAATAGCTGTTTTTGTTGAGTTTTGCAGCACAGGCCCGCGCATTTGTATCCTGATCGAAACTTCCAACTGTTGCGAGTAGATGGCGGGAGAATTGCGATGCCCTGCGATCACCCCAACTGACATGTGACAGGCAAGAGGTGTTCTGGTATACTTCACCCAATATTCTTAACCAGTTGGGCTCATATCACGTAGCCTTAACAGGGAGTTTTACAAACACAGTCTAGTTTCGAACGGAAGAGTTTTCGTATGAGAAGAGAAAGAGGAGGCCCGCGACGCTCCAACCGCGGTGGCGGTGGAAGGTCATCGCGAGGAAGAGGCCAAAGACATGGTCGCCGTCATCCACGGCAGAGCGCTGAGAGTGGCAACCAACGCGAGCGAATCGCAATAGAAAGTGGTGATTTGGTGTTAATTGACCAATTTATGTTGGCCAATCCCCAGTTCATCGAAAAGATATCAGCGGCTCTTGATGAGAGTGCAGAGGTCAAGTCAGACCTGATCCGAGAGTACGGCGGCACGGTGATTAACGTAACGTGCGGCACATACCGCATCGAGCGTGACCCCTTTGCCTACACGATTATCGTTCACCCCGAAGAGGAGAATCTAGAGGCAGCCCCTGAGGTTGTGAAAGAGGCAACCGACAACGTCGGTGAGATCAACGTCGACACTCGCTGCCTAGCGATGCTCGATCGAGAGCTCCTCGATGATAAGTCTTTACTAGAACGCTACCAGCAGCTCTGGTTTACTGGACAGGATAAGGCCTGCAGAGATCTCCTGCGAGACAACGGAGGCGCTGTTCGATACGGCTTCCGTCGCGACGGAGACGAACTCGGAATATTCCAAGTTCCCGGCGAAGACATTATCTGTCTCTGGCCAAAGAACATCGAAAGCATGAAGGCAGAAACCGACGGTTCAGTAGAAGCTGAGGCGTAGGTAGCGGCGCTAGGATTGGGATGCAGGGTAGAGTTAGAATTACCGCCCTGCATCCCAAGGAAAGATGCATTTTCGAACCCAGCTTTAGACGTTGTTCATAGCTTAACCTAGAGTCATCAGCACTTGCGGGGCTGAAAATGGAGCATCTACGCAAAACAACTTTGGCTTGTGGCATTGGCGTACCTGCGCCATTTGTAACCTCCTTAACTGCCGAATCTAGATTAAAGCTCTCTCTCGTTTTCTGATGTTCTCTCTTCTAGAACACTTTCTTACTTTCAAACCAAACACCTCCAATCACGGCGCTCTTGAGTGTATACCCCACCAGCGATTAGGCATAGGAGCAGAGTTTGGATTGGAGCTAGACGCCGCCTGGTTTCCGCGTCAATCCGAAGCAGTCGTGCTCTTTCTGCATGGCAACCGCCACAATATCACCCGCTTTTACGACCACTACGCACTCTTTGAGACTCTAGGGATTTCGTGTCTGGCGTTCGATTATCCCGGTTATGGCAAGAGTGCTGGACGGCCATCAGAGGCTGCTCTATACGCGAGCGCCAGAGCAGCCCACTCGCACCTTGTGCACTCCCTTGGCTTTCAACCAAAACAGATAGCGATCTACGGATGCTCTCTTGGCGGAGCTGTGGCAATGGAGCTCGCCAGCAGCGTTGCCGCCGGATGTCTAATCGCCGAAAGCACATTTACGAACTCACATGAGATAGCTTCGTTTCTGTACCCGTACCTACCGGTCACCCGTTTCTTGCCACGCCGATTTGCCAATGACTCCCGCGTAGGTCAGATTAAGATCCCCAAACTTATCATTCACGGCGACCAGGACCTGCGGGTCCCGATCCACATGGCCCACTCGCTTCATGCGCGTGCTGCTGAACCAAAACATCTCGTTGTTGTTCCCGAAGCGGATCACGTCAACTGTGTAGTTAAAGGTGGGTCATCTCTTTCAGAGCAGATCGGTCGTTTTATTAGAGCCAACTGCGCAAGGAACTAGCGCCCGCGCGCCCACATCGGCTTAGCCTTTTTAGGCAAGGTTGGTGAGCCCGTGTAAAAATCCTCGTTCTTACCATCGCCAAACATCGCGATGATGCAAAAGATGAGGATAAACAAAGCTATCCCGTATAATACCACTCCAACCATTACCTGGTGGCCACGCTTTGTGTTAATCGTGTCATTAAAGGATCGACTACCGAAACATCCCGGGTGCTTTCCATAGTCATGCCGCGTCCCCTTGTCACGAACCTTACCTGCGTCATACGAGTATCGTTCCCCACTGCCCGTCGCTTCACCTCGAGATGAATCGTGCTCGCTATGAGAGCCCTTCGAGCTAGCGCTGGGTGTGGGACGTGCGCGTAGCCCCCCTCCCCCCATGACAAAACTGCTTCCCGCCGGATGTTGGGTCACTGAACCTGCTGGTTGCTGCGTTGTTTGACTCGAGGTCGCTACCCAGCGCCCCTCGCCTGACCCAACGCTTCCAGTAAAACCTCTCATCACAAATTTATCGAGTGACATAACCTATTGTTCCTTAAAGGCTGACAAAAGGGTTATGCGAATAAGGGGTACAACGGTGACTTATAGGACAGGGTATCTCAATTCTACCGCTCGCTACTCGAAAGAGTTCGCATTTCCGATAGGGATACAAATGCGCGGCCGAGCACTATCAAACTAATGAAAAAGGCTAGCTCCGCGCACTTGTGGCCCTTTAAGATGGACGAGCATTGCAACGTCCAGACCAATTGAAACCATCTGAAAGCCTGATTTCTAGCTCCGTATGATGGTCCATCTGTTCGTTGTGTCCCCTCGCTTCGTTCCGGCTCGTCCGGGTCAGGGAAGCTTAAGCCTCTGCCCCGCAACAATTGTATTTCCTCTCAGGCGGTTAGCAGACTTCAGACGTTCAATCGATACGCCACGTTTCTGAGCAATGGTGGCCAGTGTATCCCCCTTTTTAACGGTAACATAGGTCGGTGCCGGAGATTTAACTTTGCCCCCCTTCACCGATGCAGGAGCGGTGTATGAAGTGCTTCTCGCGATTCGTAGCTGCTGACCTGAACTAACTCGTGCTGACGACAACTCGTTAGTATCAGCGATGTTGTCCGGGGTCACACCAAACTTGCGAGCAATCGACTGCAACGTCTCACCCCGCTTAACCGTGTAAACTGACTCGGACGCAATGTTGGCAACAGGAATAATACGCGCAGGCTCTGGGGGCCCTCCTGGAGGAAACACTCCAGCGCCAGATCCAAACAGTCGATCTGCGCGGTCCTTAAAGGCAATTGGGACTCGCAGGGTATATCCCGACGGGATCGACGCGCGTCCCGACCATACCGGATCGAGCAGCGCGTAATTCGCCTCCCTCAACTCATCAGTAGATAACCCCAAAAGTGATGCCAACGATGAAGCGGTTACCGACCGCGATATCGGGTAGGAGACCACTCTGAGCGGCTGCGCCTCCTCTACTTCTGGAAAGTACTTCGCGTGCTCCTCGAATATCTCAACCGCAGCGAGAAACTCGGGGAAGAAATTTGTCGATGCAAAACCAAAATACCGCTCGTTCGGATCCTCAAGAATCGCCGCGAGATCGTCTGTACCCGCCTTACGCACTTTGGATCGCACTCCTCCAACACCGTGGTTATAGCTGGTAAGCGCAAGTGGCCAGGAACCCAAGGAGCTGTATGCCGAGCGCAGATACTCTGCAGCAGCTCTCGTAGCCTTAATAGGATCGCGTCTCTCATCAACGAATCGACCAACCAACATGCGGTGACTTCGTGCGGTTCGCGGCATAAATTGCCAGATACCCGCCGCGCCAACACTGCTGTATGCCGTGTAATCAAAGGATGACTCGACGAAAGGTAATCGAGTTAGCTCTTTCGGCAATCCATATTCCTGAACAAAGATCTGCTCCATAACTAGCAAGTATCGCCATGCGCGACGAATCGCCTCGGCGTAACGCTCGCGAATACCTGTTTGGGTTCGAATCAGATCCTGCTCAACCCAAGCTCTGAGCACCTCTCGCGACAAACCTCGTTCTTCAAGATGAGCGAGCGCCCGCTCTTGAAACGGAGTACGCACGTCACCGCCATCAGCGAGCTCAAGCAGCTGCTTCTGCACGTCCTCTACGGTGCGCTTGACCACCTCAGCTTTGTAAGCCTCAAAGGCCGTTCGTGACATGGCCTCATACTCTCGCGAGAGATCGATCACGCCAAAGGTAATCTGCGGAAAGTCCCTATGATGGATGACCGAATGACCACCTCCATACTTGGTAAATACATCTTTCCAAAAGTCAACGCGCGGGCGAAGCCGCTCAGGAACCGCAAATGCCCCACCACGAGCATCCGATCGGATGTTAGCCCGCAATCCAAAATTGGCACCTACACCAGGATTTGCACACGCCGCACTTGAACTAACGAGCGTTGCCACTACAACAGCTGGGAATACCTGCGATCTATGCAACAGGGTAGCCACACCGTCCCTGATGCCCACACACATGTCACGTAGCGGAGAGATTCGACGCAAGAAGCCCATGCACCACCGTACTCTACAATTCCCCAAACAACTGACTACCGCAAAACGATCCTACCCGCGGGGCGATCGCTATAATCCTACATTCAGATGCGGGATGCACCAGAAAATACCCACTCCCTAAAGGTTACACGAGACACAAAAACGCACAACCTAGTGCATCTTTCAGAAGTGTCCTCAGTGCTCTGTGCATTGAAGTCGGCCGAGGGCACCACGCTAGGTGCCACATCAGCGATTCAGCAAACCGCTCAAGCGCTAAACAAATTGTTAGAGCGCAACGTGGCTAGCAAGCACCTGCTTTCGCATTCGTACAGCCGTCTTGGGGACTACTTTGACGTACACCGCACAGCATCAAGCTCTGCTGCACTCATCGAGGTAGTTTCCGATGCATTGATCTCGATGAACTCCTTAAGATCATCCGGCACCCCAGAATCCTCGAAAATAGCCTCCACTGGACATTCAGTCTCGCAGGCTCCACAGTGGATGCACTCATCTGGATGAATCATCAGCATGCCGTCATCGTCTTCACGCTTCGGGTCACGCTTGAAACGGGTGTTATACTTACGCTTCTTGATATTATAGAAACAATCTACCGGACAGACCTCAACACATGAGCGATCTTTGGTTCCAAGACAGTTGAGAGTAACAACGTAAGCCATGAATTTTAATCTCTAAAACAATTCTGCGATTAACCAACCGTTTATGACAGCACAAGCTCCCCTTACGTTTATCACACCGAAGAGCCTTCTGCCGCATCTCGTACAGCTCGCCTGATGGCTGCTACTCGGGCGATGGTACACGAAAATGCACCCTACCAAAAGAGGCCTAAAGGGCGTCGTAATTCTCGTCCTTTTTATAAGGCCACAAATGCGGGGATAGCTGTTTTTTATTGAGTTTTGAAGCGCTAGCCCGCGCATTTGTATCCCGATCGATACTTCCTGCTGTTTTGAGTACATAGCGGGAGAATTGCGATGCCCTGGAAGATTACCCAGGGCGTCGCAATTCTCGTCCTTTTTATAGGGCCACAAATGCGCGGGGATAGCTGTTTTTTATTGAGTTTTGAAGCGCTAGCCCGCGCATTTGTATCCCGATCGATACTTCCTGCTGTTTTGAGTACATAGCGGGAGAATTGCGATGCCCTGGGAAGATTACCCAGTTCAGTTGATATTTTTCTTCTCACAAGTTACTAATAGCTGTTGGATACTCATTCCAACAGCTGAGGCTGCTCCAAAACAGCCACAGTCAAAGTATTTCGTTGAGGCCCGATCGCCAAGTTGGCTAAGGCAACGGTTTGCAAAACCGTCATTCGCCGGTTCGAATCCGGCTCGGGCCTCCATTATTTTCCCTGGCAAACTCGTACTTCGTAGCAGCTCGTTTCCCGGGGCAGCGTGGCTACTGTCCCTCTACTACACTGAGAACCCGCAACTTCTCCTCGGCCCCCGAGAGCAAACCACGCAGATGCTGAATCAGTTGGGTCCCACGCTCATATGAACCGATCGCTTGATCAAGCGGTAGATTTCCGGACTCAACTGCCGCCACCACCCCCTCAAGTAGCGTAAGCGCCTCCTCGAATCTAAGCTCGGCTATTCGCGCAGGATCAACGTTGCCACCCATTACATCCTCCAGCGTTACCTGCTTTGACTCTCCTCGTGA